>CAZDGP010000036.1:0-17257 GCA_964505085.1 uncultured Thermoplasmatales archaeon
CCTCGGTTGCGTCCGGGGTCGCGTCGTCCGCCTCGGACGGCGCCGGGCTCCCCTCGCCACCGTCTCCGCTCGCTTCGCGACCCTCGGACGGCGCCGGGCTCCCCTCGCCACCGTCTCCGCTCGCTTCGCGACCCTCGGACGGCGCCGGGCTCCCCTCCGCCGCTTCCACCGACGTCGGCGTCGCCTCGCCATCGAGGGTGAGGTTCTTCACGTAGATCATGCCGTAGGGGAACTCCTCCTGCCACACCCGCACGCGCTCGTCCCGGGCGAGGAAGAGGATGCTGGTGAAGGTGGTGACGAGGTCCTCCCGCTGGGGGCTGCGGAGGCTCGTGATGGGGATGGGGCGGCCGTTGAACCGGTTGATGCGTTGCCACACCTGGGCGATGTCGGCCTCCTGGTCCTCGGCGTGGGTAACGCTCTCGGGCTCGACGCGGTCCCGCTTGCGAGCCTCACGCTCCTCGCTGCGCTTCTCGTTGAGGAGCTGCCGCAGCTCGCTCTCGCGCCGCGCCTCCTCCAGGGCGCCCACGAGCTCGAAGAGGGTGACCTTGCGGTCGCCCTTGCGCCGCACCTTCTCGTCGATGGGGGCGCGCTCACCCTCCTTCACGCGGGTCGTGTACTCGTAATCCGCGTCGTCGGCAAGCCAGTCCCCGAACTGGAGGTCGTCCCACCCCGCATCCCACTCCGGCTCGGGCTCCGGCGGGGGATCGGCCTGCTCCCGCAGCTCCTCGCTTTGCATGCGGAGGATGCGCCAGGCCATGAAGACGAGGCGCCCGGCGGTGACGAGATCCAGGTCCTCCGTCTCCCGCACGCGGTCGAGGTACATGCTGCTGAAGCGCACGAGGTCCATGCGCCAGGGGTCCAGGTGCTCGTCGATGACGAGCTCGAAGGCCACGCTGATGGCGCGGTCGAAGGGGTCCTCGATGCTCACGTGCTCGCCGCTCTCGGCCTCCTCCACGAGGCGCAGGTAGTCGTTGAGGCGCTCGCCGTCGTCCTCCTCGTCGATGAGAGCCTTGTGGAAGAGCAGGTGGTTCACGACCTTGCCGTCAGCCGCTGCCATCAGTATCCCGCCTCCTTCATCCGCCTCGCTTGTGTCGGCCGCTTCGCGGCCATCCTCAGCTCGGGCCCTCGAAGGCCTCGGCGGCCTTCAGCGGGCACGTCGATGAGAGCCTTGTGGAAGAGCAGGTGGTTCACGACCTTGCCATCCTCGCGCCCTGAGGCCGCATCCGCGCCCTCAGGACCCTCGGGCCCTTCGGCCATCTCGGCGATGCCCTCGGGCTCAGCCGCGGCCATCAGCACATCACCTCGGACCACCTGCTCATGCTGGCACCTCCGCGGTGGCATCGGTCTCCTCGTGCACGATCTCCTCGATGTTGACCTCGCCCAGGACCTCGCTCACGCCGCTGTCGGTCATGGTGACGCCGTAGACGTGGTCGCTCTCCTTCAGGGAGACCTTCCGGAGGCTCACCATGATGACCTGGCTCTGGCGGCTGTTCGCCTTGATCATGCGGGCGAGGAGCTCGCTGTTCACGCCGTCGAGGTTCTGGTCCACCTCGTCGAGGTAGTAGAAGGGCGAGGGCTCGTACTCCTGGATGGCGAAGATGAAGGCCATGCTCGTGAGGCTCTTCTCCCCGCCGCTCAGGGCCTCGAGACGCGTCACCTTCTTCCCCTTGGGTTGGCTCTTCATGATGAGGCCGCCCTCGAAGGGGTCGTCGGGGTGCTCGAGCTCCAATCGGGCCTTCCCGCCGTCGCTTAGGCGGCTGAAGACGCGCTGGAAGTTCTCGTTGATCTCGTCGAAGACCTCCATGAAGCGCCCGGTCTTGCGCTCCACGATCTCCTCCACGAGCTCCACGAGGTTGTCCCGCTGCTCCTCCAACCGCTCGAGCTCCGTGGTGAGCTCCTCCTTCCGCTCGGATTGGCGCTCCCACTCCTCGATGGCGCGCATGTTCACGTCGCCCAGGGACTCGATCTCCCGGTCGAGGCTGCGCACCTCGCTCCGGAGGTCGTCCTGGCTCTCCTCGATGACGTCGGGAAGCTCCACGTCGTACCCGTCGAGCTCGAAGCTCGCTTCCGCCAGCTTGTCCTCGATGGTGGGGATGCGGGTGCGGAGGCCCACGATGAGGTCGTCGGTGGTGTCGATCTTGTCGGAGACCTTGCCGCAGCGGCTCTCGAGCTCCGTCTTCCGTTGGTACACACGGTCCCGGCGGTCCCGGAGCTCCTGGAGCTCCTCATCCTGCTCGGCCTCCACGGCCAGGAGCTCGTCGAGGTCCTCCTGCAGGCTCTCCCGGAGCTCGGTGTGCTCCTCGATGGCGGTCTCGTGCTCCTCGCGTTCCTCGGCGATGCTCTCGAGCTTCCCCTGGAGCTCGTCCCGGCGCTCCTCCACGAGCTCGATGCGTTGCTCCACGGTCTCCACCTGGCCCTCGGCGTCCCGCACCTCCTCCCGGAGGTCCGCCACCTCGGCCTCGAGGCGCTGGAGCTCCTGCGCCTCGTCCTTCTGCATGGCCTGGTGAAGCGCCTTGTTCTTCGCCTCGCGCTCCTCGTCCAGGTCCTCCAGATGGGACTTGAGGTCCGCCACCTGCTCTTGCGTGGTGGTCAGCTTCGTCTCCGCGTCCTCGAGGTCGCTCTGGGCCTCCTCCAGCTCGTTGCGGAACTGCTCGAGCTTCCCCTCCACCTCGCCGCGGGTGGCCTCGAGCTCCTCGAGCTTCTCCTCCTTGCTCTCGGTGCTCGCCCGAGCGTCCCGAAGCTCCTCCTCGACGTCCCGGATCTCGTCCCGGAGCTCCGTCAGGCGCTCACCCAGTTGCTCATGGTGGGCCTTCGCAGCCCGGAGCTCCTTGGCGGCCTTCTCCAGCTCGTCCTTCCGCTGCTGACCGAACTTGAGGCGTCGGCTCCGGTTGCTGGAGCCGCCGGTCATGGCGCCTCCGGCGTCGATCTTCTCCCCGTCGAGGGTCACCATCTGCACACCGCCCATGAGGCGACGGGCGGTGTCGAGGTCCCGCACGATGACGGTGTCCCGGAGCACGTACCAGAAGGCGGGCCGGTACTTGTCGTCGAACTCCACGAGGTCCAGGGCGAAGCCCTCGCTGTCGTCGTCCCGGGCGGCGAGATGCGCCTTGCCCCGGGGCTTGCGGGGGTTGATCTTGCTGAGGGGGAGGAAGGTGACGCGGCCCACGTTCTTGCGCTTGAGGTACTCGATGGCTTGGGCGGCGTCGGCGTCGGTCTCGGTGATGACGGCCTGGAGGCGGCCGCCGGCGGTGATCTCGAGAGCGGTCTCGTACTTGCTGGGGACGGTGGCGAGCTCGGCGATGGTGCCGCAGATGCCCTCGAGCTCCCCGCGGTCCCGAGCCTCGATGATGGCTTGCACGGCCCGCGTGTACCCCCGGGCCATGTTCTCGCTGGCCTCCTGCTCGGCCTTGAGCTGCCCGTACTTGTTCTGGAGGCTGCGGATGGCGGGCTCGAGCTCCTTGATCTCCTCGGTGAGCTCGCTCTCCTCCTTCTTCTTCTCCAGGAGCTCCTGCTCCAGCTCCTCCACGGTGGACTCGCCGCTTCCGCTCTCCTTCCGAAGCTCCTTGAGGGACCACTCGAGGTCCTTGAGCTCGAACTCCTGGGTCTCCACGCGGTCCTCCACCTCGCTTACGCGGATGCTGAGGCGGTCGCGCTTGTCCGCGAGGCGGTCGGCCTCGAGCTTCGCCTCGTGGAGGGCCTTCTGCTTCTCCTCGTAGCGTTGCTTGAGCTGCGCGAGGTCCCGCTGGAGCTCGCCCACGCGGCCGGTGGACTGGCTCACGTCGTCCCGGAGGGTCTCCAGCTCGTCGGTGCGCTCCTCGAGGTCCCCCCGGAGCTCCTGGAGCCGGTTCCCTTGCTCCTCCCGCTCCTCCTGCACCTCCCCGAGCTGCTTCTCCACGCGGCGGAGGTCCTCCTCCACGGCGGCGCGCTCCTTCTTGATCTCCTGGATCTCGGTGCGGGAGTAGTTCACGCGCTCGGTGTGGCGCACGATGTCCTGCTTGAGCTCGTCGATGCGCTCCTTGAGCTTCCGGGCTTCCTCCCCGCCCTTCTCCGCGATCTCCTCCTCGATGCCCTCGAGCTCGCCCTGGGCTTCGCGGACGTCGCCCTGGAGCTCCTCCAGGCGTTCCACGAGGCTCTCCCGCTCCTCCTCGTAGCTGGCGATCTCCCGCTCCACCTTGGCGAGCTCCTGCTCCAGGTTCGCCTTCCGCTTGGCGGCGAGCTTCGCCTTCTCGAGGTGGAGCGTGTCCTTGAGGTCCCGGTACCGCTCGGCAGCGGCCTTCTCCTCCTTGAGGGTCTCCAGTTGACGGTCGATCTCGTCGAGGATGATGCCGATGCGCTCGAGGTTCTCCTCCACCTCGGCCCGTTCCTCGTTGGCCTTGTCGATGTCGGCGTCGAACTGCGTGATGCCGGCGATGTCGTCGAGGATGCGGCGCCGGTCGAGGTTCCCCATCTCGACGATGCGGGTGACGTCACCCTGCTGGACGATGTTGTACCCGTCGGCGCTCATGCCCGCGTGGGCCATGAGCTCGTCGAACTCCCCGGCGCTGCTGGACTCGCCGTTGACGTAGTAGTAGCTGTAGTAGTTGTCGCTGCTCTTGCTCACCTTCACCCGGCGCGTGAACGTGACCTCGTCGCTGTCGATGGGGAGGAGCCTGTCCTCGTTGTCGAAGATGAGGCTCACGACGCACTCCCGCGCGGGGGTGCCCTCCTTGCCGCCGTTCCAGATGAGGTCCGTGAGGTTGCCGGCGCGGATGGCCTTGCTGGAGCGGGGGCCGAGGACGAAGAGGATGGCGTCACCGATGTTGCTCTTGCCGGAGCCGTTGGGTCCGGTGATGCAGGTGAAGCCCTCGAGGAACGGGATGGATTTGCTGGTGCCGAAGCTCTTGAAGTTCTTGACCTCGAGGCGCTTCAGGTACAACGCAACGCTCCCCCTGGACGGGGCTTGCGCTGGGTACACCTGGCGCTATGCAGAGAACCGCGACGGTGCAGTCCCATCCACGCCGTCATCGGTCCCCGAGGTACATAAAGATTGGCATAAGCGACAGGGGCAAGGGGGCGGGGCGGGCGGGATGCCGACGCCCCCTCCCCTCGCTGGGGTGCCCGGGGTAGGTGGTGGCGCCGTCACCCGGTGGCGCCGTCGGCGGCACCGGACGCGAGGTCCACCAGGGGCTGGAGCGTGCCGCCGAGGAGGCTGGGGCCCTCCTCGAGGATCGCCACCTTCGTGATGGCGTCGCGGCTCTCGTCGGCGGTGTCGCAGGCGTCGCATCCGTCGGCGAAGACGAGGTAGGGTCGCCCGTCGTGCTCCACCATGTCGATGAAGTCCAGGAGGTTGCGGCAGTCGTTGCCGCCGCCCCAGAGCCAGACGCATCCGCGTTGCGTCGGGTCGTCGTCGGGCGTCACCTGCGTGGTGACGAAGGTGGGTTCGGGCGCCAGCACGTTGGTGGCGGTGGTGAGGTACGTGTGCCACACGGTGTCGTCGCTGGCGTAGCTGGGTTCGGGCCGCTCCCAGGTGCTCGCGTCGGCGTCGGTGCCCAGGTACCCGATGCTCACGCGGCCGGGTTCGCCGGTGGCCACGACGCTGAAGACGGTGAAGTTCACCTCGGGAGGTGTGACCTTCACGGGTTCGCTCCAGACCTGGCCCTTGTTCCGGCCGACGGTGAGGTAGAGCTCGCCGTCGCCTCCGGGGGTGACGAGGTACGCGTTGCCCTCGCTGTCCACGGCGATGTCGGGGTTGATGGCGAGGCCGCGGTACATGCCGATGTCGTCGAAGTGGTGGACGACCTCCCAGCTCTGGCCGCTGTCGAGGGTGACGGCCACCTTCGTGCCCTGGCATGTGCCGTGGGCGACGTAGGCGGTGCCCTCGGGACCGACAGCCACGGGCCCGTTGATGCCGCTCTTGCACTCGCTGGGTTCGAAGACCTTCTCACCGGGCGCCCACGTGTGGCCGCCGTCGACGCTGGTGGTGACCCAGGTGCCGTCGGCGGTGTCGGGGCCCACGAGGCCGCGGAAGGCGCCGTTGTACGCGTAGTAGAGGACGTTGGGGTAATCCACGGTCTCCACGCCGGGGGCGGGCGGTCCGCTGGTGAGCTTCTGGTGGTCGTGGGCGGGGAGGCCGCAACCGCCCACGGGGTTGCTCTCCCAGCTGTCGCCGCCGTCGTCGCTCCACGCCATGTGGGTGCAGGCAACGTAGAGGGGCGCGTTGAAGACGCGGTCCGTGTCGGGGTCGACCCACATCCAGGGGTCGAAGTTCACCTTGGGGTCGTGGACGTCGCTTCCCACGGCCTCCCAGGACTGGCCGTGGTCGGTGCTCTTCACGAGACCGTCCACCTCGTAGGGGTTCGTGTAGATGGTGCCGTCGCTCGTGACACCGAGGGTGGGTTCGGCCCCTGAGAGCCCGGTGCTTGCCACGCGCACCGTGATGTTCACGGAGCCGGAGGGGAGGTCCACGAGCTCGCCGGTGGCGGTGTGGGCCACGCTCCGGGCGGTGCGCGTGATCTCGTCGGTGTCGGGAAGCGGGGTGCTGGACTGCTCGAGGTCCTCGTCGGAGCCGAAGCCGAGGCATCCGGCCGCGAGGAGCGCGGCGGCGATGGCGAGGACGAAGACAGCTATCGATCGTTGGGTGGGGGTGTGACGCATGGGTCCAAGCCTCCTGAGCTGGATGCCTGGGAGTACCCCTGGGGGAAGGTAAAGCTTCGCCCACGTCAAGGGCCCTTGAGCGTGGTCAGGCAGAGCCCTCCTCCACGGACACCACCTGGAACTCGAAGGTGACGTCCTCCCCGGCGAGGGGGTGGCGGTCCTCCACGAGGACCACGTCCTCGTCCCAGCCCACGATGGTGCCGGCGGCGGTCTTCCCCGCGTCGGTCTGGAACTCCACGAGCTGACCCTCCCGGAGCTCGATATCGGGGTGGAAGGTCTCCCGGGAGATAGCGAACTCCGTGGCCTCGGTGGCCTCGCCGTAGGCGTCGGCGGCGGGAAGGTGCAGGGTCCCGACCTCGCCGGGCTCGAGCCCGGTGATGGCCTCCTCGAGCTGGGGGAGCAGGATGCCCGAGCCCAGCACGACCTCCAGGGGCTCGTGACCCTCGGTGGTGGTGAAGACCGTGCCGTCACCTGTGGTGCCCGTCAGGTGGAGGGTCACGAGGTCACCCTCGCGTGCGGCGTGCGTCATGGTTGGGCATGGAGGTCCGTGGGCTTGAGGGTTCGGGCGGTGCCCCCTGTCGATCCGACCGACGACGTCGGAAGCTTTTTATCCATACGCGGCTTTGGCCCGGCTGCAGGCCCACCACGGGGGTGGAGCATGCCAGGAGATGAGGCGCTCGCGGGTCCTCGCTCCCAACGGGATCGTAGCTCGCCACGGTGCCCACCTTGGCCGCTTCGCGGCCGGCGGCGGCCACCGCGCCGGCTCCGACCCTTCGCTCGCGTTGGTCGCTCCGCGATCACCACTCGCTCAGGGATCGTAGCTCAGTGGGAGAGCGCTCGACTGAAGATCGAGCGGTCGCTGGTTCGAATCCGGCCGATCCCACTTCTTCACCTTGCTGGCGCTGCGGTGAAGAAGCGGGGCCCTTCGGGCTCCCATCGCCCTTCCTCGCTAACGCTTCGGAACGACGATGGGGCCTCCGGCGCTCCGCGCCTACGGCTCCCAAACTGCTGTCTCTCCCCGTCTCAGTTCAGGATGGGAAGGCCGGATCCGAACGGTTCGATCCCTGACGTGCCGCGGATCCCGCCGTGGTGCGGTGGGACCCTCCGCACCGTGTCCCCTCTGGTCGGTGCGTCGCCGGGCGCCTGGGCCGTTCCGTGTGGGGGGCGGGGGGTGCGTGGGTGCCGAGCGAAGGCCACGTGAGGGGGGAGGGACAAGAGGGGGGTGTTGGCAGGGCGGTTCGTGGCTGGGGCTCGTTGGTCGCGGGGTTCCCGGCGCACCGTCTTGGCCGGTGCAACCTGCTCCTGCCTCCTGTCTCGTCCCGGCCGGGCTCGGCACCCCCACACATGGGGGGGGCCGGGCCCGTTCGCTCTCCCTCCGCGCTCCTACCCAATCACGTGCGTTCCAGCAGCTTCTCCTTCAGGACCTCGCTCACGAGGTCGCCGGGGGCGTTGCCTCGGAAGCGCGCCATGAGGTCGCCCATGAGGGGGCCCATGGCGCCCATGCCGCGCTCCTCCACGAGGTCCTGGTTCGCGTCCAGGATCTCCTCCGCCGCGGCCTCCACCTCCTCGCGGCCCACGGCCTCGAGGCCCAGGGCCTCCACGGCGGAGGTTACGGGGACGTCCTCCCGGGCGGCGTGCTCGAGCACGTCGGGGATGGCGTCCTTGGCGAAGGTGCCCTCGTCCACGGCCTCCAGCACCTCGCGGATGCGCTGGGTGGTGAGGCGGTCCTCGGGGACGCCGTCCCGGAGGAGCGTGGGGAGGTACGTGACGAGGGTGGTAGCAGCCTCGCGCTCGAGGCCGGTGGCTTCGGCGAGCTCCTCGAAGGCGTCAGCCCGGCCCGTGCGGACGAGGCTCTGCACCTCCTCGGTGCTCACGTCGTAGGCCTCGGTGAGGCGCGCGCGCTTCTCCTCCAGGGTCTCGGGGAGGTTCGCGTCCACCTCGTCCAGGAGCTCCCCGGTGACGCGGAGGGGTGGCACGTCGGTCTCGGGGTACATGCGGGCGCTCCCGGGGAGGGGGCGGAGGTACCGGCTGGTGCCGTCCTCCATGACGTCCCGGGTCTCCTCGGGGACGCCCTCGAGGGCGGTGCGGGCGCGGTCCGCCACGGCGTCCAGGGCGCTGTGGGCGGTGTCGGCGTCGGCGGCGACGAGGACGAGGGCGTCCTCGGATCCTGTTCCCAGGGCCGCCTCCACGTCCTCCACCTCGGCGGGGGTGATGCCGTACCCTGGGAGCTCGTCGCTGTGGAAGATCCCGGGGACGCCGGCGCGGGCCTTGGCGTACCCTGCGAGCTCGCGGCCGAGGCGGGGTGCGTCGGGGTCCTGGTCCTTGCTTCCCAGGAGCCCCTGGAAGCCGGGGAGGGCGATGGCGAGGACGCGTCCGTCGTCCTTGAGGGCGGTTTGGATGGGGTGGCTGTCGGTGCCCTCGAGGAGGGCGGTGACGTCCTCGTGGGGGAGGTCCGTGAGGTCGTCATGGGTGATGCCTCGCTCCTCGAGGGCGGTGCGGACCTCCAGGAGGGTGACCTGGCGCTCCACCTCCCATCGGGCGGCGTCGTCGAGGATGTCGAGGTCCTGGACGCCCTTGAGCTCCACGCGGGCGCCCTCGCGGATGCTCACGTTGAGGTCCTGGCGGATGGTGCCCAGTCCCCGCTTCACGCGGCCGGTGGCCCGGAGGAGGCTCCCGAGGCCCTCGGCGGCTTCCCGCACCTGCTCGGGGTGGTCGAGGTCGGGGGCGGTGGCGATCTCCACCAGGGGGATCCCCAGGCGGTCGAGGCGGTACCCCACGGCGGGGCCGGTGCGGTCGGTCTTGCGGCAGGCGTCCTCCTCGAGGCAGAGGGTGTCGATGCCCACGGGCCCGTAGGAGGTGTCGAGGGCACCGCCGGTGGCCAGGAGGCTCGTGCGCTGGAACCCCGCCGTGTTGCTTCCGTCGATGACGAGCTTGCGCATGATGTGCACCTCGTCCACGGGGTCCATCTCCAGGAGGCGGGCCACGGTGAGGGAGACGTGGACGGCGTCGTCGTCCACGGGGTGGGGAGGTTCCTCGTCCATCTCCACGAGGCACGCGGTCGTGTCGCTGGCGTCGTAGCGGAAGCGCTGATCCCGCTCCGCTTGCTCGAGGGCGGCGCGGTCCACCTCGCCGAGTTCGCTTTGCACGGGGCGGAGGGTCCGCTCGAAGGCGAGGGTTACGTCCTCGTCGAGGTGGCTGGGGCATCGGCAGAAGAGCTTGCCGGTGTCGAGTTGCTGGTGGATCTCGAGTCCGCTCATGAAGCCCAGGGCCTCGTAGTCGCGCTCCGTCATCCCTGCTCCACCTCCTGGGGGGGTTGGGGGTAGGTGGTGGGGAGGGTGCGCTGGGCGAGCTCGCCCCGGAGGTCCGTGGTGAGGAGGTTCCGAACCTCGGTGAGGTCCTGGGTGCGGCCGAGGGCGATCATGGTCTTCACGAGGGCGGTCTCGGGGAGCATGTCCCCGGCGGGGATCACGCCGAGGTCCAGGAGGTCGCGTCCGGTGCTGTACACGTGGAGGTTCGTGCGGCCGTGGAGGCACTGGCTCGCCACCACCACGGGGTTGCCGGCGGTGACGTGGTCCCGGAGGCGGTCGTGGACGTTGTGTGGGATGTGGCCTAGGCCGGTGCCGGCGAGGACGAGCCCCGCCACGTCCTCGGGGTCGGGGAGGTGCCCGGGGTCCATGCCGGGGGTGACGTACGCGAGGTGCACGTTGGGTTCGAGGCGCGTGTCGGCTTGCGCGGGGCCGTCGCCTGTTGGTTGGTGGTCCTCCGTGAGGTCGACGCCCTCGCCGGTGGCGGTGCCTATCGGTGGGGCGTTGACGCTCTGGAAGGCATCCCGGCGGCTCGTGTGCATCTTGCGGACGCGGGTGCCACGGTGGACATGGGTCACGGTGTCGCCGGTCTCCCCGTGCATGGTCACCACGACCTCGCCGAGGTCCGCGGTTGCGGCGATGCGGACGGCGGCGCGGAGGTTGAGGGCGGCGTCGGTGCTGGGGCGGTCGCTGCTGCGTTGCGCCCCCACGAGGACCACGGGCCCCGGGAGGTCGTCGAGCATGAAGCTGAGGGCGGCGGCGGTGTACCCCATGGTGTCGGTGCCGTGGGGGATGACGACGCCGCGGGCTCCGGACTCGAGCGCCTTCGCGGCCTCCTGGGCGAGGGTCGTCCAGTGGTCGGGGGTGAGGTTCTCGCTGAACTCCTGGAAGATGACGCGGGCGCGGAGGTTCGCCACGTCGAAGAGCTCGGGGTCGGCGAAGGCGAGCTCCTCGGGGCTCGTGGCGGGGTGGACGGCGCCGGTGCGGTAGTCCACGAAGCTGGCGATGGTGCCTCCGGTGCCGAGGATGGCCACGGTGGGCAGGTCGCTGCGCTCGGGGATCTCGCGCTCGCCCTCGGGCGGTTCGGTGGCGGGGGACTCCAGCGTGAGGTCGGCGTCCTCGGTGAGGGCCACCCCTACGTTGTACCCGTTGGTGAGCTTGAGCGTGATGACGTCGGGGTCGCTGAAGGCGTGGTGGGGCATGACGATGCCCTGGACGGCGGGGCCGTCCGCGGGTTCGACCCGGACCTCGTCGCCTTCGGCGGCACCCGCGTCCTGCAGGAGGGAACGGACGATGCCCTCGTACGGCATGGTACCGCGGGGGGGAAGGGGTTGCCCCCTTACGTACCTTCCGCCGGCGGGGTCACGCCCGCATGATGCTGGCGAGGAAGAGGAGGAGGCTCGCTCCGCCCCCGATGAGGGCCGCCAGCACGGCTACGACGCCCTGTTGCACGTGCTGGAGGTTCCAGGAGGCGATGCGGTCGAGGGCGGGGACGAGGGAGAACGTGAACCCTGTGAAGAAGACGAGGGAGAGGAGCCCGAGGAGGCCGAGGCCCATGCCGATGCGTCGGCTGCGGCCGGCGCCGAAGTACGTGGCGAAGGTCCCGAAGACGAGGGTGGACGCGCCGAAGGTGAGGAGGAGGATGGCCTGGAACGTATCCATGAACATGGGGGTGCCTCCGTGGGGGGAAGGGGCCCGGTGGGGGATAAGGGTTCCTAGAACCGCGTGCCGGTGAGGGTCTTCGTGTCCATGACCCCCTCGATGGTGCGGATCTTGTTCACGATGATGTGCCCGAGGGTGTCGAAGTCGCTTCCCTCGATCTTCGCGATGAGGTCGTACTCCCCGAAGAGGGGATGGAGCTCCACGATCTCGGGAACCTTGAGGAGGGCGTTGTACACCTCGTGTTCCTTGCTCGGTGCTGCGCTGATGAGGACGAATCCAACGGCCATGAGGTCACCCTACACCCTATGGTCGCCAACCTGCTAAAATGGTTTCGTTCCCGCCCCGAAACCCCTGGTTGCGTAGGATCCGGATCTGAAGGCCTGAGACAGTCAGGATCGGGCGTTCGAGGGTTCCGGAGGCGTTTCAGAGGTGGACGGCGGCGCCCACGAGCTCGTCCAGGCGGTCAAGTTCCCGGGCGGCGAGCTCCCGGGAGATGCCGCGGTTGATGCGGGAGGCGGTGGCGGGTCCGCCGTACACGAACCCCGTGTAGACTTGGACGAGGCTGGCGCCGTGCTCGATCTTCTCGATGGCGTCCTCGGCGGTGGCGACGCCGCCGACGCCCACGATGGGGACGTCCCCGCGGGTGGCGCGGTAGAGGTGCTCCACGACGCGTGTGGCGCGGTCCCGGAGGGGTGCACCGCTGAGGCCGCCCACGGTGGGCGCGTCGTCCACGCCCTCGCGGTCGGTGGTGGTGTTGGTGGCGATGAGTCCGTCGACACCATGCTCCCGCGTGACCTCCACCACGTCGTCGAGGGCGTGGTCGGTGAGGTCGGGGCTCACCTTGAGGAGGAGCGGCCGTTGGGCGATGTCCTGGTCGTCGGCGACGCGACGGTTGGCCTGCTGTACCGCTTCCAGGATGCTCTCGAGGTGCTCTCGGCCCTGGAGGTCCCGGAGCCCGGGGGTGTTGGGGCTGGAGACGTTCACCACGACGTAGTCCACGAGGGGGTGGAACCGCTCGAGGATCTTCACGTAGTCGCTGGGCGCCTCCTCGAGGGGGGTGTCCTTGTTCTTCCCCATGTTCACGCCGAGGGGTACGCTGGGGCGTCCCTCCTGCGCGATGCGTGTGCTCACGGCCTCGGCGCCCTCGTTGGGGAACCCGAGGGCGTTGACGATGGCCTCCTCGTCGGGGAAGCGCCACATGCGGGGGCGGGGGTTCCCCTCCTGGGGTTCGGGGGTGACGGTGCCCACCTCCACGGAGCCGAAGCCGAGGCACGGGAGCACCCGGGGGAGGCGCGCGTCCTTGTCGAAGCCGGCGGCGACGCCCACGGGGTTGGGGAAGCTCACGCCGAAGACCTCCGTCTCGAGGCGGGGGTCGTCCACCGTGTACCTGTTGTGGAGGAAGCGGCGGAGCCGGGGATGGCGGTCCAGCCGCTCCATGAGCCCGAGGACACGCTCGTGGGCGGTCTCGGATCCCCACCGGAAGAGGAGGGGGCGGACGAGGCGGTAGAGCATCGCCGGGGGAACCCCTCCCGCAGGGAAGAAGCTTTCCCCGAGCCCCGCGGGGTGCATCGGTGCCCCCGGGGGGGCGAAGGGTATTAGGGTGGGGAGGGGCGTCCCGGAGGCATCCCATGTACCTGGTCACCACGTGGTTCGGTTCGTTCCTCCTCACGGATGCGGGTGAGGTGGAGGAGGCCCGGGTGGTCCCGGGAAGCGCTGAGGCTGTGGCGGAGCGCCTGCAGGCTCTCGAGGAGGGGGAGGTCCTGGAGGTGGAGCGGGAGCTCGCGCCGGCGAGCGAGTTCCACGTGAGCGAGGAGCGGCTCCTCGTGCTGGAGGGAGCGGTTTTGGCGGCGGAGGGGACCCTGCCCCAGGTGGCGCCGGAGGACCACGGGGTGGACCCCAGCCTGCTTCGTGAGGCGGGGATGGCGCACGCGAAAGCGCGCACTCGAGACGAGCTTGCGCGACCGGACCGTCACGTGGTCCACGGCGTGAACGCGGTGGACGACCTCCTGCAGGCGTCGAACCTCCTCACGGAGCGCTTGCGGGAGTGGTTCGCGTTGCACTTCCCGGAGCTCCCGCGTGCGACCCGGAGCCCGGAGGAGCTCGTGAGCCTCATCGCGCGCTTCGGGTCCCGGGGGGCCATCGTGGAGGAGCGCCCTGACCTGGAGGGGGACGAGGGTGTGGGCGGTCCCCTGGACGAGGCGACGCAGGAGGTCCTGCAGGAGCTTGCGCGGGCCGTCTCCACCCTGAACCAGTCCCGGGGGCAGATCGGGTCGTACCTGGACGAGAAGGTGCCCACGGTGGCGCCCAACGTCACGACCCTGGTGGGGGCGGAGGTGGCGGCGCGGCTCGTCCGCCACGCCGGCGGGTTGGAGGCCTTGGCGAAGCTCCCCAGCGGCACCGTGCAGACCCTGGGGGCGGAGAAGGCGCTCTTCCGGCACCTGCGGGAGGGGGCGGACCCGCCCAAGCACGGGGTGCTCTACCAGGTGCCCATGGTGCATCGTGCACCTCCGGACATGCGGGGGAGCATCGCTCGCGCTCTCGCGGGGAAGCTGACGCTGGCGGCGCGGGCCGACGCCTTCACGGGGCGGGACATCGGGGAGGAGCTCCTGAAGCAGGTGGAGGCACGGGTGGAGGAGATCCGTCGCCAACGGAGGAAGAGCTAGTGCGGGAGGTTCAACCGGGGGTGTTCCGGTTGCCCGACGGGCGGTTGGCCACGCGGAACCTCGTGCCGGGGTCGCGGGTGTACGACGAGGAGCTGCGGCGCGCGCGGGGGGGCGAGGTGCGCACGTGGAACCCGGGCCGGAGCAAGCTCGCGGCAGCGCTCCTCAAGGGCCTCTCGAAGCTCCCGGTGCGTCCAGGGGGCCGCGTGCTCTACCTGGGTGCGGGGAACGGCACCACCGTGAGCCACGTGAGCGACATCCTGGGACCGGAGGGCCTGGTGGTGGCGGTGGAGTTCAGCCCCCGGACCATGCGGGACCTCCTGGAGGTGGCGGAGCCTCGCGGCAACCTCCTGCCGGTGCTGGGGGATGCGTGGAAGCCGAGCTCGTACCGTCACGTGGTGGGGTCGGTGGACGCGGTGGTGCAGGATGTGGCGCAGCGGGACCAGGCACGGATCCTCCTCAGGAACCTGGATGTCTTCCAACCTGAGCAGGCGCTCCTCTCCATCAAGACCCGGAGCGTGGACGTGGCGCGGGACCCGGAGGAGGTCATCGCGGACCAGGTGAAGGTGGTGGAGGACGGTGGGTGGCCCCTGGTGGAGGGGGTGCGGTTGGACCCGTACGAGAAGGACCATGGCGTGGCGGTCTTCCGCCGGGAGGGTTAAGTGCTCGCTAGGTTGTGGAGGGGGACCACGGGGTGACGATGGACCACGAGGACGTTGCTGAGCGCGTGGAGCAGCTGGGGCGGGAGTGGTTCCGCACCGAGCGCGCGCTCCTCGTGGCGAAGTTCCTCATCCCCCTGGGGCTGGCCGTGGTGTTCCTCGCCACGCTGCCATTGGTGTTCCCGGACAAGTGGGGCACGATGTGGATCACGGTGGTGGCGTACATGGTGCCGCCGGCGGGGAAGGAGAGCGTCATCCCCTTCGCCATCAGTCAGGGGGTGGCTCCGTGGTTGGCGGCGGTGTACATCAGCCTCGTCGACATCATCGTGGGGTTGTTCCTCGTGTGGAACTGGGACCTGGCGTTGCGCATCCCGTGGGTGGGGGGGTACATCCGGTCCGCCATCGAGCAGGGCTCGGAGGTGCTGGAGCGGCGGGAGTGGATCGAGAACCTGGCCTTCGTGGGTCTCGTGCTCTTCGTCATGGTGCCGTTCCAGGGGAGCGGCGCGGTGGGGGCGTCGGTGCTGGGCCGCATGATCGGGATGCCGCCGTACCGGGTGTGGTTCAGCATCGTCATCGGCGCGATCCTGGGCACGAGCCTCATCGCGTTCCTGGGCTTCAGCGTGGTGTACGCGTTCCAGCAGGCGCTGGGCACCGGCATCGCGGTGCTCCTTGGCGTGCTCCTGGTGCTGGCTCTGGGTGGGTACCTGTGGTGGAGGGACTACCAGAAGGAGGAAGATGGTGGGAAGGGGGAGGCCCGGGGCGGGCGTTAGGTTGGTTGAGGGAACCACCCGCCCCGGTCTCACCCCTACGTTGTGCTTCCCCCCTCTTGTGGCAGCGGGTAGTGGCCCCGTGCGCATGGGCTCCATGGCCATCCTGCACCGGGTGCATGGGTCCTCTTGGCCATGGCGGCCCTTGTGCCTCCGCCGTGAGGGTGGCGTCCAGCAGCCACGGTAACGCTTAAATACAACCGCATCCATAGCGGGGCCGTCCCAGTCCCCCCGCAAGGAGGCAACTGGACGCGCCTGCCCCGGTAGTGTAGTGGCCCATCATACGGCCCTGTCGAGGCTGTGACCCGGATTCAAATTCCGGCCGGGGCGCTGAACCTTCCATGCGACAGCCGGCAGGCTGGCGGATGGAAGTTCAGCGCGAGACCGAACCGGAGTCTCAGCCCGTCTAGTACGGTTCGGTCGAAGCTCGGAGCCACCACGGCCGGCCATCGTCCTCCGATGCTCCACCATCCCCCCACCGCAACCTTCATCCCCCAACCCACCGTACGCCCCCACCACGGGCCCCTAGGGTAACTTGGCATCCTTGCGGCTTTGGGTGCCGTCGATCTGCGTTCAAATCGCAGGGGGCCCACTTCAACTTCCACTCAGATGTCTCCTCGGAAGTTGAAGTGTGCCACGAACCGGAGTCTCAGCCCGTCTCTCCCGGTTCGTGAGCGCCGAGGAACTTGCGGAGCAAGTTCCGAGCAGAATCAACCTCCACTCAGATGTCTCTTCGGAAGTTGAAGTGCGCCCCCACGCCCCCCCAACAACCTCTTACCAGAGGACCGCGGTAGAGTCGCCAACCATGTCGAGCCCGCAGAACGCCTCGGATCCGACGGCCTCCGATGCCACCCCCGCGTACTTCCGCGACGCCATCGACCGCCTCCTATCGGGGGAGGCGTCGTCGAAGGAGGATGTGCAGGCGTTGAAGCGGGAGCTGGCGCGGGAGCACCCGGTGGATCGGGTGCCGAAGGACGCGGAGATCCTGGAGCGGTGCGGGCCGGAGGAGCGGGAGGCGCTGGTGCCGCTCCTGCGGACGACGGCGACGCGGAGCTTGAGCGGGGTGGCGGTGGTGACGGTGCAGGCGTCGCCGTGGGGGTGCCCTCATGGGACGTGCTCGTTCTGTCCGGGGGGGCCGGGGTGGGGGACGGCGCAGTCGTACACGGGGGAGGAGCCGGCGGCGCTCCGGGCGGAGCGTCATGGGTTCGATGCGCGGGATCAGGCGCGGGATCGGTTGGAGGGGTTGCATGCGACGGGGCATGCGGTGGACAAGGTGGATGTCATCGTGCAGGGGGGGACGTTCCCGGCGCGACCCCTGGCGTACCAGGAGTCCTTCCTGCGGGGTATCTTCGATGCGTTGAACGGGTACGATCGGCCGGGGTACGAGGCGCCGGGGTCGTTGGGGGAGGCGCAGGCGTTCAACGAGGCGGAGGCGCTGGCGCGGTGCGTGGGGCTCACCATCGAGACGAAGCCGGATTGGGCGGGTCCCGTGACGGTGGACCGCTTGCTTCGTTTCGGGGCGACGCGGGTGGAGCTGGGGGTGCAGACGGTGCACGAGGCGGAGCTCGAGG
>CAZDGP010000037.1:0-16543 GCA_964505085.1 uncultured Thermoplasmatales archaeon
GGCAGGGGCTGTAGAATGGGCTGAGGTAGTGGGGTACGCCGTGGGTGACGAAGCTCCCGCCGGCGAAGGCGGCCCACGTGGCGTAGGCGAAGAGGATGGCGAGGCCGATGAAGACCGAGGTGGGGTAGAGCCACCACGCGTCCTTGCGGTCGGTTTCGAAGGCTCGTCTCCCTGCGATGGTGTCCGACGTGGTGGCGATGTGCGTTCCCTCCGCGGAAGGGGTTCCCCGGCCAGGTTCCTCCGGCCGAGGGGGTCGTACCCCGGAATCCCAGATACCCATATGAACCTTTGGATGCGCGCTCGGGCCGGGGGTGGAACCGCGGGTTCTTCAACCCCCGAACCCATCCGTGTCGCATGGACGGTCGGCGGCTCCTGCTCATCGTGAACCCCGCCGGGGGGAGGGGACGGACGCTGGAGGTGCTGCCCTCGCTGGTGGAGGAGCTGGAGGCCCTCGGTGTGGAGCACGAGGTCCGCCGCACCGCCGCCCCCGGTGAGGCCACGAACCTCGCCGAGGAAGCGGGGTCGGACGGGTTCACCCACGCCGTGGCCGTGGGCGGTGACGGCACCGTGCACGAGGTGGTGAACGGCCTCGTGGACGCCGACGACGGCGTGGGGTTGGGCGTGGTGCCAAGCGGGAGCGGCAACGACCTCGCGCGGACCCTGGGCATCCCCCGGGATGCCGCGGCGGCCGCCAGGGTCTTCGCGGAGGGGCGCTCGGTCCCCCTGGACGTGGGGCGGTTGGGTCCCCGGGTCTTCGCCAACGGCTTCGGGTTGGGGCTCGACGGGGCGGTGGCTCACCGCTACGAGTCCCAGGTCCGCTTCACGGGGGGCCTGGGGTACCTGGTGGCGGCCTTCCGCGAGGCCCTGGGCTTCGACGCGTTCCCCCTGGAGGTGGAGACCCCCTCGGGGGTGCGGGAGGGTCCGACGCTCCTGGCGGGCGCGTGCAACGGCCCCACCCAGGGCGGGGACTTCCGCATCGCGCCGGGGGCGGACCCCTCGGACGGGTTGCTGGACGTGTACGCCGTGGAGGAGCTGGGGGTGCTCCGGCGGTTGTGGAACCTCCCGCGGGTGCGGCGGGGGGTCCACGAGGACCTTCCCGAGTTCCATCGGGAGCAGGTGCCGTGGGTCACCTTCCGCACGGGGGCGCCGGTGCCTGCCCACATGGACGGGGAGG
This sequence comes from uncultured Thermoplasmatales archaeon, assembly GCA_964505085.1. GTDB lineage: Archaea > Thermoplasmatota > SW-10-69-26 > JACQPN01 > CAZDGP01 > CAZDGP01. The sequence continues at coordinate 1,175 of CAZDGP010000037.1, forward strand.
TGCTGCAGCTCCGTCCGGGCTCCTACCGGGTGGAGGTGGTGCCGGGGGCGGTGAGGGTCCTGGTGCCCTGAGGCCCCCGGACGCGGTGGAAAGAACCTTGCCCCCCCGGGCCCGTTGCAGGGCCGATGTCGACGATCCCGCGACCTGGACTGGGCACGTGGCAGAACGACGACCCCGCAACCTGCGCGCGGTCCGTGCGCACGGCCCTGGAGATGGGGTTCCGCCACATCGACACGGCGCAGATCTACCGGAACGAGACCGCGGTGGGGAGGGGGATCCGCGACGCGAGCGTGGACCGGGAGGAGGTGTTCCTCGCCACGAAGGTGTGGACGGACCGGTTGGCGCCGGGGGACGTGGGGCCGTCGGTGGAGGCGAGCCTGGAGCGGTTGGGCACGGGGTACGTGGACCTCCTCTACGTGCACTGGCCCGCGCGCACCTACGATCCCGTGGGGACGCTGGGGGCCATGGCGGAGCTGGTGGAGGAGGGGGTGGTGCGCCGCGTGGGCGTGTCGAACTTCACGCCGCAGCTTCTGGAGGAGGCGGTGGAGGTCTGCCCGGTGCCCATCGTGGCGAACCAGGTGGAGATGCACCCGTATCTCACCCAGCGGGAGCAGGTGGAGGTGACGCGGGAGCTGGGGATGGACCTGGTGGCGTACAGCCCTCTCGCGCGCACCCGCGTGCTGGATGACCCCGTGGTGGTGGAGGTGGCGGAGGCCCGCGGGGTGACGCCGGCGCAGGTGGTGCTGGCGTGGCTCATGGAGGAACCCCACGTGGTCCCCATCCCCAAGGCCACGGGGGAGGACCACATCCGGGAGAACCTCCAGGCGGCGGAGGTGGACCTGGGGGAGGACGATGTAGCCCGCCTCGATGGCATCGAGAGGAAGCAGCGCGTGGTGGACCCGGGCTTCGCCCCGTCGTGGTGACACGTGCTCGTCACGCGGCGGGGTCGTCGGCGGGGGCGTACTTGGAGGGGCACCCCACCTGCAGGTCCGTGCCCTGGAGCACGGGGGTGTCGCCATCGTCCTGGAGCAGCCCCTCCACCACCACGGTGCGCCCGTCGAGCCCGTTGGGTGCCTCGTGGGTGGGGAGGGGTTGGGTCCAGACCACCTGGAGGTCGTAGGTGCCGTCGGTGAGGAGGAAGCGCGTGGTGTTGTCCGTGGTCTCGAGGGAGCCGGGGACCACGGTGGCCTTCACCGCCACGTGCCCTGTGGCGTCCCCCGTGACCACCTCCCCCACGGTGCGGTAGGGGTTGGGGTCGGCGCCGGCGAGGCTGATGGCGGCGCCGAGGGTCACGAGGACCAGCACGAGGGTGAGCTTCACCGTGGGTCGCATGGGTTGCTTGAGGATGGCGATGGGGGGTCTTCAGGTTTCGCCCTGGCGGTCCAGGCGCTCCTCTAGCGCGTCCAGCGCCTGTTGGAGGCGGCGGTGCTGGACGTGCAGGTGGAGGAGGTAGGCGCCGAGGCCCGCCGCCGCCACGGTGAAGCCGGCGACGAGGGTGGTGAGGTCGGTGCTGGCTACGGGACCACCCCCTGGAGGTCCTGGAGGGTGTCCCGGAGGCTGAGTTGGTCCCGGCGGTGGAGGGTGAGGTGGGTGTAGATCACGGTGACGGCGAGGGTGCTCGCGAGGAGCACCCAGCGGAGGGCGGGGGCGAGGCTCTGCTCGGGCGTGGTGAAGTCGGGGTGGAGGCTCACGCGGCTTGCCAGGTAGCTCATGGGCACGGCGAGGAAGGCGAGGAGGCCGTAACCGCTGGCGAGGCGCGCGCGGTCCCTGCGGTCCTCCACGGTGCCCCGGAGGGCGAGGTACCCCATGTAGGCGAGGAGGAGCACCACGAGGGTCACGACCTTGGGGTCCGTGAGGGGGTCGTAGGCCAGGAACTCGACGCGAGCCCAGAGGAGGCCGGTGCCGAGGGCGATGGCGGCGAGGACGGTGCCCACCTCGGCGCTGGCGGCGGCCAGTCGGTCCGCTTCGAGGCCGGGGTCCCCGCGGCGCCGTTGCTGGAGGTGGCGGAGGCTCGCGAGGAAGGTGACGAGGAAGGCGAGGTACGCGCCCCACGCGGTGGGCACGTGCACGTAGAGGAGGCGGTAGGAGAGGGGGGCGACGAAGCCCGTGGCGGGGGGTGCCACGGCCAGGGCGAGCACCGGCACCGCCACGGCGGAGAGGGCGGCGGCTGCGGCGAGCACCATGCGGGATGCGGTGGGAGCTGCAGCGGGGCGAAGTTCCTTCGTCACGGTGTAGCCTCCCATGCGTGCGGGGCGAGGCCCCACGCCAGGGCACCCACGGCAAGGTCGTACCCTGCCATCAAGGTTGCCTCCGGGCGTGCTGCGGTCCATCCGCCGCCCTGGAGGAGCGCGAGGGTGCCGTGGACGCCGCCGATGAGCACCGGCATGGCGACGGGGACGAGGAGCACCGGCGCCAGGAGCTCCCGGGCGCTGCTTCGGGCGGCGAGGGCGCCGAGGAACCCTGCGGGAAGCACGAGGCCCAGGGCGCCCAGGAGCAGGATGAGGGTGAGGGGGAGGACGGTGCCGGCGTGGAGGGGGATGGCCTGGACGGCGAGGAGCACCAGGACCACCGGGGGGAGCACCAGGAGCACGAGGAGGAGGGTCGAGGCGGTGGTCCCGAGGTAGAGGGTGCTCCGGTCCAGGGGCAGCAGGAGCAGCGTCTCGAGGGTGCCGCGGTCCCGGTGGGCCTGGTGGCTGCGGACGGTGCCGAGGCTTGCCACGAGGGCCAGGGTGATCCAGAGGGTGCCAGCTGCTACGGCCGAGGGGTCCCGGACGTCGTGGAAGACCAGGAGCGCCAGGGCCGTGAGGAGGAGCGCCAGGGCCAGGAGGGCTCCCAGGTGGGCGGGTCGGCGGAGCTCCTGGCGGATGTCGTGGCGGGCCACCTCGAGCCACGCCGTCATGCGGGGGGTGCCTCCGGGGGGTCTTGGGTGTGGGACGCCGCGAGGCGGCCGGTTCGGAGCTCGAGCCTCCGGTGGGCGAGCTCCTGGATCCCCCGGGGGTCGTGGGTGGCGATGAGGAGGGTGGCGTCCCCTTCGCTCACGTCCCGGAGGAGGGTGAGGGCGTGGTCGCGGCTCGCGGCGTCGAGGCCCTGGAGCGGTTCGTCCAGGAGGAGGACGTCGGGGTCGTGGAGGAGGGAGCGGGCGAGGGCCAGGCGGCGGCGTTCCCCGTGGCTGAGGTTGCCGCAGGGGACGTCGTGGCGGGGTGCGAGGTGCGCGGTATCCAGGGCGGCGGTCACGGCCTGGCGGGCGTCGGGGACCTCGTGGATGCGGGCGTGGAAGGTGAGGACCTCCCGGGCGGTGAGCTCCGGTGGGAGGCCGTTGCCGTGCCCGAGGTACCCCAGGTGCGCTCGGAGCCTGGGTCCGTCCCGGGTGGTGTCGAGGCCCAGGACCCGCAGGGACCCGGAGGTGGGGGCGTCGAGGGTGGCCAGGAGCCGGAGGAGCGTGGTCTTCCCGGAGCCGTTGGGGCCCACGAGGAGCGTGGTGGTCCCCCTGGGGAGGGTGAGGGTCAGGCCGTCGAGGGCGTGCCTGGCTCCGAAGGTGCGATGGACATCCTGGAGCTCGATGGCGGGGTGCACCGGCGGAGGTACGCGGGGCAGGGGGCTTGAACGTTGCCCGGGCCGCGTGGAGGGCGGGTGGCGGAAGTTACTAATACCTGGGGTCGGCGAAGCGGGTTGTAGTGGGTGAGGCTGTTCGTCGGGCGGCAAGAGATTGCCCGGAGGAACACGCGTGATCGAAACCAACCGTAGCGATATGGACCTGGAAGAGCGGAAGGAGGTTCGGGTGAAGATCCCCCTGGGGTACCACCTGAAGCTCCACAGCATGAAGGTGCTCACGGGGAAGCAGATCTCCGACACCGTGACCGAGGCCCTGGAAACGTACTTCGAGGAGCTTCAGGGGGAGGAGGAGCGCTCCAGCATGCTGGCTGAGGAGCTGGAGTGAGACCACGGGTGCGGGCTCGGGGTGAGCCGGCATTGGGGTTTACGCACGTAGCGAACTCCTCCCTTCCGCCAACGGTTAAGTACCGGGAGCGGGAGAGCGTGGTTTCCCTCGACGCGGCGTGTGGGCACCTTCGTCCCTCGCGCCCTCGGGAAAGGGGGAGCGACCACAATGAACGACGATGCCAACGATCCCATGCAGAAGGAGCTGAGCGAGCGGAAGGAGGTGAAGGTGAAGATCCCTCTGGGGTTCCACCTGAAGCTCCACAGCCTGAAGGTCATCACGGGGAAGCACATCTCCGACGCCGTCACCGAGGCGTTGGAGGCGTACTTCACCGAGGGTGGTGAGGCGCCGCCCGACCTGGAGCAGGCGGGGAACCCCCTCGAGTTCCTGCAGGGCTGATCCGCCCACGGCGTCGGGTGACCCGGCGCCCGTCCGCTCTTCCCTCCTCCCGGACCCTCGGTGGGTTCGAACCGTTCCATCCTTCTTCTGTACGTTCGGCTGTTCCCCCACGGCAACGGTTAAGTTAGGGGAGGCCCGTACCCCGGTTACGCAACATCCTCCCTGCACCATGCCATCCTGAGGGAGACGGGGTGCCCGGGTTCCGGGGGGAGGATGCCGGAGGTTGAGAACATAGCCACAGATACCCCCTCCGGGGACCTGGACGAGGGTGGACCCTACCGGATCCTCGTCGTGGACGACGAACCCGACGTCCTGGAGTCCCTTACCATGGCCCTGCGGTTCGACCGCGGGCTCGACTGCGAGGTGGAGGGTGCCAAGACGGCAGAGGAGGCGCTGGAGCGTGCACGGCAGGACGAGTTCGACCTCGTCTTGGCGGACTACCGCATGCCGGGCATGAACGGAGCGGAGCTTCTGGCACGGTTCCACAAGGAGGCCCCGGGCACCCGTCGGGCCCTCATCACGGGGTACGTGGACGTCGACATCGCCATGGAGGCGATGGAGAAGGCGGAGATCCACTACTACATCCAGAAGCCGTGGGACAACGAGGACCTCCGGCTCACGGTGCGCGAGGCCCTCGAGGCCTCCTGACCCGGAGGCCCCCAGAACGATGGCGCTGCGAGAGATCGTGTTCGAAGCTGCAACCCCCGGGGACCCCGTGTACGAGGCCACCCGCTCCCACGATGACGTGCGCGCGGTGTGCCGCGTCGTGGACCCGGGGGTGGACGAGGGGGTGGCACGATGCTGCATCACCGTGCTGGGGGACCGGGAGGTGACGAGCTCCCTGTTGAAGCGGTTGCGGGAGGACCCCGCGTACCCCGAGCTGGAGGTCGTGAACCTGACCCCCTACGCCATGGTGGTGAACGTGGGGCAGGGGGAGGGGGACGGTCCCAAGAACCTGTTGACGCAGGTGTGGGACCGCTTCGGGGAGGACACCCTCATCGACCCGTTCTTCATCGATGACGGGCGGGCGCGGCTCCGGGCCGTGGTGGCCCAGGACCTGTCGACGCGGGACGCGTTGCAACGTCTCCGGGACCTCCAGGATGCGGCACCTTGGGACCACTTCAGCGTGGTGCGGGTGGACGAGTTCGATCCGGCGGAGCACGCGCGTCTCCTGCGTCGGGTGCTCTCGCCGGAGCAGGAGAACCTCCTGCGCCTTGCCGTGGACATGGGTTACTACGCCACGCCCAAGGGGTGCACGCTGGAGGACATCGCGGACCGTGTGGGCCTCACGGCGAGCCCCGTGCACAAGCGGTTGAAGAAGGCGGAGCAGGTGCTCGTATCGTCCCACCTGGACCCCGGGAGCGTCCCCTACCCGGGGGAGGGCCGGGGCACCCCGCCGTGGATCCGGGAGATGACGCCGGAGCGTGGCACCATGATGGAGGTGGACCTGCGGGTCCGTTGGCCGTCGTTCCCCCTGGCGCGGTTCACGTTGAGCCGCCGAGCCCAGGTGGTGGTGCGTCCCTTCGCCCAGGAGCCCCGCTCGGGGGAGGTGTCGTGCCTCCTGGTGGTGGCGGCTCCCGACGGGGCGCACGATGGGTTCGAGGAGTCGGTCCTCGAGCACCTGGACCTGCGGGAGGTGGAGCTCCTGTCGGGGAACGGGGACCATCGGACGTACCGCTTGCGCCTGGACGAGGAGGTGCCCTGGTCGCGGAGCCCCATCCCCTTCACGCGCTTGGTGCGCCGGTTCGGTCGGGATGCGTTCCTGCACCCCGTGGTGGTGGAGGGGGGGGACGTGTGGTTGAGCTTCGTGGTGGCCCGGCATCTACCCGCGGGGAAGATCCTGGAGCGGTTGGGGGATGCGGGGACCGAGGTGGGGTGGGAGGGCTTCGACCTCGTGTCGGTGCGGAACGTACGGGGGGACCCTGCGGAGCATCCGCGGGAGGCGCTTCGTGAGCTCACGCCTCGGCAGCGCGAGGTGCTGGAGATCGCGCGGGCGCTGGGGTACTACCGGACCCCGCGTGGGTGCACGTTGGAGGATGTGGCGGGCACGTTGGGGGTCTCGGGGAACGCGGTGCACAAGAACCTCACGGCGGCGGAGCGGAAGATCGTGACGACCTACGTCCGGGGCACCCCGTGAGTTGCGAACGCAACGGGGAGGTTCCGCTACTTCACCTTCCGGAACCTTTATGGACCGTGCTACTCACAGACATGATTGCAGGGAGATATCAACCCCCGTGTTGAGCCCTCCCTACCCTTCCTTCGTGGAAGGAACCAAGCGACCTCGGGGGAGGTTGAAACAAGTGCTGATCAACGAACGCGACCAAGATCTGGACAGGGTCAAGGAAGTGAAGGTGAAGATCCCCATCGGGTACCACATCAAGCTGCATAGCATGAAGGTACTCACCGGGAAGCAGATCTCCGATGCGGTGACGGAGGCCCTCGCAGGGTACTTCGACGACCTGCAGGCTGAGCAGGAATCCGCATCGGAGGTGGACGCGACACCTGACGACGCCTGACCCCCCTCTACCCATGTGGGTGCCGGGCACGAACCCCCACCCTCTCCTCCACCCCCTCCTTCTACCCGTTCCCGCGTGCCAACCACCGGAGGCTCTCGCCGTCGGTGACACGCACCGTGGCCCCGGACCCGCGCCGGACGACGAGGGTCCCATCCTCCGCCAGGTCCTCCGCCGTACCCCGGGTGCCATCCGGAAGCTCCACCTCGGTTCCCCGACCCCAGGCCCACCTCCGCCACTCCTCCACGAGCCGCGTGTCCTCCCCCGCCTCCCACCGATCCAGCCTGGGTGCCAGCGACCCCAGCACCGTATCCTGGAGGTCCGGGAGGGGGATGTCCTTGCCGGTCTCCGCGCGGAGGGTGGTGGCGTGGTCCCGGACGTCCGGCGGAAGGTCCTCCACGTTCAGGTTCGCGTTCAACCCGATGCCCAGGACGGCGTGACCGGCCCTCCCGTCGGCACCCGAGGCGGTGCGCCCCGTGAGGAGGATGCCGCAGACCTTGCGGTCCTCCACGAGGATGTCGTTGGGCCACTTCACCCGGGCGTCCACCCCGTGGGGTGCGATCACCGCGGCCACCGACACGCCCGCGAGGATCGGCAGGAGCCCCCAGGAGCGCCGGCGCGGGCGGAGGAGCAGGCTGAGCCAGAGCCCGCCCCGGGGGGAGGACCACCCGTGCTCGCCCCGACCCCTCCCGTGGGTCTGGACGTCAGCGCGGAGCACGGTGCCGGCGGGGGCTCCCGCCTCCGCTAAGCGGTGCACGTCCTCCTGGGTGGACCCGGTGACCGGGAGGTGCACGCGCCGCCAGCTCTCGCCCATACTTCCCCCACCACGGGTCCGTCCAGGATGAAGGTTGCCCCGAACGTCCTCCGGCGGGAACCTTTAACCTCCCTGGGTCCGCTTCCGACCTGTGCGAGACCTGGACGTCCTCATGGTGGATGACAACCCCTCCGACGCCGTCTACGTGCGGGAGCTGTTGGCGGACGCGGAGGGCGCCTCCTTCGACGTGGAGGTGGCGGGCACGTTCCAGGAGGGGGTGGAGAGCGTGGAGGTGAAGGCCCCCCACGTGGTGCTTCTGGACCTCAACCTCGTGAAGGTCCGGGGCCTCGAGACCCTGCGGCGCTTCCTGAAGGCCGTGGGGGACATCCCCGTGGTCGTCCTCACGGGGATGGAGGACCGGACAGTCGGCGTGCAGGCGGTGCGGGTGGGTGCCCAGGACTTCCACGTGAAGGGGGAGGTGGACGGGGAGTCGCTCGCCCGGAGCATCCGCCACGCGGCGGAGCGTCACCACCTCGCGGAGCGTGCGCGGCGCACGGGGACGCTCCTGCGCTCGGTGCTGGAGGCCACCGCCGACGGCGTGCTGGTGGTGGATTCGGAGGGTAGCATCGTCACGTGGAACGAGCGCTTCCGCCGCATGTGGGGGTTCTCCCGGGAGCTTCTGGAGACGGAGGACGACGCCGCCCTGGTGCAGCGCGCCATGGAGAAGATCGAGGACCCGGAGGCGTTCCAGACGCGGGTGCGGGAGCTATACCAGGACCCGGACACGGAAGCCCACGACATCATCCACCTCCGGGACGGACGGGTCTTCGAGCGCGTGTCCCGCCCCCACACCGTGGACGGGGAGTTCGCCGGGCGCGTCTGGAGCTTCCGGGACGTGACGGATCAGCATGAGACGGAGGGGGCGCTGCGGGAGAGCGAGGAGCGGTTCCGGAGCCTCTACGAGAACGCCACCATCGGCATCTACCGCACCACGCCCGACGGGCGCGTGCTCCTGGCGAACCCGGCCCTGGTGGAGATGCTCGGGTACGATGACGTGGAGGCGCTGGAGGACCGGAACCTGGAGGAGAGCGACGTGTACCCGCCGGAGTACACGCGGGAGGAGTGGCGGGACCGGGTGGAGGAGGAGGGTGTGATCCGCGGTCTCGAGGTGGTGTGGAAGCGTCGGGACGGAAGCAGGATGTACGCGCGGGAGTCGGCCCGGACGGTGCGGGACGAGGAGGGGAACGTCCTCTACTACGAGGGGACCGTGGAGGACATCACCGAGCGGAAGCGCGCCGAGGAGGAGCTGGAGCGGCGCAACCGGTTCCTGGGGGCGCTCCACGAGATCAGCCTGGGGCTCCTGGAGCGCCGGGACCCGGCGGACCTGCTGGAGCACCTCATCCAGGATGCCGCGGACCTCTTCGGCGCCAGCCACGGGTACGTGTACGCTCCCAGGCCCCGGGGCGCCCTGGAGCTCAGGGTGGCCACGGGCATCGTGCGGAGGCGTTTGGGCATGCGGTTGGAACCGGGGGAGGGTCTCGCGGGGAAGATCTCCCAGGACCTGGAACCCCGCATCGTGGAGGACTACGCCACGTGGGAGGGGCGGAGCCCCCAGGTTCCGGAGGAGGTGGTGCGGGCGGTGATGGCGGTGCCCATGGTGGTGGAGGACGAGCTTCTGGGGGTGCTGCAGATCGCTCACCGGGACCCGGACCGGGGCTTCACGGCGCAGGATCTGGAGGAGCTCTCGGAGTTCGGGCGTCTGGCAAGCATCACGTTGGACAACGCCCGCCTCCACGCGGACCGGGAGCGGGAGCTGGCGGAGCGTCGGGCGGCGGAGGAGCGGTTGAAGGACCTCAAGGAGTTCAACGAGGACATCGTGGAGCACGCTCCCGCGGGCATCGCGTACATGGATCAGGATGGCGTGATGCGTTACCAGAACCCGGAGCTTCGACGCATCATGGACGCGCCGGAGGACCCCGGGGAGAACCTGACGTTGGACAGGAACATCTTCGACCTGCCCACGTGGGATCGCTCCCGGAAGGACCACCGGAGCTTCCTGGCGGCTCTCCGCCAGCTCCTGGAGGAGGGGGAGCCTCTGGAGGCGCATACCTTCGAGTACGAGGGTCTCCACGGGAAGCACGTGCACCTGGAGGTGTCCGCCGTGCCCCGGTCGGGGCCCCGGGGGGAGGTGGAGGGCGGTATCCTCCTCATCCGGGACGTGACCGAGGAGAAGAAGCTCGAGCGGGAGGTGGAGCTCCAGACCCTGCGCCTCATCCAGTCGGAGAAGATGGCGGCTCTGGGCCAGCTCGTGGCGGGCGTCGCCCACGAGATCAACAACCCGTTGGCGGTGGTGAAGTCCAACACGGAGCTCCTGATGGAGATGGGGGCGGAGCTCGCGCATGAGGAGGAACTTCGGGAGGCGTTGGAGGAGGTGCGGGAGGGGGAGTTCCTCTGGCAGGAGGGGGGTCGTCTCATGGAGATGAACCGCAAGAGCCTGGACCGCATCCGTGACATCATCGAGCGCCTCCGCACCTTCGCGAAGCCCGCGGCGCGGCGGGAGGAGGTGGACCTCAACGCGAGCTTGCAGGATACGGTGACGCTCTTCCAGGCGCAGTACCATGATGAGGTGGACCTGGGGGTGGAGTACGGGGAGCTTCCGCCGGTGCGTTGCGATGGAGGGCAGGTGAACCAGGTGGTGATGAACCTCCTCATGAACGCGGCGCAGGCCGTGGGTGATGACGGTCGGGTGGAGCTTCGCACCTGGCACGATGGGGAGGGGGACGAGGTCGTGGTGGAGGTGGAGGACGATGGGCGGGGGATGTCGGAGGTGGAGCTCGAGGACGTGTTCACGCCCTTCTACACGACGAAGGGCGGGGAGAACATGGGGTTGGGTCTGGCCATCAGCTACACCATCGTGGAGGATCACGACGGGTCGATCCACGTGGAGAGCGAGGAGGGGGACGGGACCCTCTTCCAGGTGCGTCTCCCCGTGGGCGATGGCGGCGCCAACGGGAAGCGACCGGAAGCTTCCTAACCCGCGGGGCGGTTCGTCGTCCATGCGTGATGCGTACGTCCACGAGGGGAGCCTCACGCGCTTCGGCCGCAGGGAGCGGGGGTTGGCGGAGCTCGCGGTGGAGGCGGTGGAGGGCTTGCCCCGGGGGGTGGGGGACGTGGACCACGTGCTGGTGGCGGTGCAGAACCCCGAGGAGCTCGCGGGGGATGGGAACGTGAGCACGCGGGTGGTGACGGAGCTGGGGTTGGTGCCGACGCCTGCCACCCGCATCGAGTCCGGTCCCAGCAGCGGGGGGTCGGCCTTCGAGGCGGCGGTGCGGTTCGTCCAGAGCGGGGCGGTGGAGTCCGTGCTCGTGGTGGCGGCGGAGCGGATGACTGCGCGGTCCACGCCGGAGGTGTCCCGGGTGCTGGCGAGGATGATGGACCCGCGGGAGCGGGCGGTGGGCCTCACCATGCCGGCGTTGGCGGCGCTCACCACGCGGCGGGTCATGCACGAGACGGGGCTCTCCCGGGAGGTGCTCGCGGAGGCGCCGGTGAAGGCCCACGGGTTGGCGGTGCGGAACCCCCTGGCGCACTTCCAGCGGGAGGTCACGGTGGGGGACGTGGTGGGGGCGCCGGCCAGCCCGGACCCGTTGCCCCTCTACGATGGCGCGCCGCTCTCGGTGGGGGGGGCGGCGCTCCTCGTTGCGAGGGCGCGGGGGCCGGTGCGGGTGGCGGGGGTGGGTCATGCCACGGACCGGTACGCGCTCACGGACCGGCGGGGGTCGGGGGTCCTGGGGGGGTTCCCGGCCACGGGTGAGGCGGCGCGGCGTGCCTTCGCGGCGGGGGGGCCGGCACCGGAGGATGTGGATGTGGCGGAGGTGCACGATGCCTTCAGCATCCTGGAGATCACGAACCTGGTGGACCTGGGTCTCGCGTCCTTCGACGAGAGCGTGCGCATGTTGCAGGCGGGCGAGACCCTGCCCGATGGGGCGTTGCCGGTGAACCCCAGCGGGGGGTTGAAGGCTCGGGGCCACCCCACGGGGGCCACGGGGTTGGCGCAGGTGGTGGAGCTCCTCTGGCAGCTTACGGGGGAGGCCCGCGGTGTGCAGGTGGCGGGGGATCCGCGGGTGGGGCTCGCCCACAACATCGGGGGGTACGGGAACAACGTGGTGGTCTCCCTCCTGGAGGCGGTGGCATGAGCGTGCCGGGGTCACGTTGCGGGGACTGCGGGGAGATGTTCCTGCCGCCCAGGGAGGGGTGCTCGCACTGCGGGGGTGGGACGGTGGAGCACGAGGTCGCGGGCCGGGGGGTGCTGCGGTCGTGGACGGTGGTCCGCAGCGCGCCCGAGGGCTTCGAGCCCCCGTACGTGGTGGGGGTGGTGGAGCTGGAGGAGGGGGTGTTGGCGGTGGCGCGTGGTCCGGGGGAGGATGACGTGCCGGCCTTGGACACCGGGGTGGTGGTGGAGCCGGATGGGGAGGATGGGCTCCGGTTCCGGGCGAGCGCGACCTAGCCTTGCTGGCGCTCGTGCCAGCGGAGGACGCCTTCCGCGTCCATGCGGCGGATGGCCCGGTTGTTCTGCGGGGTGTAGGCGGGCGCCCACTCGGGGTGGGCATCGAGGAGGGCGGTGGCGAGCTCGTCGAGGTCGTCGGTGCCCGTGTCCCGGAGGTGGAGCACCTCCTCGACCCATGTGTCCAGGAGCTCGGCGTATGCCTGGAGGTGGTCGTCGGGGTCCTGGACGATCCCGTAGTGGGTGAGGGCGAGGCGTTCGGGGTCGAGGTCCCGCTGCATCTGGACGGTGGTCTGGTAGGCGTCGAGGTCGAAGGCCGGTGGGGGGGTGGTGACCTCGAGGGCGCCGTTGGCGGGGAGGAGCATGCCGGCGGCGTCCCCGGTGTAGAGGGTGCCGTCCTGGGCGTCGTGGTAGACGACGTGGTGGGGCGCGTGGCCGGGGGCGTGGTGCACGTGGAGGCGTCGGGTGCCGGCTTCGAGGGTCTCGCCGCCGGTGACGTGGACGACACGGTCGGGGTCGATGGGGAGGCAGGTGCCGTACTGGGGGAAGCGGTCGCCCACAGCCTCCTTCACGGACTCGAGGAGGGGTTCGGGCTCCTGGAGGTACTTGGCGTAGCGCTCGTGGAGCACGGCCTCGGCGTTGGGGAGCTCCCGGAGGAGGTGCCCGGTGGCGCCGGCGTGGTCGAGGTGGATGTGGGTGGGGGCGACGTAGCGGACGTTGTCCCGGTCCACATCGAGGGCGTCCAGGGCGTGGAGGACGCGGTCCACGGTGGGGCTTGCGCCGGTCTCCACGAGGATCGTGCCGGTGGGGTCCTGGAGGACGTAGACGCCGCAGTACCGGGTGGCGTTGAAGCCTTCGGTGTCCACGAGGTGGACGTTGGGGGCTCCCTCCACGGGTTGGATGTGCACCATGGTGGGGGAAGGGGGCCGCGGGGGAAAAGGGTAACGCCCCCGCGGTGGGGGAGGCTTGCGGGGGAGGTCAGAGGGTGGCGACGACCTGTCCCGCGTGGCCGGTGCAGAAGGTGGTCCAGCCGTCCCGCAGCTCGCCGAAGACGTCGCTGTACCGGACGTTGTGGGTGGCCCGGAGGTGGTCGTTGAGGCAGGCTTCGCAGTCGTAGGTGCCGGTGCAGGTGGGGTCGGGGCAGGCCAGGTCGTTCATGCGTCGATCCTCCAGAGTTGGTGAGTTCCCAAGTCACACCCAAGGGGTGTGGGTGGGGCCCCACCGACTCTGGGAGCGCTATCCCACCTCAACCATCATAATGGTTGGCATGGTTTTGGCCTAATGTGTGACTTGGTAGGTCACGTCAATCTGGTGTGGGGGGTGCGAGGGGGGTGTGGTCGGGGTCGAGGCGTCGGTAGAGGGTGGGGAGGAACGCTACGAGGGTGAGGGTGGTGGCGGCGGCGCCCCAGAAGGCCCAGGGGAGGCCGAGGGTGTCGGCGATGGCGCCGAAGAGGAGGGGGGAGACGGTGGTGCCGAGGCCGAGGGCGGTGCCGTAGATGCCGTTGGCGAGGCCGCGGGCGTCGTCGGGGGCGGCGGTGCCGACGAGGGTGAGGTTGGCGGGGATGACGATGCCGATGCCGAGGCCGATGAGGATGCCGAGGAGGGTGAAGGGGAGGGTGCTGGGTGGGAGGACGATGGGGAAGGTGCCGATGTGGGTGGTGAGGGTGGGGAGGTTGAGGAGGGTGGCGGCGTGGGGGGCGAGGGGGATGGCGGCCATGGCGAGGGCGGCGAGGGCGGTGCCGCCGTAGAGGATGGGGCGGGGTCCGTGGCGGTCCATGAGGCGGGGGAGGGGGAGGCGGGAGACGATGCTGGCGGCGGAGCGGAGGCTGAAGACGACGCCGATGACGAGGGCGGTGAAGCCGAGGTCGCGGAGGAGGTAGGGGAGGAAGGCGCTGGTGACGCCGAAGAGGAGGGCGTAGGCGAAGGTGCCGGCGGCGCTCACGGTGATGTCGGGGACGTGGAGGAGGTCCCAGGCGCGGGCGTAGAGTTGGCGGGCGGGGAGGAGCTCGCCGCGGGGGGTCTCGTCGAGGAGGAGGGCGCCGAGGATGCCGAGGAGGCCGGCCCAGAGGAAGATGGTGAGGGCGGTGCGGAAGCCGAGGATGTCGGCGACGCCGCCGAGGGGGGCGCCCACGAGGAACCCGACGTCGATGGCGATGGCGTAGCGGCTCATGGCGGTGCCGACCTCGTCGGGGGGGACGGCTTCGGCGGCGTAGCTGTTGGCGCTCACCCAGAAGGTGCCGCTGGCGAGGCCGAAGAGGGCTTCGCCGGGGATGATCCACCAGGGGTTGGGGGCGTAGACGAAGAACCATCCGCCAAGGAAGGTGAGGGCGAAGGCGGCGGTGAGGCTGTTGCGGCGGCCGAGGTGGTCGCTCACGTTCCCGAGGGGGAGGCGGCCGATGATCTGGAGGAGGCCGTAGGTGCCGGTGACGATGCCCACGGTGAGGGGGTCGGCCTGGAAGCCCTCCTTGAGGAACTGGGGCACCAGGGGGAAGGCCATGCCCATGAGGAGGGTCTGGAGCACCGTGATGGCGTACAGCGGCCATAACCTGCGGCGTTCCATCGTTCCCGGGGGCTCCACGGCGCAGGTGGACTTAACGGTGAGGGTCGAGCTCTGGGCGAGGACCCTGCAGCGACCCCTATCCCCCCTAGATAGGTAACGTGGGGAGGCGGACCCGGGGCGGCCGGGGAGGGGTGAACAGCGAGCAGCGTCTCCATCGTACTCAGCCGCTCGCTGGGGGCGGGCGGCGGGCGTGGATGATGCCAGGTTAACGAACAGGAAAGGAAGGAAGGGGAGAAGGAACCCGCGCCGCAGCGGGGGGAAGGGGAGGGGGAACGCGCCCGGGGGACCAGCCCGGGCGCCTGGTTGCCAAGGGAACCGGGGGCTTCGGGGGAAGCGTCGGCGGCGGCGCGGGTGCGATGGCCTCAGTCCCGGCGCAACCTCAGCAGCTCGCTCTCGGTCATGACGTCGGCTTCGCGCACGCGGTCGATGCCCTGCGCGGCGGGGCCGCTGTAGGCCACCACGAGGCCGCTCAGGAACGCGGCGAGGACGCCGCCCTGAGCTACCACGAGTGCGGCGTTCGTCTGCACTGCGCCCACGAACACGGCGAGGCCTGCGAGCACGGCTCCCGCCACGCCCAGGAGGGCGGCGACGGCAGCGATCTTCTGTTGGGTCTCCATAGGGATCGTGTCTCCACCCCCCACTTGGGCCTGGTGGCGTATGAAGTCTCACGGGGAGCCGTCTACACGTCTACACGTTGGGGGTGGG
>CAZDGP010000038.1:0-4892 GCA_964505085.1 uncultured Thermoplasmatales archaeon
GCCCATGACGCGGGCGCCGTCCTCCTCGGGGCGGAGCTTGAAGTCCTCCCGGAGCTTCCGCGTGATGATCTCCAGGTCCTCAGCGAGGCGGTCGGATTGGGATTGGGCGTTGAACTTCGCCTTGTCCCACCCCTCGCTGATGTAGTACATCTCACGCAGGGTGCTCGAGCGGTCCCCCTCGAGCATGTCCTTGATGAACTCGGCCATGTACATGGTGCGCAGCAGCATGTAGGCGCCGCTCTTCTTCTTCGCCGAGCGCGTGGTGGTGCTGTCACCGTACTTCCACACGTCGAGCTCCTCGTGGAACTCGATGTTGCTCTTGCTGCGGCTGCTGATCTCGAGGCGGGGGATCTCCTTCGCCTCGAACTGCTCGTAGATCTGCTCCGCCACGTCCTGCAACGCGTCCATGGTGGCGGCCTTGCGACCGCCGAGGGTGGTCTGCTTCGTGCTCACGTCATGCACCTCCGGTCCAGGGTTCGGCTCCCACGATCCGCTCCTCGTCGATGCCCTCCACGTAGAGCTCCGCCGCCTCGATGTCCCCGTCCTCGAGGCCCGTGAGGTCCAGGGTGAGCTCGCGTTTCTCCAGGGTGGGGATGCGTCCGAGCTCCCAGGCCACGTGGCCCTCCTCCACCGTGCTGGGTTCGGGGTCGGCCTTCGCCACCTCCGCCTCGTCGGGGAAGGCCGCGTGCACGGTGAGGGTCTTGCCGGCGTCGGTGTAGTTCGTGATGTGCACCTGCACCTGGGTGGTGCCGCTTCCGTCGTCGTACACGATGTCGTCGGTGAACATCACGTTGTTCATGATGCGGGCGATGACGGGTTCCACGTTGGGGACGTCCCGGTCGAGGATGCTGGCGCTCTTCTCCGCGAGGACGGGGAGCACCTGTCGGATGACGTCCTCCTTCTCCCGCATCTTCTTGAGCTTCTGTTGCTTGCGCAGGTGGCTGCGGAGCTTCCGTGCGCACTCCCGGAGCGCGAGCTCCACCTCGTTCTCGATGACGGGGATGTCGGCCACGGCGTCCTTGGACTCGCTCGTGAAGGGAACGTTGGTGCTGGCCACGTGGACGAGGAGCACGGCGGGGCCGCGGGGGATGCCGCTGCCGCCGCGTTGGTCGAGCTTGTAGCGGCGCCAGTCGATGCCCTCCACGGCGTGGGTGGTGACGCATCCGCCGCGCTGGTAGAGGAGGGGGACGCGGTTGGCGAAGCGCATGAGCTTCACCTGCTCCTCCTTGGGGAGGTCGCCGCCGTAGACGATGCCGGCCTCCACCTGGAAGGGGTTCCCGTTCTGCACCTTCGGGGGTCGCGTGCTTGTGGCGATGAACTCGGCGCCGGGAAGCTCCTTCTTGAGGCCCTTCTTGATGAGGAGCTCGCCGATGGGGCTCAGGCAGTCCGTGGGTGGGGCCATGATCTTCACCTTGCCGAAGGCGTCGATGAGGGCCTTGGCCTGGTCCCGCTCGAGCTTCTGGGGTTTGATGCTGTCGTCGAGACCCGCCTCCTCCAGGATCTCCTGGGCGGTGCGGCTGCTCACGCGTGTGAACTCCGTGTAGAGGAAGCTCGTGAGCTTGCGGGCCTCGGTGTGCTTCGCCATCTTGAGGAGCGTCCCGAGCTCCACGCCCTCGGGATGGGGCTTGATCTCCTTCGCTTTCGTGGGGAGCTTCTCGGTGGCTTGCTCGAAGTCGTACTCGTCCCCGTACACGTCCTTGAACGTGAGGTGCACGTGGGGGTTGACGACGGCGGTCTGCCGCAGGTACTCGAGGACGGACTGGTCACCGCGGATGTACCGCGCCTCCACGGGGATGCGGATGCGTGTGCCGTGGGGTTTGTCCGGCCATGAGTCGAGCTCGGTCTTCACGACCTCGGGGCGGTTCTTCCGCGTGTCGATGGTGAGGTGGACGCGGGTGACGGGGTGGTTCTCCCCGATCTTCGATTCGATGATGGCGGGGTGGCCCGTGGTGAGCTGCCCGTACATGACCACGGCGCTGATGCCGATCCCCTGTTGGCCACGGGATTGCCGGATGGCGTGGAACCGGCTCCCGTAGAGGAGCCGCCCGAAGATGTTGGGGATCTGGCGCTTCACGACGCCGGGGCCGTTGTCCTCCACGGTGAGGATGACCTCGTCGTCGTTGTCCGGGTCGCGCTCGATCTCCACGTGGATGCGCGGTGCGATGTCCGCTTCCTCGCAGGCGTCGAGGGCGTTGTCCACGGCTTCCTTCACGGCGGTGATGAGGCTGCGGGTGCTGGAGTCGAACCCAAGGATGTGCTTGTTGCGTTCGAAGAACTCCGCGACGCTGATGTCCCGCTGTTTCTTCGCGAGCTCCTCTGCTATGGGTGCGGGCGGGGCCAAAAGTTCACTCCTCCGGATGTGGCTGGTGCTCTCAGGCACCCCATCCAAGGGGAGGAAGCGGGATAACCGGTGATAAAGCTTGCTCCCCTGGGGGAGCGTCAGGCACCCTACCGGGGGGGTTGGAGCCGCCCTCGGGCGACGGCACCGAGCCCCAGGGCGAGAAGGAGGGTCATGTGGGGTGCCGGCACCACGCTTTGGCCCTGGATCTCCACGCTCACGGTGCGTACCCGGCCCAGAGCGTCGTCACGGTCGGCGTGGACGGGTTGGAGCTCCAGGGTGAGGGTGCCCTCCTCGCCGCTCGTCCAGGGGGTGCGGAGGTGCACGGTGGTGGTGCTCGAGGCCGGGAGCGTCCCGTTGCTCGATCCGTCCCCGAGGTTGAAGGGGGCGGGAAGCGTCACGAGGCTGTTCTCGGGTTGCGCCTGCACCCGCGGGATGACGCGGGTGGGAGCGTTGGCGGAGTTCTCCACGGTGAGGGTGAGCCCGTGGTCGCGGCCGCCAGCCACCACGAGGCTCTCGGGCGCCGTCGCCGTGAGCCGGGCGTCGAAGTCGGGTTCCACGGGTTGCGTGTCCTGGTCCTCGCTGGCGGCCAGGTTCCCGTTCTCCTCGGCTTCTGCGCGCACGGTCACGTCCCCCGGTTGGAAGGCGGGGGCGCCGGGGTCGAGGGTGAGGTTGAGCTCCACGCGGCGCTCGTCGGTGCGCCCACTGGTGGCGCTCGTGGCGGGCACGGGGTAGGAGAGGGTGGTGTTCCTGAGCTCCGCGTCGGCCCAGGGGGGTACGTCGGTGACCTCCAGGGTGACCTCGGTGGGTTCGTCGGCTTGGGCTCCCTGCCCGTACTGGTAGCGCACGGCGACGACGAGGACGCTGGTGCGTCCGGGCGGGAGGGGGTCGCCGGGGTCGAAGACGCGCACGGTGGTGGTGGTCTCCACGGTGCTCTGGTTCGGCACCTGGGCCATGCTGGGGGGGATGATGAGGATCGTTACCAGGAGCAGGAGCGTGGCCAGGCGCAAGGGTACCCTCGCGGGGGGAGGTTCACGCGGTTCCTTAACCCTTTCGTGCAGGGGCCAGGTCGTTGGCGAGCTCCCGCGCCTCTTGGACGCGGGAGGGGATGCCCAGGGGGCCGAGGTAGTTGGCGGCGAGGTGCACGTGCGATGGCACGTCCTGGAGGGTGAGGCTGCTCCAGGATGCGTCCATGGTGGGGACGGCGCGGGGGAGGCGGTGCACGTGGAGGACGGTGGCGTCGTGCCCGGTGACGTGGTGGTGGTCCTCCCGGGCGATGGCTCCCAGCTCGTGGTCGGAGAGGTTCAAAGCGCCTTCGTCGTCGGTGCCGCCGAGGAAGGCGGTGGTGAGGTTGTCCCGGCCGGGGAGGAACCCGCCGGACCACGTGAACCCGCGGGTGCGCAGGCCCTCGCGGCGGGGGAGCTGCACGCCGTACCCGTCGAGGGTTCCGTGGGAGGTGAGGTGCACGAGGGCGAGGGGCGTGTACCGCAGTTGCTGGAGCTTCCCGGCGGTGGCGGGTGCGATGTGGCGGAGGAGGTCGGCGGTGACGTCGGCGGGGGTGGTGAGCACGGTGTGGTCCGCCTCCACGTCCCCCTGGGGTGTGGTGAGGACGTGGCCGTCCCCGGCGGCCTCCATGCTCTCGGCGGGGGTGGAGAGCTGTAGGCGGGACCCCAGGGATTGCGCGAGCGCTCGGGGGAGCTCCTGGAGGCCCTCCCGCAGGGTGAATGGCGGGGGGGTCTCCCGCCCCCGGAACGCGAGGGCGGCTCTGAGGAGGCTCCCGTGGGCCTCCTCCAGGGCCAGGAGGCGGTCGAGGGTGGGGCGGGCGGGTTGGTGGGTGAGCCGGGTGCCGTGGAGGCCCCCCAGCAGCGGGTCGAGGATGCGTTCCACGGCCTCGGTGCCCACGCGGTGCTCGAGGTGCGCGTGGGCGCTTCCTGTGGGGTCCCGTTGGGGGAGGAGGGGTTCCGCCAGGAGGCGGAGCTTGCCGCGCCAGCTGAGGAGGTTCGTGGTGAGGAGCTCCCGGGGGGAGCGGGGGACGGTGCGGAGCTCCCCGTCCCAGTACACGTAGAGGGGTGCGTCGGTGGCCCCCGAGAGCACGTCATCCTGGAGGTCGAGGTCCGTTATGAGGTCCTGGAGGTCGGGGGTGAGGCGGGCGCGTTGGGGTCCAAGCTCCAGGATGTGGTCCTGGACCCTTCGGCTCTGGATGACGCCCCCGGGGTCGTCGCTGGACTCCAGCACGGTGACGTCGACGCCGCGACTGTGGAGGTCGTGGGCGAGGGTGAGGCCCGCGATGCCGGCGCCGACGACGGCCACGTGCATGCGTTCCGGGGACGGGGGTGCTCATGGATAGAGCTTGCGCTACGGTGCTCTGGATGGAAGAGGAAGAGGTGGAGGCTCTACCGCGGGGTCGCTACGCGAACGCCGCGTCGCCACCGCCTCGACCGCCTGTCGGCGGTCTCTGCTGTGCCGTGCCGCCTTCGCTAAGCGAACGCGGCATCCCGCGCCATCTTCTCGGATTCGCTGAGCTTCTGGCCCATGTGCTTGTCGATGGCGCGGC
>CAZDGP010000038.1:4992-16287 GCA_964505085.1 uncultured Thermoplasmatales archaeon
GCCATCTTCTCGGATTCGCTGAGCTTCTGGCCCATGTGCTTGTCGATGGCGCGGCGGAAGTCCTCCATCCTCACGATGTCCCGGTCGGCGCGGATGGCGAACATCCCCGCCTCGGTGCAGACGGCCTGGATGTCGGCGCCGGTGGCCTGGTCGCCCACCTCCACAGCGAGGCGCTCCAGGTCGACGTCGTCCTGCAGGTTCATGCGGCGCGTGTGCACGTGGAGGATCTCCACGCGCTCCCCCAGCTCGGGGCGGGGGAACTCCACGAGCCGGTCGAAGCGACCGGGGCGGAGCAGGGCGGTGTCGAGCATGTCGGGGCGGTTGGTGGCGGCGATGATGCGGACGTCCCCGCGGGGGGTGAACCCGTCCATCTCCGAGAGGAGCTGCATTAGGGTGCGTTGCACCTCGCGGTCGCCGCTGGTGCTCGCCTCGTAGCGGCTGGACCCGATGGCATCCAGCTCGTCGATGAAGAGGAGGCTGGGTGCGCGGTCCCGGGCGAGCTCGAAGAGCTCCCGCACGAGGCGGGCGCCCTCGCCGATGTACTTCTGCACGAGCTCGCTGCCGGCGAGCTTGATGAAGGTGGCGTTCGTTTGCTCGGCCACGGCCTTGGCCACGAGGGTCTTCCCCGTGCCCGGGGGTCCGTGGAGGAGCACGCCCTTGGGAGGGTCGATCCCCACGGTGTCGAAGCGGTGGGGTTCCGTGAGGGGGAGCTCCACCGCTTCCCGGAGCTCCCGCACCTGCTCCTGGAGGCCTCCCACGTCCTCGTACGTGACGCCGGGGGACTCGATGACCTCGGCCCCGTACACCTTGGGGTCGACGCTGGGGGGCAGGACGCCCACGACGCTGAGGCTCTGTTGGTTGAGGCTCACGCGGCTGCCGGGGCGGAGGTCCTCGTTCTCGAGGAAGTCGGCGGCCTGCACGACGAAGTTGGGTCCGGTGCTGGACTTGAGGACGAGGCGTCCGTCGTCCAGGATGTCCTCCACGTACCCTACGATGAGGGGTGGGGACTTGAGCTTCTCCATCTCGGACTTGAGGTGCTTGAGCTCCCGGAGCACGCGCTGCCGTTCGTTCTCGGCGGTGCGCACCCTGTTCTCCAGGCGACGTTTCTGGTCCCTGAGCTCGCTGTTCCGGTCCTCGAGGCGGTCGAGGCGGTTCGCGAGGTACTGGGAGTCCTCGGCGCTCTTGTCCCGGGAAGCCGTGTCATCGCCCATGGAGGAGGTCTCCGTTGCACCCACGAGGGGTCGCGTTCTCGCAGTTACCCCCGCGCCGTATATAGGTTTTGCTCTACACCTCCCCTTCAGGGCGTCGGGGGGCGGACGAGGACTAGCTTTATCTAGGGACACGACCCTGGCTCACCCGAGGTCGCCGTGATGCAGTGCGAGATGTGCGGTAAGGACGTGCCCAACCTCCGCACCGCCACCGTGGAGGGGACGCGGATGAAGGTCTGCGGTTCCTGCGCGGACTTCGGCGTGGAGAACGTGGGGGAGGACCAGGAGGTGACCGGTCGCAGCAAGGTCACCGAGTCCCTGGAGAAGCGCAAGAAGCGCATGAAGAGCCGGGACATCTACTCCGACATGCAGGAGGAGTTGGTGCCGGATTACGGCGACCGCGTGAAGCAGGCGCGGGAGTCCAAGGGCCTGAACCAGGAGGAGCTGGCGAAGGAGCTCAAGGAGAAGCGCAGCATCCTCGCGAAGGTGGAGCACGGGAAGCACCACCCAAGCGATGAGCTAGTGAAGAACCTGGAGCGCACCCTGGGCATCACGCTCATGGAGAAGCCCGAGCCCGTGAGCCAGCCCTCGAGTGAGGGGTCGTCCATCTCCAAGGCTATGACGCTGGGGGACATGCTGAAGAAGGAGCTCGAGGACGACTGAGGTACCTCGCGTGAGCCGGGAACGTCCCCTGGACCCGACGGAGCCTACGTCGCTCCTGCGGTGCCTCCGGGCCCTGGACGGGGCGGAGCCCGTGGTGGTTCCGGGGGATGGATCGTACCTTCTTGCAGCGGACGCGCTGAAGGCTGAGGGCGTGGACCGCGTGGTGGAGGTGACCCAGCGGGAGGACCCTCTGGACCGGTGGGTGGTCGTGGGGAACGTGCGCGGGTTCCAGCATGTGGCACGTCTCACGCCCGTGGGGAAGCGCGTGCTGGAGCGGCATGGTCCCGGGGAGGTGGTGCTGAGGCTTCCGGGCCGGGGCACGACCCCGTCGAACCTCCCTGGGGAGGGGGGTTCCGTGCTCGTGGGTATCCCCGGCGAGGCCTTCCTGCGTCGGTTGGCGGAGCGCTTCGGCCCCTTGGTGACGGTGCCCGCGAGCCTCCGTGGTGAGCCCCATCCCGGCACCTGCGATGCCGCCCGCATGCACGTGGGGGATGTGGCGGCCTGGATCGTGGATGCCGGGCCCCGGGATGGGGAGGGTCCCACGGTGGTGGATGCCCTGGGGGAGGCGCCAAAGGTTATACGGCCGGGTGTCGTACCCGGGGACGACCTGGTGGCGCAAGATGGACGATGAGGTCGTGGAGAGGTACCGGGAAGCGGGGCGCATCGCCAGCGATGCCCTCACGTACGGCGCGGAGCTCATCGAGGAGGGGACGACGTTCCTCGAGGTGGCGGAGGGGGTGGAGTCCCGCGTTCGCGACCTGGGTGGGGAGCCTGCGTTCCCCTGCAACCTGAGCCGGAACGAGGACGCTGCGCACTACTCCCCGGGCCCCGGGGACGAGACGGTCTTCGAGCGGGGGGACGTGGTGAAGATCGACGTGGGGGTCCACGTGGACGGGTACATCGGGGACAACGCCCTCACGGTGGAGGTGGGGACGAACCAGCGGAAGGACCTCGTGGAGGCGAGCCGGGAGGGCCTGCGGGCGGCCATCGACGTGGTGGAGGCGGGGGTTCCCGTGGAGGATGTGGGGCGCGCGGTGGAGAACGCGATCCGGAGCTACGGGTTCCGCCCCATCGTGAACCTCACGGGCCACAGCGTGGACCGGTTCCACCAGCATGCGGGCCTCAGCATCCCCAACGTGGCCCGGGGCTCGGGCACCATCGAGGCGGGGACCGCCATCGCCATCGAGCCCTTCGCCACCGACGGGAGCGGTCGCGTGAAGGACAGCGACGGGGGGAACATCTACCTGCTGGAGGATGAGAAGCCCCAGCGCATGAGCCACGCGAAGCGCCTCATGGCGTACGTCGTGGAGCATCACGATCGGTTGCCCTTCGCCTCGCGGTGGCTGGAGGGGGTCGTGCCGGAGAACAAGCTCCCCTTCGCCCTCCGCATGCTGGAGCGCACGGGCGCCCTCCACCACTACCCCGTGCTGCGGGAGGAGCGGGGTGGGTGGGTGAGCCAGCACGAGCGCACGATGCTCGTGCTCGAGGACCGCGTCGAGGTCACGACGAACTGGTGACCCCGCCGGCTCGGAGGCGGGGCTGACAGGCTGTCTTCCTCATGAGGTGAGCCTTGAGGTAACCGAGCGTACGCTGGAGCGGTCTAAGAGAAAAAGGGGGTGGAAGGGCGATAACTGGCCTCACTAGGAGGGGATGGGATGCACTTGGTTGATACTACCAGCCGGGCCCTTCCATCCAAGAGATTACCATCCGAGAGTATAAAAAGTTTGCGAAAGGGAAGGTGGCCACAGCGCCGAACCGGGTCCACCACCCTACGTTGGGCGGCTTCTTCCCCCACGTACATGGGGGTCAGCCGCAGCCGACGTCCGCGTCGCGAGGTGGTGACTCCGCCGGTGTCAGCCGGAGGCCAGCTCCGTGTCGGCATCGCGACTGCGATGACTATGCGGGGGTCAGCCGTAGGCGACGCCTGCGTCGATGGTGCGAAGCACCAGCTACGCAGGTGTCAGCCGGAGGCGACGCCTGCATCGGCGCCGGGGACCGGCGACTATGCAGGGGTCAGGGACACGAGGTTGTTCCCACGGAGCACCACGCGGCCCAAGCGGCGCGTGCTCCCCTCGCGTCGTTGTTCCTCGGCCTCGTCGAGCACGAGGTTCATGTACTGGTCGAAGCCCTTGAGGACACCCTCGAGGGTTCGACCGTCCTTCAGCAGGAGCGTCATGCGCTGGTCGATGGAATCCTCGAGAACGTCCATGGGGAGCGGCATCGTGGAACCTCGCTCCGGGGAAGCGCACCACGTTACTTGAACCTTCCCGTATCCGTCGCGTGCCCGAGGAAGCTCGCGGCCTCGGCGGCGGGGTCCGCGGTGGCGCGCAGACGGGGGAGCATGGGGTCGAGGACGCCGGCGCGGCGGTCGAGGATGATGCCCACGCCCCGGTCGGTGGGTGTGCGTATGAGGCGGCCGAGGCTCTGTAGGACGCGGCGGGCCATGGGGGCGTGGACAGCGTACTCCCAGCCCTTGCCGTACCGGTGGTCGTGGTAGCGGCGGAGCGCCTCCTGCCGTGCGGTGGGTCGGGGGTACGGGAGCCCCACGATGACCGCGAGCTCCAGGGCATCGTGGGGGAAGTCGAGGCCCTCGCTGATGCGGCCGCCCATGACGCTGTAGAGGACGCGTCCGCGGTCCTCCTTGAACTCGGTTACGAGGCCCATGAGCTCGTCCTGGCTGGCACCGTGCTCCTCCACGAGGTCCGGGTCCCGGGGGAGGTGCTTGGTGATGCGGTGGAGCACGTCGTAGCTGGGGAAGAAGACGGCGGTGCTCACGGGGTTGGCTTCCCGGATCCCCTGGAGGCGTTCAGCGATCCGCTTCCACATCGTGGGGTCGCGGCGCACGGCCTCGTACCGGGTGGTCACGGACTCGTCGTAGAGGAGCAACCGGTGCTCGGGGGGGAAGGGGCTTGGAACCTCCTCGAGGCGTGTGGAGGAGGGGAGGTGGAGGGTGTCCCGGACCTGCTCGAGTGGCCGGAGGGTCCCGCTCATGAGCACCGACCCGTGGGCTTCCCGGAGGGGCTCCGCGAGCTCGCCGGGGTCCAGGCACGCCACCTCCACGGCGGGGTTGTCGCCGCCCACCGCGAGCTTGATGTGGGTGGTCTCGTGGGCGGAGCGGAGCATGGCGAGGACGTCGGCGATGCGGCCCACGTAGCTGCGGGGGGTCTTGGCCTCCCGGCGTTTGGCCTCGCGCACGGACTGCCCGTAGTCCCCGAGCACCGCCAGGGTGGCGTCGAGGCCCCGGGTGCTGGAGGTGAGGGCGCTGAGGACCTCGGTCTCGAGGGCTCCCGGAGGGAGGAGACCGTCCTCCTCCCCGGGGGGCACGTGGTCGTCGGCGAGCGTCCTCACGGCCTCCTGGAGGGTGGCGAGGAAGCTCGTGATGGTGCCGCCTGTGGGGACCTGGATGTCGCCGTGGTCCCGGGCTTCGCCCTTGGCGATGGCGAGGCTCCGGTGGGTGAGGCGGGTGCTTGCGAGGTCCCGGAGGACGTCGGGGAGGTTGTGGGCTTCGTCCACGACCACGTGGAGGTCCTGGATGCGGGCTCCCGTCCATCGGAGGAGAGCGTCCCGCAGGAAAGGATGGAAGAGGTACACGTAGGGGGCGGCGACGACCTGCGCCGTGGGGAGGAGCTCCCGCGTGACGACGTAGGGGCAGATGCCCTGGTCCCGGGCCTCGTCCACGAGCTCCGCGGTGGTGGGTGCGTGGTCGCGGGCCCACGTGGTGGCGTGGTCGAGGGCGGTGTCCGTGGTGCGGGCGTAGGGTTGGCAGGGCGTGACCTTGGGGGTCTTGCCCTGGGCTTCGTCCCGGGCGGCCTCCTGGGCGTCCCTGCAGAGCATGGCGAGCTCCTCGCTGGTGGCGCGTCCGAACTCGGGGGTGTGATCGGTGAGGGTGCAGAGGTGGCGCCGGCCCTGGAGGCCCACGGCGTGGACGGGGAGGCCGCCGGTCTCGCGTATGCGGCGGAACTCGTGGATGACCTGTCGTTGTTGGCTGTTGGTCCGGGTGAGGTAGAGGACGCGGTGCCCGTGCTGGAGGCCGTGCTCGAGGGCGGCGGTGAGGACGGCCACGGTCTTCCCGGTGCCGGTGCCGGACTCCACCACGGCGTGGCCGGCCTCAGCGAAGGTGCGGTGGGCGAGGTCCCGGACGTCGGTTTGCCCCGCGCGGGGGGTGTAGGGGAAGAGGTTCACACCCGCAGGTAGGAGGATGGGGAGGGAAGAGGGGTTGGGGGGGAGGGGGGTGAAGGTACCGGGTTCAGCGTGGGGGTGCGACGCCTACATGCCGGGTTGGGCGCGTTGGGCCCACACGTCCTCGGGAAGGTCGTTGTACACGGCGTACTCGGACTCCTTCTCCGCGGCTTTGGAGCGGTGGTCGTCGGCGGCGCCCACGACCTTGTCCTTGCGGAAGAGCCAGTAGTGGGTCCTCCACTCGCGTCCGTCGTAGAGGGTCGTTTCCTCGCGTTCCGTGGTGAGGAGGTCCTCCTCCTCGAGGATGTAGAAGAGCTGTCGGTCCTCAGGCTCCAGGACGTTGTCGATGATCCTGTCGTTGAACCCGAAGATATCCATCACGAACTCGGAGTCTCGGTTCGCCTCTTCAACAGGCAAGCCGATCCGCTCCTGGATGGCTTGACTGAGGTCCTTTACCGTGATGATCTCGGGGTCCTCTTTGGAGGTCGGCATCGTTGGTTCCTCGATGTAGATCGGGGGTCGGTTGCAACGTGGCCGTGTACCCTCCGCTCGCCGCGGTGGGGGCGGTCGACCACAAGCCCTCGCATCAACGCTGTTGTGCCCCTCCCGGTATAAAAAAGTTGCCATCAAGTTCAGGTGGGGATGCGGACCGGGCCGGAGCATGTTCGGCGGCCGGTACGTAAGCGTTCCGGAAGCGCTTCGCATCCGCCCAGCCGCCGTGGCGGACCGCCACCGTCCACTGGCTGGGGGAACCCCCACCTTCGCGCAGGGGAAGGTTCAAATAGGCGAAGTCTCCTGCTTGGGCCAGTACCTTCCCTCCAGGAGGACCCTCCATGGCGCTATGGCAAGGCAGATCTGATCGGAAACCCAGCGGTGGCCGGCTCGTGCGGCACCGCAAGAAGCGCAAGTTCGAGATCGGTCGCGAACCCCACCGCCCCACGCTGGGTGAGACCACGCGGAAGAACGTGCGTGTCCGCGGAGGCCACACCCGCACCCGCGTCCTCAAGACCAACGAGGCCAACGTCACCAACCGCGAGACGGGGGAGACCGTGGTGGCGGAGATCACCAACGTCGTGGAGAACCCCGCCAACCCCCACTACGTGCGGCGGAACATCGTGACGAAGGGCGCCATCGTCGAGACGAGCGAGGGTCAGGCCCGCGTCACGTCCCGACCCGGTCAGGACGGCGCCATCAACGCGGTGCTCCTGGACGACTAACCCCTTTGGAGGACCTTCCCTTTGGTCACGCGGGAGGACGAGAAGTACGTCCTCTGGCCCATCTACTTCGACGCGACAGCCACGCGGCCGCATCGCCGCGTCCCCCGCAACCTCGCCGTGAAGGACCCCTCGGCGAAGCGCATCGCCGAGGTGGCGCGTGACCTGCGCCTCAACCCCGTCCTCGAGCGCAGCGCGAGCCACCCCTCCCGCGGGTGGGAGCAGGATGGTCGCGTCCTCGTGGACATCCGCGGGTCCAAGGCCGTCTTGCTCCGCCAGATCGCGGAGCGGTTGGTTGAGGGTCAGTAAACGAGCAGCCGTACGCCCTCGATCCTGGAGTGGTGCTCCTCGTTCCTCGTGAGCAGCACCTCCCCCTCCCTCCTCGCCGTCACACCGATGATCACGTCCTCGAGGTCGAGCATCTTCCCCTCCCTCGCGAGGGTGCCGTGGACCTCCCCAGCCTCCGCCGCGAGCTCGTGGTCCACCGGGTACGTGGTGACACCCTCCAGCGCGCGTCGGATGCGGGCACGCTCCTGAACAGGGCGTTCGGATCGCGCGACCCCGTGGTGGAGCTCCGCGGTGGTGATGGCGCTCACCCCCGCGGGTTCGTGGCTCTCCAGGAGGTCCCCGAGGTAGATGACAGCGTCCTCGTCACCGCGCATCACGTCGATGACGAACCCCGTGTCCAACAGGACCATCAGGACATCCTCTCGAACAACCGGTCCAACCGTTCGCGGGTTCGCTCCCGGGACTCCTCCACGTGATCCCTCATCACTTCAGCCTCCTCGTCCGAGAGCACCCCCACGATGTCCGCCAGGTGATGCTTCCCCGTGATGCGGTTGACGACATCGCTGAAGGACTCCCCGCGGCGCTTCAGGTTGCGGAGGCGCGTGTACGCTTCCTCCGTGAGGTTGATGGTCTTCGTCGCCATGGCATGTGTATGTGTGTGTACCCCGATAAGAAGGTTCTGCCTCAGCGTCTCCGCGACCGCATGGTAGCCCCTGCGACACCTGCCCCCAGGACCGCGAGGAGCCCGGGTGCTGGTAGGGCAGCGGTCTCCACCACCGTGACATCCACGCTCACGGTGCCCACGCTGAAGCGGTGGATCCCCGTCTCCACGGGCGTGTAGGCGGGGTGGAACCCCACCCACTCGGGGATGCCCTGGCTCAACGTCACGTTCTTGGTGTCGATCCACGCCCCGTTGAGGAGGAGGTTCAACTCGAAGTTGTCCTCCTCGTTGGTGTTCTCCACCAGGACGTCCACGTTGATGTCCTCCCCCACCTCCGCACGTTCGGGGTTGGCGCGGATCTCCTTGTAGTTGATGGCCTGGGCGCTGCCGGCCACCAGGAGGAGCGCGAGGATGCTGGAGACGATGAGCCATCGGGGAAGGGTCACGCTCCCTTGTAGCTGAGCGCCGGGCTTGAAGGTTCCCCTTCCTCCCTGGCGACCGCGCGATGTTCGCAGCTCACGCTGTGGGTGGTTGAAGATGAAGAGAAGAGGGGTAGAGAGGGGGGGAAGGAAGCGGGTGGACGCGGGGGCCGGGCGAGCCCGGCCTGAGCGGAGGTCCCGCGTCCTGGGACCGATCCCGCAACCGGTTCTCGTCAGTCGAACCGGCGACGCTGCTTCAGCAGCACCAGGGCCGCGCCAAGGGCCGCGAGGGCCCCGAGGGTACCGAACCCGGGCACGGTGGGATCATCGGAGATCGCCTTCACCTGGATGGTGCGCGTCACGCCGTTGATGCCCACGGTGACCTCACCGCTCTTCGAGGGGGTCCACGTGAACCCAACGTCCTCGCTGTCACCGGGGCCGATGATCAGCTGCTGCACCTGCGTTGTGACGCCGTTCTGCTGGAACTTCACCTGCACGGTGACGTCGTCACAGCGCTCGTCGGTGGGGCTCGCAAGCGAGACCGTCCCGCTCACGATGTAGGAGCTGTCCACCTTGAGGGCCTTGTCGCCCTCGACATCGATCTGCACGTTGCTCACTTGGAGCTCGACGGGCGTGCAGTCGGGTCCAGCCTGGGGCGCCGCCACCACGGTCAGCTCCGCGGTAGCGTTGGCGAACTCGTCCTTCGTGACCTTCACGGTCACGGTGCCCGTGTTGTCGAAGGGCCCGATGATGAGGGTGCCGTCGAGGCCCGTAACCCCGACGTGGGTTCCGTCCACGATGACGTTGGCACCGGACACCGTACCCGCGGATCCGCGGGGCCGGACCGTGACCTTCACGGTCTCGCCGATGGTGACCTCGGTCTGCTCGAACTCGATGCTCAGACCGGAGACGGGCTCGAAGCTGCCGGCCCTGTCGCCGTTCACGCACACGTACAGCTTGGCGCTGCTCGTGGGGAACACGCTCGTGGTCAGTTGGCCGTTGGCGTTGGTCGTGCCGTTGCCCATCTCGCTGCCCGTCCCACAGGTCTTCTTGGTCTCCACCGTCACGGTGGCCCCGCTGATGGGGTCACCCGTGGCGGGGTGCGTCACGGTCACCGTGATCCGGTTCGTCTCACCGACGTAGATGTCGTCGGGAGCCACCGCGATGGTGGGCGGCTTCACCTCGAGGTGGTCGCTGAGCAGCGCGAAGGTGCTCCCCGAGGCGTCAGGCTGGAAGTACAGCCACACCATGCCGTTGGCGGTGGTGTTCACCCAGGGGATCTCCGCGGAGCCGTTGGAGACCTCGATGTCGTCCGCGAGCACGTGGCTCGCCGCGATGCTGGATCCAGCGTTGCCCGCGATCTCGGGGGCTCCGGTGATGGCACCGTTGGAGAGGGTGCTCTTCACCGTGATGTTGCTGGAGACGACAGCGAGGGTGCCGTCGAGGTTCTCGCCATCGAGGCCCGTGATGGACACGTCGATGGTGCTGTTCTTGTCCACGGTCTTCACGAGGACCGCGGGGGTCACGACGCTGGTGGCGGGTTCCACCGTGACGGTGCTCGTGAACCCTCCGTTGTCGTGCTTGCCGTCGGTGCTCACCACGTAGAGGTGGTAGGTCCCCGCGGCGAGGTCCTGGGTGAGCGTGTAGTTGCCCTTGCTCACCTGGGTCTCCGCCAGGTTGTTAGCGGTGCCGGGGATCTCGAAGTCGCCCTCGAAGTCCTCGAACTGGGACTGGTTCAGGAGGTAGACGTCGAGGCTCGCACCGTAGGCTGAGCCCTTCCGCGTCACGTTGACGTCGAAGGTCGTGGACTCACCCGCAAGCAGCGTCGAGGGGTCCACGTTGGTGCGCACGTCGTGTGCGGGCACCACGTTCAGGCTCGTGTACGTGTGGTTCACGTCGTCGTCCTGACCAATCCGCGCGTGAGCGTAGATCTTCTTAACGGACGAGACGTTCAGGCTGAGGTCGTAGTTGCCACCATTACCCTTGCCGGGGGCACCGGTCCCGTTGATGGTCGCGATGAGCTTCCCGGTGTCGGGGTGGAACACGGCCACCTGGCCGTCGGGGATGGGGTTCCCGTGGACGTCCTCCACGTGGAAGGTGACGTCCGTGGGCGTGTCCACGGTGATCTGGTTGGTTTCGCTCGTGACGTCCGCACCGTCGCCGATCTGGATCGTCACGGAGGTCTTCTGGTTCTTCCAGTCCACCGTGATGGTGATCTCGCCGTTGCCCTTTGCGGGGGTGATGCCGCTGATGGTGTACTCACCGTCGCCACCGCCCTGCGCGAAGTTGAAGTCCGCGCCGGCGATGTCCTCGACGTAGTCACCGGTGACGGTGACGTTGTCGATGGTCAGGTGGTCGCCGGGGTCAGCGCCCGGGTCCGTGCTCCCGCTTCCGGGGAACTCGTCCTCGGAGTCTCCCACCACGGTGATGGTGAAGGACTCCGTGGGAGCGGTGCTGCCCAGGCCGCCGCGGGCCGGGACGTCGACCTCCTCGGGGCTCACCGTGAGGGTCACGGCGGCCGGTGCGGAGGGCGAGAAGGTCTGGGTCTCGACGTACTCGGGGTGATCGGCCTGGCCGAAGGCCGCAGCCTCGCTGCCGTCGTCCACGTGGACCACGAGGGTGTACGTGCCCTTGGCCCACTTGTTGTGCAGCGTGATGTTGCC
>CAZDGP010000039.1:0-2842 GCA_964505085.1 uncultured Thermoplasmatales archaeon
CCGTGGTTCCGCACCAACGTGGAGGACCCGGTGCCGGGTCGGTGGAGCCTCTTCGTGGACCTGCTGGATGCCAGCGGGAGCATCCGCGTGGAGGTCCTGGGCATCCGATCCTCATAGGTTCCCAGGGGGAGAAGAGGGAGAGGGGGGGACGCGGGTGTCCCAGGTCCTTCAGGACCCGGGGGCGCCGGTGCTTCGGGGCGGTTGCGTACCTACCACGGTGATGTCCACCACGAGCTCCTCACCGGCGTAGGGGTTGGGGTTCTCCCGGGTGAGCACGATCTCGTCGGGTCCCACGGACTCCACCGTCCAGGTGGTGGACCCCTGGCGGGTGCGCTCGGTGATGGTGCTCCCCTCCTCGGGTGCGTGCTCGAGGATGATGTGGGTGCTGTTCACCTCGGCGACGTGGGTGGCGTTCTCCCAACCGGGACGGTACGTGAAGGCCTCCCCGTCGTCGGTGGTGGGGGTGAGGCGGAAGGTAACCTCCGTGCTCGTCACCGCTACGGCCTCGGCGGCGTCGGGCCACGCGGGGAGCTGCTGGAGGGTGGTGTGGTCCCCGACGGTCACGTTCATGGTGAGCTCCACGTGGGTGTCGTTGAGGTGCGTCACGTCGTAGGGGAGGTCCACGGGGCTGAAGGAGAGGCTCACGTTGTCACCCTCCTCGGTGCCGTTGGGGAGGAACCGCTCGTAGATGCGGAGGGGACCCTCCATGGTGCGAGGGACGGTGCGGTTCCGCTCGACCTCGGTGGTGGCCTCCCGGGTCTCCCGGAGGGTGTCGTTGCCGAAGCTCTGGCTGGAGGGGACGGTGAAGGTGGTGCTGTGGTTCACTCCCAGGCCGACGATCTCCTCCTGGAGGAAGCTCGGGACCTGGGGGTTGGGTGCCGTGGGGATGGGGGCGGGTTGCGTGCCCCGGGGCCCCTGGGGTGCGCGGTACGTTTGGGCCTTGGGCAGGGAGCTGTTGGCCACGGCGGCGACGTTGGTCTGGAGGATGGTGCCGTTGCCGAACCGGAAGGTGAAGTGCACCTGGGCGGTCTCGCCCTCCTCCACCACGGAACCGGGTTCCTCCACGACGACGGTGAGCTCCACGCCGGAGCGGGCACCCTCGGCGTCCTCCACGGGGACGGTGAGGGTGTACTCGCCGGCGTCGGCGTCCTCGGGCACGGTGACGTGGACGTAGGCGCCGGTGCCGTTGGCGGGCACCTCCACGTCGCCGGGAGCGGGTTCCACCGTGAACCCGTCGGTCTCGGTGGCTACGACGGTGGCGGTGGTGTCGGTCCCGTCCTGGGCGTCGAGGCTGAGGGGGAAGGCCACGGTGCCGCCGGGGACGGTGGTGCGGTGGGTGACGAGGGACGCAGCCTCGACGTTGCCTCCGGAGGAGGTGCCGGGGATGGTGCATCCTGCCAGGCTGCTGGTCAGCAGCAGGAGGATGAGGAGGATGGTGCGTGAACCGGTGCGGGACATCGTGTCCCGGCCAGCCCGAGCTTCCCCTTTAGGTGTTCCGGTGTCGCGCAGGTGGTGCCCTCGAGGGCGTTACCCCTGCTGGATGCCCACGACGGTGATGTCGAAGATCGTGGTGAGGCCCGCCAGGGGGGAGCTGTTGGGGCGGGTGATGACGATCTCGTCGGGGCCCACGGAGGTGACGGTCCACGTGACGGTGGAGCGTCCTCGGGACTCGTCGAAGGTGGAGCCCTCCTCGGGGGTGTGGCGCAGGACGAGGGTGTCGGGGTTGAGCTCCACCACCTCCGTGGCGTTGGTCCAGTAGTCGTGGTACGTGAGGGGTTCACCGACGGGGGGGGTGGCGCGGAAGGTCACCTCGGTCTCGTTCACGGCCACGACCTCGCTCACGTTCGCGCCGAAGCGCTGGAACTCAGGGGGGTTCAGGCGGTCCCCCACCTCCACATCGAGGACCAGCGAGGCGTGGGTGGCGTTGAGGTGCTCGATGCGGAAGGGGAACAGCTCGCTTCCAAGGGGCGCCTCCACGATGTCCCCCTCCTGGCTCGAGGCGTTGAGGAGGTTGCCGAAGGCCTGTCGGCTGGCGTTGAAGACGCGCTGGAAGCTCGCGTTGCGGTCCAGGGTCTCCTCCCGGGGACGCGTATCCTCGATGGTGGCGTTGCCGAACCCGTCGCTGGGGGCTACCGTCACCGTGGTGCTGTGGTTGAGCCCCACGCCGATGACGCCGGCGCGGAAGCCCTCGATGAAGCCGCCGCCGGGGGCGGTGGGCACGGTGAGGGGTTGGAAGGGCTCGTTGGCCGTGTAGAAGTCGGTGCGGGCGATGGGGCTCGCGTCCACGGCGGCGACGTTGGTGCCGAAGACGGTGCCGTCGGCGAGGCGTCCCGTGTAGAGGACGTCGACGGTGTCACCCTCCTGCACGGTGGTGGTGGGTTCCTCCACCACGACCTCGAGGGCGACGGAGCGGACCTTGTCGCCGAGGGTGGCCTCCACCACGACCTCGTGGGTCCCCGGGGTGGTGCCCTCGGGCACGTTCACGGTGACGAAGGTGACCGTGGCCTCACCCACGGGGACGGTGACGGGGTCCGGCGGGATGACGTCGAGGTCGGTGTCGTCGGGTGCCTGCAGGGTCACCGTGGCGTCGGATGCGCCCGTGTTGTTCACCGCGATGGGGAAGGCCACAGTGGAGCCGGGAGCGGTGGTCCGTTGCTGGGTGACGGGGGTCACCTGGGGCCCGGCGGTGGCGGGGCCGATGGATTGGTAGGCTACCACCGTGGCTCCCACCAGGAGAGCCGCGAAGGCTAGGAACGCGAGGGATCGGAGGGCGACGCTTTCTCGGTCCACGGGGGCACCGCGGGGGAGAGCGGGACGGTGGTTGAAAAAGGTTCCCGTCCGG
>CAZDGP010000039.1:2942-13726 GCA_964505085.1 uncultured Thermoplasmatales archaeon
CCACCGGAACGGTGAAGAACCCGGTGCGTGTTAGGCCGTCGATACCATGAGCGTCACCGTCGTCGTCGGCACCCAGTGGGGGGACGAGGGGAAGGGGAAGGTCACGGACGTCCTCACGCGGGAGGCGGACGTGGTGGCTCGCTTCCAGGGGGGGAACAACGCAGGTCACACCGTGGTGGTGGGGGAGGACACGTTCAAGTTCCACCTGCTTCCCAGCGGTGTGGTACGGGAGGGCATCGTGAACGTGCTGGGGAACGGTGTGGTGGTGGACGCGCAGGTGCTCGTGGACGAGCTCGAGGACCTGGCGGAGGCGGGGATCGAGCCCACGATCCACATCTCGGACCGGGCCCACGTCATCCTTCCGTACCATCGGCTCCTGGACGGGGCGGAGGAGGAGGCCCGGGGCGAGTCCATCGGCACCACGAAGCGGGGCATCGGTCCCACGTACAGCGACAAGATGTCGCGCTCGGGCATCCGGGTGGGGGACCTCCTCGACGCATCGACGCTTCGGGAGCGTCTGGAGGACACGGTGGCGTCGAAGACGCGGTTGCTCCAGGCCCTGGGGAAGGACGTCTCCCTGGACGTGGAGGAGCTGGTGGCCACCCACGCGGCCTTGGGGAAGCGCCTGGAGCCCTTCGTCACGGACACGGTGAAGCTCCTGGGCGATGCGGTGGACGCGGGGGAGAAGGTGCTCTTGGAGGGTGCCCAGGGCACGTTCCTGGACATCGACCACGGCACGTACCCCTTCGTCACCAGCAGCAACACCACCGCCGGCGGCGCGGCCACGGGCACGGGCATCCCGCCGACGCGCCTGGACGAGGTGGTGGGTGTGGTGAAGGCCTACACCACGCGCGTGGGCGGTGGGCCCTTCCCCACGGAGCTTCCCTACGAGGACCCGGTGGGTGAGCACCTCACGGAGGTGGGGCACGAGTTCGGCACCACCACGGGTCGGCGCCGGCGCGTGGGGTGGTTGGACCTCGTGGTGCTGCGGCGTGCGGCCCGCGTGAACGGCCTCACCGCGTACGCGTTGACGAAGGTGGACGTGCTGGAGGGTCTGGAGGCGGTGGAGGTCTGCGTCGCGTACGAGCACGAGGACGGCACCCGGTACGAGGAGGTGCCCAGCGACCCGGAGGTCACCGCCCGTTGTACGCCCGTGTACGAGACCCTCGAGGGCTTCAGCGAGACGGTGGAGAACCCCAACGCCGAGGGGCTGGAGAAGCTGAGCGTGGGGGCCCGGGCGGTGGTGGACCGCGTCTCGGAGGCTGTGGGGTGCGAGCCCTGCATCGTGAGCTACGGGCCGGCGCGCTCGGAGACGATCCTCCTGCGAGTCCCCCTCTAGGTGCTGCGCGTTCCCCTGTAGGCTCCGGGGTTACGCTGCGGGGTTTACACGCCCATGACGACGCGGGCGACGCCCCGAAGGCCGGGGGCGAAGCCGAGGACGAAGATGGCGAACTTCACGAGGCCCACCATGTTCTCCTCCACCTCCTCTTCCTCGGGCGTGAGCTCGTTGTCGGGCTCCTCGAGCCCCTCGTCCAGGAGGTAGATGATGACGAGGACCATGAGGAGCTTGAGCACGGGGAAGCCCAGGCCGTCGCCGAACCCGAGGAAGTACTCGCTCACGGGGTGCTTCTCCCCGTAGCCGCCGAGACCGAAGGCGAAGGGGTCCTCGATGGCGATGTACGTGGTCCACCCGTCGATCATGTGGGCGAGGACCATGGCGAGGTTGATGGGCTTGGCGTAGTGCCGGAGCCGGGGTGCGTCCGTCCCCAGGAACCGCCCCACGAGGTACACGAGGAGGGTGGTGCCGAGGGCGAAGGCCAGCATCGTGGCGCCGGCACCGATGAAGATGGTGGGGTCGCCGGCCCAGGGTTCCTGGAGGATCCACCGCCCCACGAGGACGATGGAGGGCGTGACGAGGGGGAGACCCAGGGCGAAGGTCACGGCGTAGAGGTTCGGGTCCCCCTTCTGGAGGGTGCGGAGGTGGATGCCCAACCCCACGAGGGCCGCCAGGGCCACCCAGATGGGGCTTGCCACGGCCTGGAGCTCGGCGCCGTAGGCGGTGGTGAGGAACCCGTACATGGCCACGATGAAGCCCAGGGGCGCCACCACGAGGGCCATGAGGATGCTCTCGCCCTCCCCGCTGTCGGGGTACCCGTGGAGTCTGGCGGTCTGCTCCACGAGGAGGCCGATGGTGAGGAACATCACGGCGTAGAACCCGATCTGGAAGTAGATCCAGGGGCTGATGAAGGCGAAGGCGAGGAAGCTGGGGTCGCCGGCGGTGAGGAAGACGTTGGCGTCCTCCAGGGAGCGCGAGAGCGGCCCCAGCATGACGAGGGGAAGGAGCGCCAGGAGGAAGCGGCCCTTGGTCTCGATGCGGAAGCGCCGGAGGAGGAACGTGTAGATGCCGTAGAGGAGCACCACGAGGGTGAGACCGTACACGGCCTCGCTCACGAGGGTGTACCCGGCCTGCGCCACCACGCCGTTGTACGTGGCCGTGGGCGCCTGGTGGGCGTCAGCTACGCTGGGACCGATGATGTGCTTCCAGAGGAACCGGTCGTAGACGAGCTCGGGGGCCACGAGCACCCCCACGGCGAGGCTCACCAGGGGCACGGTGACCACCGCGAGCCACAGGAGGCCCGGGTGCTCTTCCACGAAGCCTGCCGGCGAGGTGTCTTCCGCCATGGGGGTCCCGCCCAGGAACCCTGCTCCCCGTACATGAAAGGTTCGTTCCTCCCTTGGGGGGTGTTCCTGAACCCCCAACCTGCACCTTTTATAGCGCGACGCCCGTAGTTGGGTTGGGTTCCTCATGGACGAACCGTTCACGAAGTCCAAGAGCATGGTGTTCCCCCGGAACGTCCTCGTGGGCCACGACGTGATCGAGGACGTGGGGGACCTCTGCCACGACATCGACCTCCAGGGTCCGGCCACCGTCGTCACGGGTCCCCGCACGCGGAAGGTGGCGGGGGATCGCGTGGAGGCGGTGCTGGCGGACGCGGGGTACGACGTGCGCGTGGTGGAGGTGGACGGGGCAACCCACGGGAGCGTGGAGGCAGTGGAGTCGGCGCGGGAGGACGACACCGAGGGGTTCCTCCTGGGCGTGGGCGGAGGAAGCGTCATCGACGTGGCGAAGTACGCGGCGTACCGCGACGGTGCGGCGTTCCTGAGCGTCCCCACGAGCGCGAGCCATGACGGCCTCACGAGCCCCCGGGCGAGCATCAAGGAGGAGACGGGCTCCTCCAGCAAGCAGGCGACGGCGCCCTTCGGCATCGTGGCGGACACAGGCGTCATCGTGCAGGCGCCCTACCGGATGCTCGCCAGCGGGTGCGCCGACGCCCTGAGCAACCTCACGGCGGTGCTGGATTGGAAGCTCGCGCACCGGCTCCGGAACGAGGGGTACTCGAGCTTCGCGGCGGCGCTCAGCCGCACGGCGGCGGAGACGATCCTGGAGCACGCCGACAGCATCAAGCCGAACCTCGAGGAGTCCGCGTGGATCGTGGTGAAGAGCCTCATCGTGAGCGGCGTGAGCATGAGCGTGGGCGGGAGCAGCCGCCCGGCAAGCGGCGCCGAGCACATGGTGAGCCACACGCTGGACCAGCTGGCGCCGGGCGCCGCCTACCACGGGGAGCAGGTGGGGGTGGCGAGCATCATGACGATGTACCTCCACGGCGGGGACTGGCAGCGTCTCCGGGACGCGCTCTCCGCCGTGGGCGCTCCCACCACCGCCAAGGAGCTTGGGATCCCCCGGGAGACCATGGTGGAGGCGCTGGTGCACGCTCACGAGAACAAGCCCCACCGGTACACGATCCTGGGGGACAACGGGTTGAGCCGTGAGGCGGCCGACGAGCTCCTCACGGTGACCGGGGTGGCGTGACGTGGCCACCCTCACGGTGGTAGGGGAGCGCCTCGCCCGGGAGGGGGCGACGTTCCGGTACGAGGGGTGGCTCCCCGCGTGCGAGGGATGCAAGGTGAGGAAGGTCTGCCACCAACTCGAGGAGGGTCGGCATTACGCCGTGACGGAGGTGCGGGACGTGAAGCACGATGTGTGCGATGTCTTCGACGGTCTCGTGCAGGTGGTGGAGGTGGAGGAGGCTCCCATCCCCCTGAACGTGCCCGCGAGCGCTCTCCGGGGCACCGGACGGGACCACGCGTGGGACCCGTGCGGGGTGCCCTGCCCCTACAAGGAGCACTGCGATCCGCCGGGGTTGGAGGCGGGCACGAACGTGCGGTTCGTGGACGTGGAGGAGGACGAGGCCGTGGACTGCAAGGTGGGGCGGGACCTGCGGTTGGCCCGGGTCGAACCCACAGGCTGAAGCCCCGTGGACCCCGTGGGGGAGCCCCATGCTGGTGGATCCCCGGGAGGACGCGGTGGTCGTGGTGGACCAGGCGGACCACGCGCGGCAGGCCGGCGTGCTGGCCGAGCACCTCGCCTGGGACCTGGTGCCGGAGCCTCGGGACCCCCTGGTGGAGGCCACGCGGCACCACGACGACGGGTGGATCCCCTACGACCGGTCCCCCGATCTCGATCCCGAGGGGGGGTTGCCCGTGAGCTTCATGAACATCCCCCTGGAACCCTACGTGGGGATCTGGCGCCGGGGCTTCGAGGCGGGGTTCCGCCGGGGACCCCACGTGGGGTTGCTCGTGAGCCTTCACGGTCTCCGCTTCTTCCGGGATCAGGCCGACCCGCGAGCGGGGGCTCTCGTGGAGGAGACCGAGCGTCGGCAACGGGAGGCGATGGAGGCTCTGGACGTGGGAGGGTCCTTGGCCTCGCCCGGGGAGCCCGTGGCCTCCCAGAGCGCGTGGTTGCGGTTCCTGGATGGGGTGAGCCTCGTGAGCCTGGAGCAGTGGGGCACCCCGTGGCGCCACGAGGTCGGTGGGAGAACGTACACGGTGGCGGATGCTGGGGAGGCCACGTGGAGCGTGGACCCGTGGCCCTTCGGGGAGGACGAGGTGGTGACGGAGGTGGAGGAGGCGAGGCTCCCCCCGGGTGGCTGGGAGGACGAGGGGTCCCTCCACGGGGCGCTCGCGAGTGCCGAGCGCGGTGCGCGGGAGGTCGTGTTCGAGCCCGCGTAGGTTCGCCGGACCCCCACCCGGAAGCCTTGGGCCCTCCGCACCCCCATCCCGTCCCCATGCCGATGCCCCCCCTGGAGGAGGCGCTTCGCGACCCGGTGGCGTCCTGGTTCGAGGACAGAGGGTTCCATGTGCGCCACGAGGTGTACTTCAACGGGCGCGTGGCGGACCTCGTATCCACCCGGGCGGAGGAGGTGGTGGCCGTGGAGCTCAAGCTCCGGGACTGGACCACGGCCCTCACCCAGGCGCGAGCGTACCAGCTCGGGGCCTCCCGATGCTACGTGGCGCTCCCCCACGGCCGCGTGGCACGGTTGGAGAGGAAGCTCCAGCGCTTCCGGGATGCCGGCGTGGGCCTCCTGAGCGTCACGTGGCCCGACGCCGAGGTGCGGGAGGTGGTGGAGCCGGAGCCCTCGGACCGCACCCTGCCCTTCCTGGAGGCGGGGCTCCGGGAGGGGCGGTTGGCCCGGGAGCGGGCACGCCGCCGCGGTCCCCGCTGGACGAGGTCCAGATGACCTCCCTGGATGCAACGGAAGGAAAGACTCATATCGAAGGCGCGGGGTTCCCCTTGCCGAGGAACCGGTCGTGAGCTCCCAGTCACCCCCCGACGAGAACCCCCCGTACGTCGTCGCCGCCGTTACGGACCTCTTCTTCACCACACGCTTGCGTGCGGCCGCCAACGACGTGCCCACGGTGCTGGACTTCGCCTCGGACCTCGAGGAGGTGCGCACCCGCCTCTCCCGCCGGACCCCACGCTTGGTCCTGGTGGACCTCAACGCCCGGGACTTCGACGCCATCGAGGTGGTGCGCAGCGTGCGTGACGGCGAGGGCGAGGACGTGCCCGTGGTGGGGTTCTTCAGCCACGTGGACACGGAGCTCAAGCAGAAGGCCGAGGATGCCGGGTGCAACGAGGTGCTTCCCCGGCGAGCCTTCGTGCAACGCATCCCGGAGCTCCTCACCGGCTCCGCGGACCTGCCGCAGCCGAAGGACATTTGAACCGGGCCCCCCAATCATCCTCCCCTTCGAGGCGTGCCCATGCCCGTCACCATCCGGATCCCCACAGCGTTGCGGAGCTTCGCCGACGACGAGTCCAAGGTCCCCGTGGACGCCGACACCGTGGGGGCGGCGGTCGCCGCCCTCGTGGAGCGGTACCCCGACCTCCGGGAGCACCTCGTGACCGACGAGGGTGAGCTCCACAGCCACGTGAACGTCTACGTGAACAGCGAGGACGTGCGCGGCCTCGATGGGGAGGCTACCACCCTGGAGGATGGGGACCAGGTGGTGCTGGTGCCTGCCGTGGCTGGAGGTGCGCGCGGCCTGCCGGTGCCCCCCGGCGACGGCCTCACATCGGAGGAGACGGAGCGGTACAGCCGCCATCTCGTGCTCCCTGACGTGGGCGTGGAGGGGCAGGAGCGCCTCAAGAACGCCCGGGTCCTCGTGGTGGGCGCCGGCGGCCTCGGGTCGCCCCTCCTCCAGTACCTCGCCGCAGCCGGCGTGGGCACCATCGGCCTCGTGGACGCCGACGTGGTGGACCGTTCGAACCTCCAGCGGCAGGTCCTCTACGGGGAGTCGGACGTGGGCCGGAGCAAGCTGGAGGCGGCGGCGGAGCGCCTCCAGGACATCAACCCAGAGGTGGAGGTGGAGGCGCACGAGACGTACCTCACGAGCGACAACGCCCTCGACATCCTCGAGGGGTACGATGTGGTGGTGGATGGCACGGACAACTTCCCCACGCGGTACCTCGTGAACGACGCGTGCGTGCTCCTGGGCATCCCCAACGTCTACGGTAGCATCTACCGCTTCGAGGGGCAGGCGAGCATCTTCAACGCCAGCAGCGAGGAACCGTGCTACCGGTGCCTCTACCCCACGCCGCCCCCGCCGGGTCTCGTGCCAAGCTGCGCCGAGGGCGGCGTCCTGGGTGTGCTGCCGGGCATCGTGGGGTGCATCCAGGCTATCGAGACCATCAAGCTCATCATCGGGGAGGGGGACACGCTCGCGGGGCGGTTGCTCCTCTTCGATGCCCTGGAGATGGAGTTCACGGAGATGCAGCTCGACCGGAACCCCCAGTGCCCCGCGTGCGGGGACGACCCGGAGGTGACGGAGCTCATCGACTACGAGGCGTTCTGCGGGATGCCGGCCTTCGAGGAGTCCGCCGAAGGCCGCCGAGGCCTTCAAGGACCCGAGCCGACGCCGGCCGCGTCAGCGGCTAAGGCAGGCGAGGAGGAGGGCATCCCGGAGATCACGGCGCCCCAGCTCGCGAAGCGGTTGGAGGCGGCAAGCAACGGGGAGCTCCAGCTCGTGGACGTGCGGGAGCCCCACGAGTGGGACATCTGCCACATCGAGGGGGCGGAGCTCATCCCCCTGAGGAAGCTCCCGGACCACGTGGACGACCTGGACCGGGACGCGGAGATCGTGGTGCACTGCCGGAGCGGCGGCCGCAGCGCGCGGGCCGTGGAGTGGCTGCGGGAGGAGGCGGGGTTCCGGAACGTCCGGAACCTCCAGGGTGGCATCCTCGCGTGGAGCGACGAGGTGGACCCCAGCGTCCCCAAGTACTGACGCTTGCCGCCGTCGTCACGTCTTGACGGCGTGGATGCGTCCCGTATCGTTCTCGTACACGTACCCCTCCACCGTGAGGTCCCCGGGGAGGAGAGGGTGCTTGCGGATGCGCTCCACGCCCTGGCGAACGTTCGCCTCCGGGTCGTGGAACCCCCCGAGGTCCTCGGGGAGCGGAGGCTCCTCGGAACCCGTGAGCTCCCGTGCGTGCTCCTGGATGACCTCGTGACCGGGTTCGCCCTCGGCCACCTTCTGCATGCCGCAGTCGCTGTGGCCGAGGACGACGATGGTATCGACCTCCAGGAGGTGGACGGCCACGGCGAGGCTCCGGAGGGTGCTCCGGTCCACGATGTTGCCGGCGTTGCGGATGATCTTGGCGTCGCCGTGCTGGAGGTCGAGGACGCGGTGGATGCTGTACCGGGCGTCCATGCACGCCACCACGGCGAGACGCTTCCGCGGGATGGCGTCCATGGAGGCCTCCGACGTGTCCCAGGCATCCTCCACGAACCGTGCGTTCCCCTCGAGGATCTCGTCCAGCGAGCTCATGGTGGGGGCCATGGGTTCGGCGGGCTTAACGCTAACGGGTGCACGGGCTGCCGGGCGGCAGAAGGTGGGGGCTTACACGGGGTGCTCGAAGTCCTTCCGGGGGGGAAGGTCCACGGCCTCCCGGAGTCGTCGGTGGATGCCTCGGGCGATCTTGAGCGCCTGCGCGCCGTCCGCGTGGGTGATGTTCACGTGCCCCATCTTGCGGCCGGGTCGGGGCGGGGTCTTCCCGTACACGTGGAGGTTCGCCCGGGGTTCCCGCAGGACCTCCGACCAGGCGGGAGCACCCTCGCCCCAGAGGTCCCCCAGGAGGTTCACCATGGCGGCGGGCCGGGGGAGGGTGGTGTCGCCCAGGGGGAGGCCGCAGACGGCGCGGACGTGCTGCTCGAACTGGCTCGTGGCGCCGGTTTGCGTGAGATGCCCGCTGTTGTGGACGCGGGGTGCGGTCTCGTTCACGAGGACGCGGTGCCCGTCCACGGCCTCGTCCTCAGGGAGGACGAACATCTCCACGGCGAGGACGCCCACGTGGTCGAGGGCCTCGGCGAGGTCGGTGGCCACCTCCACGGCCTGGCGCTCCACCGCGGGGTCCACGGGGGCGGGAGCCTGGCTCGTGTGGAGGATACCGTCCACGTGGACGTTCCACACGAGGGGGTAGGTGGCGGTCTTGCCGTTGCGGCCCCGGGCGAGGACCACGCTCACCTCCCGGTCGAAGGGGATGTACGCCTCGAGGATGGCGGGTTCCCGCGCCAGCTCCTCCCAGGCGTCCAGGGCGGTGTCGGCGTCTGGGACGAGGGCTTGGCCGCGCCCGTCGTACCCGCCGCGGCGTGCCTTCAGCATGCTGGGGGTGCCCAGGGCCTCCACGGCGCCCTCGAGCTCGGCCTCGGTGCCCACGGGGCGGAAGGGGGCGGTGGGGAGGTCGTGGTCCCGGTAGAAGGCCTTCTGGCGGTGGCGGTCCTGGATGACGCGGAGCACGTGGGGGCCCGGATGGACGGGCGCCACCTCGGACGCCTGCTCCAGGGCGTTGGCGGGCACGTGCTCCACGTCGAGGGTGACGACGTCGCTCGCCTCCGCCAGCTCCACGGCGCCCTCGACGCTGTCCCAGGGGGCTTCCACGAAGGTGTTGGCGACGTACCGGGCTCCGCAGTGGGGGTCGGGGTCCATGACGGCCACCTGGTACCCCATGCGGCGGGCCTCCTGCCCCATCATGCGGGCGAGCTGCCCTCCGCCGAGGATGCCCAGGGTGCCGCCGGGGAGGATCACCCGTGGAGCCCCTCCTCGATGACCTTCGAGGTCTGTGCCTCGCGGAAGGCCTTCACGCGCTTGAGCACGGCGGGGTCGTTGAGGCCCACGATCTGGGCGGCGAGGAGCCCAGCGTTCCGGGCACCGCTGCGGCCGATGGCCAGGGTGCCCACGGCGACGCCTTTCGGCATCTGCACGATGCTGAGGAGGCTGTCCACGCCGTTGAGGACGCGGCTCT
The DNA here is from genome assembly GCA_964505085.1 of uncultured Thermoplasmatales archaeon. Taxonomy (GTDB): domain Archaea; phylum Thermoplasmatota; class SW-10-69-26; order JACQPN01; family CAZDGP01; genus CAZDGP01. The sequence goes on from CAZDGP010000039.1 coordinate 12,580, forward strand.
TCACGGGCACCCCGAGGACGGGCACGGGGGTCTTGGCGGCGGTCATGCCCGGGAGGTGGGCGGCGCCGCCGGCGCCGGCGATGATGGCCTGGAGCCCACGCTCCTCCGCGGTCTCGGCGTACTCGAACATGCGGTCGGGGGTGCGGTGGGCGCTCACCACCTTCATCTCGTAGGGCACCCCGAGCTCGTCGAGCACGTCGGCGGCGTGCTGCATGGTGTCCAGGTCGCTGTTGCTCCCCATGATGATGCCCACCACGGGATCCTCGTCGCTCCCCTCGTCCACCCCATCGGAACCGGCGTCTGGCGGTGACATCGGTGGGGGAACCCGGGGTGCGATGATAAAGGTTACGCGTGGCGGGGAGCGACAGGAACATCATGGAGGAGACGCGTGGCTCCCCTCAACCATGTCGAGGAGCCGCTCCGGGGAGGGGACGCGCGTGCTGGAGGTCCAGCGCGACCTCTCGGGAGCGGGGGATGGGGAGCGCGTGGAGGCGGCGGCGGGCATCCTGCGGGCGGGGGGGTTGGTGGCCTTCCCCACGGAGACGGTGTACGGGTTGGGGGCGTTGGGTCTCGACCCGGAGGCTGTGGCGGGCATCTTCGAGGCGAAGGGCCGTCCCGCGGACAACCCTCTCATCCTCCACGTGGCCGACGCCGGGAGCGTGGGGGAGCTGACGGGAGGGTCGGACCTGCCGGCGGGAGCGCACGACCTCATGACGGCCTTCTGGCCGGGGCCCCTCACGTTGGTGCTTCCCCGGAGCAGGGTGGTGCCGGACATCGTGACGGCGGGCCTGGACACGGTGGCTCTGCGTTGCCCCGACCACCCCGTGGCCCGGGCGCTCCTGGAGGCGGTGGGCGGCCCCCTGGCGGCACCCAGCGCGAACCGGTCGGGGCGCCCGAGCCCCACGCGGGCGGAGCACGTGCTGGAGGACCTTGGGGGTCGCGTGGACGCCGTCCTGGACGGGGGCCCCGCGGGGGTGGGTGTGGAGTCCACGGTGCTGGACCTCGTGTCGGACCCGCCCCGGGTGCTGCGGCCGGGGGGCGTCCCCCTGGAGGCGCTGCAGGAGGTGCTCCCCCGGGTGGCGGCCGCGTCGTCGGACGAGGGGGTGGATGCGCCCCGATCGCCGGGGATGCGGTACCGCCACTACGC
>CAZDGP010000039.1:13826-16259 GCA_964505085.1 uncultured Thermoplasmatales archaeon
ACTCCTCGGCCACGGCCTCGACGCCGGCGGGTTCCGCGAGCTCCTCGGCGGCCTCCGCCATCTCCTCGCCCACATCATCCTCGAGGTCCTCGAGCTCCTCGCCGGGAGCCGAGTCGAAGACCTCCAGGAAGCGGATGGTGTCGACGTCGGTGTGCTGGCGGATGTCGGCCACGAGGCGGTACTTGGTGACGAACCAGCGCTGGTCGTACTTGCACCGGTCGGGCACGGTGAGGGTGGCGGTGCCGTCCTCGATCTCCACGTCGAAGTCCCCGCCGCGGCCCGGTTGGTAGTCGAGGTCGATGAGAGCCCGGATCCGGTCCTCGTCGCTCTCGCACACCTCGGTGATGGTGAACTTGTAGTGGAGCGTGTCGCCGGCGAGGGGCGGGTTGAAGTCCACGCGGACGCGACCGGCGGTGACCTGGCTCACGGTGCCCTTGCGCTCGCCCATCTGGACGCGCATGCCGGGATGGACGTGCTGGTCGCGCTTCTCGAACTCGCGCTTGGGGTAGGTCTCGATGAGGTCGGCGTCGCGCGTGCCGAAGCCCTTCTCCGGCGGCACGTCCACCTCCACCTCCTCGCCCACGTCGGCCTCCAGCAGCGCCTCGTCGAAGCCCTGGACGACCCGGCCGTCCCCGACGATGACGGGCATGGGCTCGTACGTCTCGTCGTCGTGCGCGTGCCCGTGCTCCTCGGTGGCGACGTCGCGCTTCGTGGTGTCGAAGAGCTCGCCGTCCTCGGTGTAGGCTTCGAAGTCGACCCGGATGATGGTGCCCTCGTTGACCATGTGGAACCCTCGGCGCGGCCCCCAACACGCGGGGGGTTCTTATAGGTTGGCCCGACGGTGCCCCCTAGCATCGGACGTTGTACACGAGGCCCAGCTGCCCCTGGATGCCGTCGATGCTTCCCTGGGGGTCGGCCACGACCTCGCGCCAGTTCTGGTCGTCGGGTTGCACGAGGATGGGTTGCCCGCCCACGTACCGCACGTCCGTCACCTGGGCGAGGGCCACGGCCACGATGCTGGTGCGGCTCCCCTGGCACGTCCAGACCTCCCCCAGGATGCGGACGCGGGCATCCCGCGTGAAGATGCTGTCCTCCCCCTGGGTCACGTTCCCGTCGTACACGAAGTACCGGGACCCGTACCCCTGCGCGAGGTCCCGCGTCCCTGTGGTGGGGTCGCTTCCGAAGCGGATGCCGTTGGCCTCGGCGCGCTGCACCACCTGCTCCCGCACGCGCTCCCGGAGGTCGTCCTCGCTGGGGGCGAGGGGGGTGCGGAGGGTGCTGATGCTGAGGCTCGCGGGGTAACCGCCCCGGTCGCCGAGGTCCTCGTAGTGGATGGACCGGAACCGGACGAGGCCCAGGAGCCGTGATCGCACCTCGTCGTCGCTGGCGGTGTCGTTCACCTGCCACCCGTTGCCGCTGTTGCCCTCCACGAGCTCCTGGGGGACCCGGGCCTCGGTGAGGGAGAGGCAACCGGTGAAGACGAGGGGGAGCAGGAGCACCAGGACGAGGGTGGCCCTGCGTGGAGCGGCTGGTGGCAACGGGCGGTCTACCGGGGTGGCCCGCTATGAAGCTACCGCATCTGGACCCCACAGGGTCAAGGCCCCTGGAGCCCATGGGGGGGTCATGCTCGAGGTGGAGGTGAAGGCCCGGGCCGACGCCGCGGTGCGACGCGTCCTGGAGGAGCGGGGGGACCCCGGGGGAACGGTGCGCCAGGTGGACGTGTACCTCCACCATCCGTCCCGGGACCTGGCCCAGTCCGACGAGGCGGTGCGGGTCCGCCGGGAGGAACACGCCGGGTCCGGGGAGGCCACGGCGAGCCTCACGTACAAGGGGCCTCGCCGAGGGGGGCCCACGAAGACGCGGGAGGAGGCCACCGTGGAGGTGGGCGATCCGGAGGATGCTCTGGCGGTGCTGGAGCACATGGGGTTCACGGAGGCGGCCAGGGTGGTGAAGCGTCGGACCCGGTACCGTTGGGAGGGGTGGACCGTCGTGTGGGACGAGGTGGAGGGCCTCGGCACCTACGTGGAGGTGGAGCGCGTGGTCCCCGAGCCCGGCGAGGGGACCAAGCGCCCGCCGGGAGGGCAACGTGCATCCCACGGTGCGGACCCGGTGGAGCGGGTGGTCCCCGAACCCGGTGCTGACGTGGACGCGCTGGAGCGCGAGGCCCTGGAGCTCCTGGAGGCCATGGGGGCGGGGGAGCCGGAGACGCGCTCCTACCTGGAGCTCCTGCAGGAGCGTACCTCAGGGGCCTGAACGGCGGTCCCGGGGTTACGCGGCGGCCTCGGCGGGGTCCGGGGGGCTCCCGGACCCATCGGCGGGTTCCAGGGTCTGGAGGCTCTCCACGATGAAGCTCCGGAGCTCGTCGTCGTCCGGGAGCGTCACGAACTTGGTCCACCGGCGGGCGCCCTTGGCATCGTAGAAGCCCCGGGTGAT
>CAZDGP010000040.1:0-15661 GCA_964505085.1 uncultured Thermoplasmatales archaeon
GCTCGATCTCCTGCGCGTACTCCGCCTCACCCTCGGCGGTGGCCTCGGCGTCGGCAGCCGCATCCGCAGCCGCGTCAGCCTGGCCTTCCGCTTCCGAAGCAAGGTCCCCGCTCGCTTGAGCGGAGCTCTCAGCCTCACCGGTGGCCTCCCCAGCAAGGGAGCCACCAAGGGCCATGGCGTTGCCCACGGCAGCGAAGAGCAGCAGGGCGGTCATCATACCGATCGTCAGTGCGTTCCCCAACGCGTTCCGTGTCATCTGAATCACAAGCATCCCTTGGTGGGGGGTGCTTAAAAACGAGTTTGGATACCGGTGCGAAATGAAGCCCCCGACGCGGGGGTCGCAGGGGTCGCAGGGGGGATGGGCAGGTGCTGGCGCGCCAGGGGCCGGGGGTGTGGCCCCCGGGAGGATCCGACGGGGCACCGGACCCATCACGCATCCCGTACCCCCCAGCAGCCTGCACCACCTACTCGACCCCACGACGCTTGCTCGCACGTGCGCGAGGCCAACCCCCGGAGGGCAACGCTCACGAGCTCGCTGTCGCCACCGCGGCGCTGCCCTGGGGCCCACGTGCCCTCCGCCCCTTGTCACCAGGTCACCGCGTCCGCCGGCGGCCCCGGTCCGTGGTTCCCACGGGCTCGGCGCGGAGGTACAAGTACCCGGCGAGGGAAGGGAGGGGTGCAACGCGTGGAGCCTCCGCCACAGGCCGGGACCCGCGGGACCGCAGGATCGTGGTCTCGTTTCGCGCCTGTATCCAACGGCTTCATATACCCGGTGCTTGCGAGGTAAGCCACGCGTTGCGTGAGCAACCCATGGGGATGAAGACGATGACGATGACAAGGAACCTACTGGTGGGCCTCCTCCTGGCCCTGACCCTCGCTCCCGTAGCCAGCGCCCTCCCGATAGGCGCCCAGGTGAACGGGGACGCGGGTACGGTGGCGGTGGAGACACCCGTCACCGACGTGGAGGGTGTGGCGGACGGGAAGGACGTGGACCTCCGGGCGGGCGGGATCCTGAGCGCCGGCACCTCCTCCACCTCCAGCGACACCACCGAGGCGGGGGCGTCGGAGGACGCGTCCGCCGCGGAGACGCGGCACGGTCTCGCCGATGTCGACACCGAGGCCGCGGCCCAGGCCGCCGGCGCGGCGGGCCTCGCGGTGCTGGTGGCCGTGGTGCTCTCGAAGCTCGAGGCGCTCCGCGGCCTCAAGAACGGAGGTGCGCTTCTGCTTGCGCCCCTCTACAGCCGCATCGGTCGCAGCGAGATCCTGGACAACGAGACGCGCCGGGAGATCTTCGACCTGGTGAAGACCGAGCCCGGTCTCAGCATGAAGGACGTGAGCGAGCGCATCGGGTGCGGGTGGGGCACCGTCGTGTACCACCTGGAGCGCCTGGAGGACACGGGCTTCGTGGCGAGCCGGAAGGACCAGGGGAACCGCCGGTTCTTCGCCGTGGGCAGCATCGGCAAGGAGGAGCGCGCTGCCGTGGGCATGCTCCGGAAGCGGACGCCCAAGCGCATCGCCCACTACCTCCTGGAGGAGCCCGGGAGCAACCAGTCGGACCTCTGCGAGGCCCTGGGCATCGCGGCGAGCACCGCGAGCAAGCACCTTGGGCGCATGGAGGAAGCGGACCTCGTGACGCGGGAGCGCGAGTGGCGCAGCGTCCACTACTACCCCAGCGACGTGCTCCAGGGCCAGGTCGGGACCCCGCAGGCTCCCGCCGCCTCCGGCCCCTCCGGCGTCCCCGCCCCCGCCTGATCCCCGGGCACCCCCTCCCCCCTTCATCCCCTCCTGGGGAAGGCTTATATTGGAGGAGGCCTTGTAGCCGCTTGCAGCCTCCTATCCCAGGGGGTCGCAGCCTCCTCCGAGGTGACATCCATGGCCAAGCGCCCAGGTCGCATCTACCGTGAAGTGAAGTCCCAGTCGTACACCCGCAAGGAGTACATGGGTGGTGTGCCCGGCTCCCGCATCATCCAGTTCGACCTGGGTGCCAAGCAAGCGGACTTCCCGGTCACCGCCGACCTCGTTGCCGAGGAGAAGTGCCAGATCATGCACAACGCGCTGGAGTCCAGCCGCGTTGCCGCCAACCGGGTCCTCCTGAAGAACTGTGGGATGAACGGGTACCACCTGAAGGTCCGTACCTACCCCCATGAGGTGCTTCGGGAGAACAAGCAGGCGGTGGGCGCCGGTGCCGACCGTGTCTCCGACGGCATGCGCAAGGCCTTCGGGAAACCCGTCGGCGTGGCCGCCCGCGTGGACGCGGGGCAACCCATCATGACGGTGCGCACCACCGTGGAGAACTACGACCAGCTCAAGGAGGCCTTCCGCAAGGCCAACATGAAGCTGCCCACGCCCACGCGCGTGAACGTCACGAAGGGCGCCGACCTCGTGCTCTGAGCGTGACGCCGCACCTCACATCATCCTTCCCATCCACCCCACGATCCCCACCACCAGGGGAACCTTTTTCATGTCGAGGGGCTTAACACCGCGTGGACACCCCTCCCGCGTGACCTCCCATGTACCTTCCTCCGGAGCTTCGTGACTTCCAGATCCGCCTCGCCGGGGAGCTCCTGCTCCTGGACGAGCCCGGGCTCCGCGTGAAGTCCCTCCGGAACCGCCACGGCTTCACCCAGCGCTGGCTCGCCGGCATCCTCGGGATGCGGCGGGAGAGCCTGAGCCGCATCGAGAGCGGTCACGTGAACCTGAGCCCCACCTTCATCCGGGGGTTCGTCCGCGTCATCACCCTGGCCCGCAGCGTCCGCCGCGAGATGGCGAACGCCGAGATGCGGTCCCGGGGACCCGACGACCGGTCCCTCACACGTCTCGCCACGCGGTTGGGCTTCGACGGGGACAACGCGGACGACATCATCCTCACGAGCATGATCGAGTACGGGCGGAAGCGGGAGGAGGCCATCCAGGACCTGGGGTTGGAGCGGTGAACCCACCCAGAGCCCCCTGGGGAAACTACTTGGTCCGCAAGGGGCCTGGGGGAGCCGAGGTCCCCCGCCGCGGGTGGCCCGTCCAGAGGTGACGTACGATGCCGAACGTGGTATGGGTCAACGACATCGGGAAGGACGACGTGGAGCTCGTGGGCGGGAAAGGCGCGAACCTGGGGGAGATGACGGGCATCGGGTTGCCCGTGCCCCCGGCCTTCGTCGTGAGCGCCCAAGCCTTCCGGGAGTACATCGAGGAGACCAACATCGCCGAGGACATCTGGAGCCTCCTGGACGACCTGGACGTGGACGCCAACAAGGAGCTTCACGACGCCAGCGACAAGGTGCAGGACCTCATCCTCAGCACGCCCCTCCCCGAGGACCTCCGGGAGAGCATCCTGGAAGCCTACCAGGGTCTGGGGAAGAGCAGCGACACCGACGGGGACCCCCTGGTGGCCGTGCGCTCCAGCGCCACCGCCGAGGACCTTCCCGAAGCGAGCTTCGCGGGCCAGCAGGACACGTACCTCAACGTCCGCGGCGGCGACGCGCTCCTCAAGCACGTGCGCCGGTGCTGGGCGAGCCTCTACACGCCCCGCGCCATCTTCTACCGCGTGAAGCACGACTTCGACCACCGCAAGGTGAGCATCGCCGTCGTCATCCAGCTCATGGCCGACGCCGAGAAGGCCGGTGTGCTCTTCAGCAAGCACCCCACCACCGGGGAGCACGACACCATCATCGAGGCTGCCTGGGGGTTGGGCGAGGGCGTGGTGAGCGGGAGCGTGAGCCCCGACAACTACGTGCTCGACGCGGAGGGGGAGGTGGTGCAGGTGAACATCACGGACAAGGCCACCATGCACATCCGCGGCGAGGAGGACAAGACCGTGGTGGAGCCCGTGCCCGCGGACAAGCGGAACGCCCGCGTCATGACCGACGAGGAGCTCCAGCACCTCCAACGCATCGGGAACACCATCGAGGACCACTACGGTGCCCCCCAGGACATGGAGTGGTGCTTCGACACCGACGGGAACCTCTACGTGCTCCAGACGCGCCCCATCACCACGATCAAGGCGCCGGAGAGCACCGAGGACACCGCCACCAACGGGAGCAGCGACGACGCCACCGAGGCGGGCACCGCCCTCCTGCAGGGCCTGGGCGCGAGCCCCGGCGTAAGCGCCGGTCGAAGCGTCCTCCTCAAGGACGCCACCGAGCTGGACAAGGTGACGGAGGGGGACATCCTCGTCACCACCATGACCACGCCGGACATGGTGCCGGCCATGCGCCGCGCCAGCGCCATCGTCACCGACGAGGGCGGGATGACGTGCCACGCCGCCATCGTGAGCCGGGAGCTCGGCATCCCCGCCGTGGTGGGGACGAAGGAGGCGACGAAGGTGCTGAAGGAACCCCAGGAGGTCACCGCCGACGGGGACCGGGGCACCGTGCACGAGGGCCGCACCAAGAAGGCCGAGGTCACGGAGCAGACGGCCCAGGCCGCCCCCGCCACCGGCGCAAGCCCCACCCAAGCTGGGCCCACCCTCACGGCCACGGGTGTGAAGGTGAACGTGAGCATGCCCGAGGCCATCGACCGCGCCGCCGCCACCGACCCCGACGGCGTGGGGCTCCTCCGCATCGAGCACATCGTCCTCGGCCTCGGCACCCACCCCCTGCACATGATCCGGAGCGGTCGCGAGGACGAGTACGTGCAGTACCTCGTGGACGAGATCCGGAAGGTGGCCGACCCCATGCACCCCCGGCCCGTGTGGATGCGCACCCTGGATGCGCCCACGGACGAGTTCCGGGGGATGGAGGGCAGCCAGGAGGAACCCGAGGAACCCAACCCCATGCTGGGGTGGCGGGGGATCCGGCGCAGCCTCGACCAACCGGAGCTCCTGCAGGCGGAGTTCAAGGCGCTGAAGCAACTGCACGACGAGGGTCTCACGAACGTGGGCGTCATGCTCCCCCTCGTGCAGCACCCCCGTGAGCTCCGCCGGGCGAAGGCGCACTGCCGCGAGGTGGGGCTCGCACCCCACGAGGACGTGGACTTCGGCATCATGATCGAGGTGCCCGCCACCGCCCTCCACATCGACGCCTTCCTGGACGAGGGGTTGGACTTCGTGAGCTTCGGCACCAACGACCTCACGCAGTACACCTTGGCCGTGGACCGCAACAACGGCCACGTGGCCCCCCTCTACGACGAGTTCCACCCCGCCGTGGCGCGCCTCATCCGCATGACCATCGAGGCCTGCAACGCGCGGGACGTGGAGACGAGCATCTGCGGGCAGGCGGGAAGCGACCCCAACTTCGTGCAGGACCTCGTGTCGTGGGGCATCACGTCGGTGAGCGCGAACATCGACGCCATGGACCGTGTGCGCCGCGCCATCGCCCGGGCGGAGCGGAAGCTGCTGCTGGACGAGGCGCGGCGGACGCGGTAGAACTGTCAGTACCCTTCCACGAGCAACCCGACCTCTTCCCCGACCTCCCGGATGTCCGCATCCCGGGTGACGAGGCGGTGGTTGCCAGCCATGGCGGTGCCAGCGATCATGACATCGCTGTGGCTCTTGGGGCGGCCCAACCGCAGGAGCTCGGCACGCAGCTTGGCGGCCGCGAGCGCGGCGGCCTCGTCGAGGGGCAGGAGGGGGAACCCCCCGGCGATCTCGCGGAACCGCGCAGCCTCCAGGCGGGAACGCGTGAACCGGAGCCCCGCCTCCACCTCGTAGAGCACCGGCGCGGGCAGGAACCTCGGTTCATCCTCCCCCTCGAGCTCCCGGGCTTTCGCGAGGGCTTTGTCGTGGCCCTGGAGGAGGTCGATGACGAAGCTCGTGTCCACGGCGACGCCCACGGTCACGCCCCCACGGGGTCCCGCTGGGCCTCCACATCCTCGCGGCGCATGCGCTCCACCGTCGCCGCGAGCTCCCGCGCCCCGTCCTCGTCCAAGAGACCGTGGAGGTCGAGGAGGGACGGTTGCCGCGGGCCCAGGAGACGGTGCACCACGTCGCTGAAGCTCTCCCCGGGGCGCTTGCTCGCCTTGAGCTTCTCGTAGGCACCGTCCTCCAGGCTGATCGTCCGAGAGCCCATGCATCTGTGTATGTGCATCGATGCGCCTTAAAGGTTGCGAGGGGAGGGGGGGCACCGCACCCCACCGCCCCGACCTATAGTCACCTATAGGTCACGGTTGGGCGTCCTCCGCAAGGCCCCGCCCCCACCCCCGGAGCACGTCGGCGGCCAGGTCCTCCGGCCGCGTCTCCAGCACCTCCCCCTCCAGGACCTCCGCCAGCTCCTCCGCCGCCTCCACGTACAGCTCGTCCTCCGGCTCCAGGAGGAGGATCGTCGCGTGGAGCTCCGGCACCTCGCGCTTCAGGCGCTTCGCCGCCTCCACCGCGTGCGCCCGCGCCTCCCCAGGGTGAGCAGCGCGACCTTCCCCTCCATCCATCACGGCCTCGGGGAGGCCATCGGTGACGAGGACGAGCATCGGCACCTCCGCCGGGTCCCGCAGGAGCAGGCGCCGCGTGAGGTCCAGCGCCCCCTCCACGTTCGTGAAGGCCCGCGGCGTCGCATCCCACACCTCCCCCAGGCTCGCCCGGTGCACATCGGTCTCCATGAGCACCACGTTCACCGTGTGCGCGGGGTCGTCCCGCTCCACCGCCCCGTGGAGCGCCATGGTGGCGCGCTTCGCCGCGCCCAACCGGTCCCCCTCCTCCATGCTGCCTGAGACGTCCGTCACGAGCACCACGTGGGCACGCCGCGGCTCCGTGGTGCGCATCACCACGAGGTCCTGGTCCGTGAGGTGGCGCACGCTCGGGTGGCGCGTGCGAGCCCGCACCAGGGACTCCAGGAGGTCCACGCGGTTCCGCTCCTCCAGGGTGACGAGCGGGTGCTTCTCCACCTGCACGTTGGAGCCCTGGGGGCGGCTCATGGGCGTGGCCTCCGTCCCCTCCAACCCCTTCACCGTGGCCTCGAAGAGGAGCTCGCTCAACGTGCGCAGGAGCCGCCCCGTGGGCGAGCCGTCGCCGGTGACGAGGCCCGCATCCCGGAGCTCCCCCTGCACCCGACCCGCCAGGTGCTCCAGGGGCTCCTCCTCCGCCCGGCGCGCGATCTCCTCCTCCGCCTCCCGGCGGCGCCGCTCCAGCTCCCGGCGGGCACGCCGTGCCTCCCGCCGGGCCTCGCGCTCTTCCTCCTGCACCTCCTCAAGGTCCTCCGTGATGTCCTCCTCCCGAGCCTCCACCTGCTCCTCGCGCTCCCGCACCTCCTCCTCCACCTCCTCCCGCACGAGGTCCGCCACCACCTCCTCGTAATCCTGGCGCCCCAGGAGGCGGTCCCGCAACCGCTTCAGTCGCTCCCTCACGGGGTCCTGACGGAGGCGCTTGCGCACCTCCCGGGCGAAGGCCGGGTTCCGCTCCAGCGCCAGAGCCACGTCGAGGTCCACGCTGTCCTCCCCACCTGGTGCCGTGAGATGCACCTCGTGGGTGCCCCCACCTATGCCCAGGAGGCGCTTGAACCACCGGACGGTGCGGCGCCACCACCGACCGAACCACGCCACGAAGCGCTGCCAGAGGGTGAGGTCCGGGTCCGGGTCCCCCGCGAGGCGCGTGAGCTTGCTCGTGTCCAGCGCCTCCCGGAGCACGCGGCCCCTCCGCTCCCGCACGTCCGCCAACCGCTCCTGGAGGCTCCCCCGGCGCTCCCGGATATGGGAGGTGCGCTCCTCGTGGGCGGCCTCCAGTTGCTCCCGGCGCGTGCTGAGCTCGTCCTCCACGCTGCTGCGGCGCCGCTCGAGCTCCCGCTCAACCTCCTCCCGAAGCTCCTGGGCGCGGTCCCGCCACCGCGGGTCCTCCTCGGCGCGCTCCCGCACCCAATCCTCGAGGCTGCCCTCCCCGTGGTGGGCGAGGTGCATGAGGAGGCTCCGGCGCTCCTCCGCGGTGAGGAGGCCGCCGGCCTCCGGGAGGTCCCCGCAGGGCGGGAGGGAGAGCTCACGCATCCTCGAAGGCCCCCACCTGCCGTAGCTCCGTGAAGGCCGTGCCGGGGTCCGCCGCGTCCCCCTCCGCCTCCGCCACGAACGCGTTCCAGGCGTCCGCGTGACCGCCGGTCTCCAGGGTGCTGAGCACGTCCCGCCCCCGGTCCTCGTCCCCCTCCAGGTGATGGTCCTGGAAGACGCACCACGTGCGCTTCCCCGCCCACGCGAGCACGTCGTCCAGGTGCTCCTCCACGAAGCGATGGACGTGGCGTCGGTTCTCCTGGAAGCTCGCACCGCCCCGGGCGCGCACGCGGCTTGCGAGCGCATCTTGGCTGCCGGCACGGAGGTCCTCGAGGGTGGCCCGGTGCCGACCCTCCATGAGGGCCTCGGCCCGCGCCCGCTGGACGACGTCCACCATGGCGCGGTTGCTCCCCACCTCCGCCAGGTCCCCCACGCCGGCGTCGGTGGCGCGCCACGTCTCCACGAGGCGCGCGGCGGCGTGGCGCACGAGACGCGGCGCCGCCACGGGGTGACCGTCGAGGTGGCGCTCCACGATCTCCACGTTGGCGCGGTGGCTCTGGTTGAAGTCCACGTGGACGTTCACGAGGCGGTCGTTGAGCGCCTCGCTGAGGTTCCCCAGGTCCCGGAGGTTGCTCGTGGCCACCGCCACGAAGCTCGCGGGGAAGGTCTCCCGGCTTCGGGCGGGGCTCACCTGGTGCTCCTGGAGCGCCTGCAGAAGCGCGTTCTGCGTGCCCCGGGGGAGCTTCCCCACCTCGTCCACCAGGAGCATGCCCCGGTTCGCCTGCAGGAGCTTCCCCGGCTCCAACACGAGAGGGCTCGCGGGGTCCCCCACCTCCTCGAGGCGCGCGAGGTTCACGTTCCCCGTAAGGTGGTCAGGGAAGACCTCCGGGCTCCCCTGCACGCGGGCGAAGCCGTGGCCCTCCCGCAGGATCGTGCGCACCACGGGAACGTCGGCGGCGTCCACGGCGTCAGCGTCGAAGCCCCGGGTCGTGCTGGGGTCGAAGCGGTCACGGCACACGGGGCAGGGCGGCACCATCTCCGCCACGTGGGCGTCCACGACGCTCAGGGGGTCGTCCTGGACGGGGCAGCCCTCCACGGCGGTGACCTCCTTGGGCACGAGGCGCCAGAGGTCCCGGGCAAGCTGCGTCTTCCCGCTTCCGGGCGGCCCCAGCACCAGGAGGTGGCTGCCGCTCAGGATGGAGGTGGTGATGTCCTCCAGCACGCTCGTATCCAGGAGCGTGTGGGGGACGAGAGCCTGCAGCGCCTCCTCACGGGGGAGGCCCTCCTCCCGTGCGGCATGGAGGGTGTCCGCCACGGCGTCCCGGAGGCGTTGGGCGGGGCTGCGGTACGTGGCACCGGCATCGAGGAGGTCCTGGGCGGTGGACATCACGGGGTACACGTCCCCCCGGGGACTTGAAGGTTCACAACGAGGACGGGGGTTCACGCGGAGCCGGGGAGGAGGAAGCGCGCCAGGGACCCGTTGAAGGCGTCGGGTCGCTCGAAGGGCGGCAGATGCCCGCATCGGGAGAGCACCCGCAGCTCACCCTGGGGGAGGCGGGATACCGCGCGCTCGCCGTGGCGCAGGGGCAGGATCGGGTCGTCCTCACCCCATACCACGAGGGTGGGCGCCTCCACGTCCTCCAGGCGGTCCACGAGCACGTGCTTCTGCCCCAGGAGGTTCACGCCGTAGCGCGCCGCGCGCAGCACCTCGTCGCTTCCGGGGACCCCGAGGTACCGGAGGTTCTCCTCCAGGACCTCCCGAGGCACCTCCACGTCCCCGTGGGTGAGGAGGTTCCAGAAGCGCTCCAGCTGCGCCAAGGTCGGGTTCCCCAGGAGGTGCCCGATGCCCGGGAGCCCCATGGCCTTGAAGACAGGGTGGACGCTCCGGCCCAACCCCGCGCTGTCCACGAGCACCAGGCGCTCCACGCGATGGGGGTGCTCCAGGGCCGCCGCCAGGGCCACGGCGCCGCCCCAGCTGTTCCCCACCAGCACGCAGCGGTCCACGCCCTGGTCCTCCAGGAAGCCCTCGAGGAACCGCACGGTGGGCTCCACGGGGTCACCGTCCGCGTGGAGCTCGTCGGGGCCCACGCGGTCGCTCCGACCGAAGCCCGGGATGTCCGGCGCGAGGACGCGGTGCGTGGAGGCGAAGCGTCGCAGGGTGCTCCCCCATGCCACCTCCGCCCATCCCCCGAAGCCGTGGAGGAGCACGAGGGGCGGTGCGTGGACGTCGCTGGGGGGCGTTCCCGAGTCGAGGAAGTGGACCCGTCGCCCGCTCACCTCCGTCCAGCGGGAGGCGTACGGGAGCTGGGGATCAACATGGCCGATCCGGCGCGGCGTTGCCGCCATCTTGGCAACCAGTTGGAGCAAAGGACCATAACCCTGTCGGAACAGCGCCGACACCCCATGGATATGTCCGACCCTAGCCCCCTGGGATCGGATGGGTGACGGTGATGGGGGGTGGATGCGGGGGTTCCGGCGCTCGGCCGCTTCCCTCCACCCCCCGCGGAGCGCCCGCCGCACGCCTCCCAAACCCTTTTCAACACCCACGGGCTAACCCGCCAGCGTGAACCGTCGCAGACCCCGGGGAACCCGCTCCGATAGCCACCCTGGGTCAGCGGACCCCAACCTCCCCCCCAAGGGCCGGGACGCCCAGGAGGTCCAACGGGACCTCGACGCCGCCCTCTCCCGCGATGCCACCTTCGAGAGCGGCCGCATCCTCGGGTCCATGTGCACCCAACCCCACCCCGTGGCGTTGGAGGCGTACACCCGGTTCCTCGCCACGAACCTGGGGGACCCCGCGCTCTTCCCCGGCACCGCCGAGCTGGAGGCCCGAGCCCAAGAGCACCTCGCGCGCCTCCTCCACGCGGGACCCGACAGCCGCGTGCTCTTCACCACCGGCGGCACCGAGGCGAACTTCACCGGGCTCCGCATCGCCCGGGAGCGCACCGGGAAGCAGGAGGTGGTGCTTCCCGAGACCGCGCACTTCAGCTTCGACAAGGCCTGCAGCATCCTGGAGCTCACGCCCCGCCGCGCCCGCGTCCAGCCCGACTACACTGTGGACGTGGACCACGTGCGGGAGCTTGTGGGATCCGACACCGGCTGCATCGTGGGCGTCGCCGGCAACACGGAGTTCGGCGCCGTGGACCCCGTGCCGGAGCTCGCGGAGGTGGCCCTCACCCACGACGTGCCCCTCCACGTGGACGCCGCCTACGGCGGCTTCGTCCTCCCCTTCCTCGACCCGAACCCCCACCCCCCCTTCGACCTGGGGGTGGAGGGCGTCACCACCGTCACCGTGGACCCCCACAAGATGGGGATGGCGCCCATCCCCGCCGGCGCCCTCGCCGTCCAGGACGAGGCCGACGTGGAGCGCATCAGCACCGAGAGCCCCTACGTGAGCACCGACAAGCAGGCGACGCTCCAGGGCACACGCCCCGGCGCCGCCCCCGCCGCCGCCTGGACCGCCATGCAGGTGCTCGGTGAGGCCGGGTACCGGTCCACCGTGACGCGGTGCCTGCGGGATGCGCGGTTCCTCGCCGACGAGGTCCAAGCCCGCGGCGCCGCCGTGGCGCTGGACCCGCCGCCCCTGGGCGTGGTGGCCATCCCCATGCCCGACCCCCAGGCCGCCGCCGAGGCCCTGGCCCGGGAGGGGTGGCACGTGAACCTCGCGCCCATGAGCGGCGGCATCAAGGTCGTCGTCATGCCCCACGTCCACCGGGAGCACCTCCGGGGGTTCCTGGAGGCGTGGACACCCATCCACGAGGCCCAGGCGGAGGAAGCTACGCGGGAGGCCCCCGCCCGTGGGTGAGCACCTCCGCGCGAGCCTCCGGGACGCCCCCGTGGTGCGGAAGGGCACGTACGATTACTTCGTGCACCCCCTCTGCGACGGCGTGCCCCCCCTGGACCCCGCGCTCCTGGAGGAGGTCGTGGAGGAGGTCCTGGACGTGGCGGACCTCCAGGGCGCGACGAAGGTCCTCACGTGCGAGGCCATGGGGCTCCCCCTGGCCACCGCCGTCAGCCTCCGCACGGGCATCCCCCTGGCGGTGGTGAGGAAGCGCGCCTACGGCCTCCCCGGCGAGGTGGCCGTGGCCGGGTCCACCGGGTACGGGGAGAGCACGCTCCACGTGAACGCGGTGGAGGAGGGGGACCGCGTGGTGGTGCTGGACGACGTCATGAGCACCGGCGGCACCCTCGACGCGCTCCTCACGGCCCTGGGGAAGATCGGTGCCACCGTGCAGGATACCGTGGTCGTCTTCGAGAAGGGCCCCGGCAAGGCTTTATTGGAGGAGCGCCACGGTACCCATATCAAGACCCTGCTCCGCGTCACCGTGGAGGAGGGACGCGTCCTCCCCTTGGAGGACGGTGACGCCTGATGCTCCCCGATGCTCCCATCTTCACGAGCTACGACCTCGAGACCGACCACGTCCTGGACGCGCTCCGGGACCGCCCCGACGTCGAGGTCGTGGGTCTCCAGTTCCCCGACGGCCTTCGGGACCACGCCACGGAGATCAGCAGCGCCTTCGAGGAGGCGCTGCCGGAGCTCACCTTCGTCGTGAGCGCCGACCCCACCTTCGGCGCCTGCGACGTGGCCGTGAACATGGAACCGTACATCGACGTGCTCGTGCACTTCGGCCACACCGAGATGCCGAGCATCGACGACGCGTACGGCCTCGAGGTGCACTTCGTGGCCGCCCGCCACCGGGCCCCCGTGGAGCACGTGGTGGTGGAGGCCGCCCGCACCCTGGAGGAGCGCACGGGCGGGGGCACGCGCTTCGGGCTCTTCACCACCGCGCAGCACGGGCACAAGCTCCAGGAGGCCGCCGACGCCCTCGCCAACGCAGGGTACGAGGCCGTGGTGGGCATCGGCGACGACCGCGTGGCCGGCGCCGGGCAGGTGCTCGGGTGCAACTACACGAGCGCCACCAGCGTCCGGGACGACGTGGACGGCTTCATCTACATCGGCAGCGGGGACTTCCACCCCGTGGCCGTGCGCTTCGGCACCGAGCTCCCCCTGGTCCTCGCCGACCCCTACACGGAGACGGTGCGGGACGTGGAGGAGACGTACGAGCGCATCATGAAGCAACGGTTCAGCGCCATCGCCGCCGCCCAGGACGCCGACGCCTTCGGCATCCTCGTGGGCACCCACGTGGGGCAGTCCCGCATGCGCCTGGCCAAGGGCCTGCAGGGGATGCTCCGCCGCGAGGGACGGGAGGCGCACCTCATCATGCTCCAGTTCTTCAGCTGGGACTTCCTCCAGTACTTCCGGCACCTCGACGCCTTCGTGAACACGGGCTGCCCCCGCATCTCGACGGACGATTACGCGGAGTACCCCAAGCCCGTGCTCACGCCGCCGGAGCTCGAGATCGTGCTGGGGCGCAAGAGCCCCGACGAGTACCGCTTCGACGAGTTCATGGGGCGCACCCCGGCGCCCAAGGGGGATGACCGCATCGCCATCCGGTCCGAACCCTCCCGCGACTAGCCCGCTTCATCGGGGGCAACCCTTTTCCTTGGCGAGGCCCTGCCGGGACCGATGCCCGCCACCGTGATGGACGGCGACCTCGTGTGCCTCATGGACGGTAAGGGCCGACGCTACCTCGTGCGCATGCGGAAGGGCACCGGGTACGTGAAGGGCGTGGGCACCTTCGACCGGGGCGACATCATGGGGCGCCCCTGGGGGAGCACGTGGAGCCTCGGGAACAAGACCTTCCACCTCGTGGAACCCACAACGGTGGACCTCATGATGGCGGCGAACCGCCAGGCCCAGGTCATCCTCCCCCAGGACGCGGCGCGCATCCTCCTCGAGTGCGGCGTCACGAGCGGCGCCCGCGTCCTCGAGTGCGGCTTGGGAAGCGCCCACCTCACCCTCGCCCTCGCCCGCGCCGTGGCCCCCAGCGGGCACGTCACCGTGTACGAGGTGCGGGAGGACTTCGCCGAGTTCGGTCGGGAGAACCTCGAAGCCGCGGGCCTGGAGGAGCACGTGACGGTGGAGGTGCGGGACGTCACCGACGGCATCACCGAGACGGACCTCCACGCCGTCATCCTCGATATGCCCACGCCCGACGAGGTGGTGGCGCACGCGGCCACCGCGCTCCGGGGCGGCGGCGTCCTCTGCGCGTACAGCCCCCAGGTGAGCCAGGTGGAGCGCACCCACGAGGCCCTCCACGCGCACGGGTTCTTCGACGTGCGCACCCTGGAGCAGCTGGAGCGCACCTGGACCGTGCACGAGCGCGGAAGCCGACCCGACCACCGCATGCTCGGGCACACGGGGTTCCTCACCTTCGCGCGGTTGGGCGTGGAGCGACCGAGCTTGCCTGACCCACCCTGACCCGATCCGGGGACATGAGTTAAGACGGCTCATCCACATCCACCCTCAGCCCTCGAAGGCCGCCGGGCACGCCGTGAGCCACCATGGAACGCTCCCGCCACCCCCTCACCGCCCTCGCCGCGGTCGTCGCCGTCACGCTCCCCTGGGTCCTCCTCCGCCTCACGGGGCTCGCCACCGCGCTCCCCACCGGCCTCACCATCCTCACGAGCGGCGTGGCCGTGCTCGGCGCCGCCTTCGTCCTCACGTGGGCCGCCGAGACCGCTGAGAAGGACGTGCCCCGGGCCTTCGCCCTGGCCGTCCTCGCCATCATCGCCGTGGCGCCCGAGTACGCCGTGGACGCCCTCTACGCGTGGGAGGCCGGCGCCTTCGCCGGCACACCCCGGGGCGTGGAGGCCGCGAACCTCGCCGTGGCGAACATGACCGGCGCCAACCGCATCCTCATCGGCCTCGGGTGGTCCGGCATCGCGCTCTACGCCATCTACCGCACCACGCGCTCGAGGGACCCCGACGTCACCCCCCGGGACGGGTTCCTCGCGGACCGCGTGGAGCTCGACCCCCGCATCAGCATCGAGATCCTCTTCCTCGCCGTGGCCACCGCGTACGCCTTCCTCATCCCCCTGGGCGGCGGCATCGGCGCCCTCGACGCGCTCTTCCTCGTGGGCCTCTACGCCACCTACATCGTGATCCTGCTCCGGGGCGACGCGGGGGAGGAGGTGCACCTGGGGGTGCCCGGGTTCTTCCACAAGCTCCCACGGAGGCGTCGCATCGCCTCGATCCTGGCGATGTTCGCCTACGCGGCCATCGTGATCCTCATCGCCGTCAAACCCTTCGCCCGAGGCCTCGAAACCATGGGGCCACGGTTGGGGTTGAGCGCCTTCTTCATGATCCAGTGGGTGGCGCCCCTCGCCAGCGAGAGCCCGGAGTTCATCGCCACCGCCTACCTCGTGCGGAAGGCCCGCACCACCAGCGCCTTCAACACCCTCATCAGCTCGAAGCTCAACCAGTGGACGCTCCTCATCGGCACCCTCGTGGTCGTGTACAGTATCTCCCTCGGAGCCTACGATACGCTCTCGTTCAGCCCCAAGCAGGCGGGGGAGATCTGGCTCACGGCAGCCCAATCCTTCTTCGCCGTGACCCTCATCCTCGACCTCACCATGAGCACGCGGGAGGCCCTGGGCCTCCTGGCGCTCTTCCTCATCCAGTTCTACCCGCCCCTCCAACAGACCGCGGGCCTGCTCCTCTTCACCGGGGTCTACGTGGCCCTGGGCCTCGCGCTCCTCATCAAGCGGCGGCGGCACGTGCCCCGCATCGCCTCGTTGGTGAAGGAGCACGCTGCCGGGGAGGGGAGCCCCGACATCCCGCCCCCCGAGCACCCGTAGGACGCCGTCCCACCACCCAAACCCTTACCTTCCCCCAATCCCCCTTCCGTGCGAACCTGGAGGCTTC
>CAZDGP010000041.1:0-14452 GCA_964505085.1 uncultured Thermoplasmatales archaeon
GCGTAGCTGGGGAACGCCTCGGGGCTGGGGTGGGTGTGGACGGTGCCCACGAGGCTCGAGTCCATGGGGAGCTTCTCCGTGTACATGAAGATGTGGCTGGACCCGCCCATGGCGCCGGGTCCGCCGGGGCTCAGCAGGAGCTCGATGATGGTGTCGTCCTTCGCCCGGAGGATGCCGCCGAACTCGTTGGGGTGGGCGTCCTTGGCGGCCTCGGCCACCATCTCGAGGACGCTGCGCTTGATCTTCGTGATGCGGGGCTTGCCCGAGGAGCGCCCCCGCGGCGTCGGGGCGTCGGCCTCGCTCGCGGTACCCTCCACCGTGGATTCGCTTCCGCGACCCAGGAGCCAGTCCAGGAACCCCATCACCCCCCACTACCCCCTCATGGGACTTGAATGGGTGGGATGGGGGAGGAGCGAAAAGCAACTCCGCCACCCCATCCTTCAGGCTCCCGGGGGGGGGTGGACGGGGTGGAGGCGGTGGGGAGTACAGCGAGCAGTGTCCCGTTCGTACTGCGCTGCTCGCTGGGGGCGGGTGGTGGGAACCGAGTCCATGGCACCTTCCGTCCCCCCGAACCAACCGGCCTATAGGGACCTATAGTTCCCTATAGGTCATGGGGTGGATCCACCAACCAAGAAGCACGACCGATTACGGGAACCGCTCAGCAACACGCGCCGCGAAGTTCTCCTCGAAGCGCACGAAGCGGCTGACCTCGTCGCTCCGGGTGAGGGTGAGGACGTCCCCCGGTTGAACCTCCCGCTCCACCTGCCCGTCGACGCTCAGCAACCCCACCTTCTCCGGCTCCACCAAACGGAGCTCCAGCGTGCTCTCGGGCGGCAGCAGGAGGGGCCGGGCGTGGAGGTTGAAGGGTGCCAGGGGCACCACGATGAAGGACTCCACCCGGGGGTCCACGAAGGGCCCGCCGGCGCTGAGGCTGTACCCCGTGCACCCCGTGGGGGTGGCCAGGATGAGGCCGTCGGCCACCACGTGCATGGCCTCCTCGCCGTCGGCGCGGAGGTTCAGGGTGAGGACGCGGCTTGGCCGCGGCGTCTTCACCACCACCTCGTTGGCTGCGCTTGGCAGGAGCTCGTCGTTGAGCCGCGGCTGAAGCTTCATGCGCTCCACCACCTCGTAGTCCCCCTCCAGGAGTCGGTCCAGCGTGGTGGACACGTCCTCGGGTTCGCTGGCGGTGAGGAACCCCATCTCCCCCATGTTGATGCCGCAGATGGGGAGGCTGCTGTGGAGGAGCGTGTAGAGGATCGTGCCGTCGCCCCCCACCGTGAGGAGCATGTCCACGCCAGCATCCTCCATCTCCTCCAGGGGCGTGCCGGTGATGCCAAGCTCCTGGGCGAGGCGGGGCGTCGCCTCCACCTGGGCGCGGCCCTCCAACCGCTTCACCAGGTCCCGGGCTACCTCCAACCGCTCGGGGACGTCGTAGCGCCCCACGATGCCGAAGCGCACTACGCCACCACCTCCACGTGGGAGAGGGCGGTGCGGTCCCCAACGGCCAGGATGGGGTGAGACTCCTCCAGGTTCAGAGGTCCGTCCAGCGCCGACCCGTCAGGATGGAGCACGAGGCCGCCGGCCTCCCGCAGGATGAGGGTGGCGGCGGCGATGTCCTGCACGTGCAGGCGGGGGATGGGGTGGAGGTACGCGTCGAGGCTGCCCTGCGCCACGAGGCACATCTCCAGGGCGGCGCTTCCCAGGTGCCGCACGCTGTGGAACCCACCGCCCTCGAGGAACACCCCGAGGCTCTCCGCGGTCATGTTCCGGCTCGCCACCAGCGTCACCACGGCCCCCTGGGGGTCGTAGGGCACGGTGCCGATGGGTTCGCCGTTGAGGCGCGCACCCTCGCCGGCGCGGGCGGTGTACGTGTCGCCGGTGACGAGGTTCTGCACGAGGGCCACGTCCACGTCGCTCAGGCGGGAGCGCCCGATGGCGAGGCTCACGCAGTAGAAGGGGATGCCGCGGGTGGCGTTCGTGGTGCCGTCCACGGGGTCCACCACGAGGAGACGCTCGGCACCGAGGTCCACGAGCCCCGCCTCCTCGCTCAGCACGTTCAGCGGAACGGGGGAGGCCTCCACGTGCTCCAGGATGACCTCCTCGGCTACCTTGTCCACCCAGGACGTGGGCGTGCCGTCGGCGCCCATGCCCGTCACCTCGCCGAAGCGGTCCCGGGGGTGCTCCGCCAGGGCCTCGCCCACGGCGTCGGCGATGGCGTGCAGGAGCTCCATCTCCTGCTCGGCTCCTACGGCCGCCTCCGGGGAGGACATGGTGACCAGCGACCTAGGGTCGCGCTTCCTATTTAACGGTGGGTATCCTGCCAGAGGTTCACGCGCCACGGCGGAACGGGCGGGTGTCATGGCGTCAAGTTCATCCCGGTGCCGACGCCTCCCCACACCGTGACGTTCCACCCGCGCATGTGGCTCGCTCCAGCCCTCGTCGCCCTGCTCATCCTCCCCGCCGCCACGGCCGGCACCGTGGTGGGGGAGTCGCCGGGGCAGGCCACGGCGTGGAACACGCAGCGGAAGCTCCTGGACCTGGGGGAGGGGCACCTGGTGGCGGCTCTCCTCCGGGGCGCAGGCGATGGCGAAGGTGGGGAGGCGGAGGCCTGTGCTCGGCCGGGGAAGGCCCCCGAGGACGCGTGCGACGGGGTGGTGGTCCTGGCGTCACGGGACGGGGGCGCCACGTGGCAGGAGCTTCCCACGTTCCGCCGGGAGGGGGAGCGCGCCATCCGACCCAGCCTCGCCGAGGATCCCGGGGGCGGGTTCTGGCTCGCATGGACGGGGCTCCCACCGGGGGCGGGGGACTTCCAGGTGTACGTGAGCCGGTGGAACGGGTCCGCCTGGAGCCCGGCGGAGGCCGTGAGCGCCACCGACGGGTACTCGGGGTACCCCAGCATCGAGGTGGCGCCCGACGGGACCGTGCACGCGGCGTGGTACGGCTTCGAGGACGACACGTACCGCATCTTCGTGCGGAGCCGCAGCCCCGGCGGGGCTTGGGGGCCCACCGAGCGACTCACGGTGGGGGAGGAGGACGCCGTGAACCCCACCACGGCCCTCTCCGACGAGGGTGCGCTCCACGTGGTCTGGTACAAGCGCGAGTCCCCCGTCTACCGCGTCTACCACCAGGTGCACGACCCCACCGGATCCTGGAGCTCCCCGCGGGACCTCTCGGGGGAGGGTTCGAACGCCCTGAACCCCAGCATCACCCTGGACCCCAGAGGGGACCTTTGGGTGGCGTGGGACGCCGAGGCCACGGGTACGGACCAACCGCCGCGGCGCGTCTGGGCGGCGCGGTTGGCATCCTCCGGTGCCGTCGACGACCCCAGGTCCCCGCGGACGCCCGAGGATGCGTCGGCGTCCTTCCCGAGCCTCGCGTGGCCGGGGGATGCCACCCCGTGGATGGCGTGGCGCTGGGAGGACGAGGGCATCGTGCTCCAGACGCTGGACGATTCCGGGAGCTTCGCCCAGGTGGGCACCCCCGATGCCCGGCATCCGTCCCTGGCACCGGCGAGGGAGGGCGGAGCGCATCTCCTCTGGGCGGACCGGGGCGGGGACGACGGGTGGCAGGTGCGGCATGCGCGGGTGCTCCCCGACGGGAGCGTGGACCTCCTGGAGGAGGGGACGCGGGGGCTGGGGGCACCGGGGACGGGGGTGTGGGCGCTGGTGGCGGCCCTCGGGGCGGCGGCGCTCATCCGTGGGCGAAGCTGGGGTCGCGCCTCTTGACCTATAGGTGGCTATAGGTGGGGGGTTGGGGGGTCAGGCTAGCGGCAACCTGCCAGAAGCATCGCACCAGCGCTCCGGGGGCCCTTCGGGCCACCTACACGCTGGTGGATGTTGTTGGCTCGATGCCTAACGGCATCCCGCCAACAACATTTCCCCCATGGGGGAGAGCTCGATGAGGAGGCGCCCCTGGCGGCCCCGGTCCACGCTCACGAGGCCCAGCTCCTCCAGGCCCTTCCCGTCGCGGCCGCCACGGATGTGGTACGAGAGGAGGCTCTTCTCCACATCGCTCACCTCCCCCAGGTCGTTGAGGCTGTCCACGCTCCCCCCCGCCTCCTGCAGCGCCTCGAGGATCGTGAACTTCGTGTCGCTCACCACCTCCTCGTAGCTGAACTTCAGCACCGGCATGGCCATGGGGCGGTCGTCCTGGACGCCGAAGGCCTTGATGCCGTTCACGAAGGCGGCGCTGAGCGCCGCGCAGGAGAGGAGGCGCGAGCCGCTGGAGACGTTGATGTACACGTCCTCGTACCGGTCGCCCTCATCCTCCACGATGCCGTGCACCGTCTTCAGGAGGTTCAGAAGGGGACGGTCGTCCATCTCGTGGAGCGTGATGTCGATCTGGAGGGGCTCGAGGATGCTCTGGAGCTCCACGGCGTGCTTCCGCGTGTCCGCCTCGTGGATCAACGCCAAGCGCCGCACGGGGTACTCGCGCACCCCCACGACGACGGGTTCCGTGTCCTCTCCCACCGTGGCGATCTGCAGTATCCCCATGTTACCACCACGCATGCACCCTCCAGAGGGTGAAGCCTTCCTCCATCTGTCGCAGGTGACCTTCAACCCTTGCATGGGGGGTTGGGGACCCGCCAGCCCCGTGAACGACCAACACGGCGGCGCCCCCAACCCACCGTTACCCTTATCAAAGGCATGGGGCATAGGCCCCTCAAGGACGAATCACCCATGGCAGTCGAGCAATCGGAGGTCCGGAAACTCAAGGAAGGGCGCTACATGGTCGTGGACGACGAGCCCTGCAAGATCCTGAGCATCAGCACGAGCAAGCCTGGGAAGCACGGTTCGGCCAAGGCCCGCATCGAGGTCGTGGGCCTCTTCGACGACCAGAAGCGCAGCGTCGTCAACAGCGTCACTGACAAGGTGAAGGTACCCATCATCGACAAGCGCACGGCCCAGGTCGTGAGCCTCTCCGGCACCAACGCGCAGCTCATGGACATGGAGACCTACAAGACCTTCGAGATCCCCATCCCCGAGGAGTTCCAGGGGGAGATCACGGAGGGGGAGGAGGTCTCCTACATGGAAGCCATGGGCCGCAAGATGATCACCCGGGTCTGAGACCTCCCGGAGGCGCGTCCGTGCCCCCCGCCGACGCCGAGGGCCAGCGGACGTTCCCCCCCTTCTTCGCCGACGCCGACGCCAACCGGTCCGACGCCTCCTACGTCGTCCTCGGCGCACCCTACGACGCCACCGCGAGCTTCCGCTCCGGCACGGCCCAGGGCCCCGACGCCATCCGGCAGGCCGCCTGGAACTTCGAGACGTACAACCTCCGCAACGGCGTGGACCTCCGGGACGTGCCCATCCACGACGCCGGCAACCTCGAGGTGGAGGACCTCCCCCCCGAGGAGATGGTGGCGGCGGTGCGCGAGGCCGTGGCCGACGTCGTGGCCGACGACCTCCTCCCGGTGCTCCTCGGTGGCGAGCACAGCATCACACCCCCCAGCGTGGAGGCCGTGGCGGAGCACCACCCGGACCTGGCGGTGCTCCAGCTCGACGCCCACCTGGACTACCGCGACACCTACGAGGAGAGCCCCTGGAACCACGCCTGCGCCGCACGCCGCGTCGCCGACACCGTGGGCCCCGAGCGCGTCCACGTCCTCGGCGTGCGAAGCGCCGAGCGGGAGGAGCTCCAGGAGGCCCGCCGCGACGGCCTGAGCTTCACCACAGCCCAGGAGGTCGAGCGGGAGGGCATGGGCCGCGTGCTCCACGACGTCGTGGACGCGCTGGGGGAGGGCCCCCTCTACCTCACGCTGGACATCGACGCCCTGGACCCAAGCCACGCCCCCGGCACCGGCACCCCCGAACCCTACGGTCTCGCACCCCGGGACGTGGTGCAGGTGATCCAACGCACCGCCGCCCGCATCGTGGGCTTCGACCTCGTGGAGGTAAGCCCCCCCTGGGACCCCGGCATCACGGCGCCCCTGGCCGCACGGCTCACACGGGAGCTCCTGGCCGAATCGTGGCTCCATCGGGAGGATGACACATGAGCAAGCGCACCTTCGTGGAACGGCTCGAGAGAGCGGCGGAGCGGAACGCCTCCTGGGTCTGCGTCGGCCTCGACCCGCGGCCGGAACGGTTCCCCGACGCCCTGGAGGACCGCCCCCCGGGCGAAGCTGCCGTCACGTTCCTGGAGGACATCATCCAGGAGACGCGGGACCTCGTCTGCGCGTACAAGCCCAACGCCGCCTTCTTCGAGGCCCTCGGCACCAGCGGCCACGAGGTCCTGGCGGAGGTGCTGGAGCGCATCCCCGACGACGTCCCCGTGATCCTCGATGCGAAACGGGGCGACATCGGGTCCACGCAGGAAGCCTACGCCCGATGGGCCTTCGACACCTTGGACGCCGACGCCGTCACCGTCCCCCCCTACATGGGGTGGGACAGCGTGGAGCCCTTCGCCAGGCGGCGGAACCGCGGCGTCCTCGTCCTCGTGCGCACCAGCAACCCCGGCGCCCGGGACCTCCAGGACCTGCAGGTGGAGCAGGCGGGCCGCCGGGAGTCCCTCTACGAGGCCGTGGCTCGCACCGTGGCACGCTGGAGGAAGGACGAGGACGTTCCCAACCTCGGGGCCGTCGCCGGCGCCACCTACCCCCGGGAGCTTGCCCGGGTGCGGGAGCTCGTGGGGGACGACGCCGTGCTCCTGGTGCCCGGCGTGGGCGCCCAAGGTGGGAAGGCCAACGAGGCTGTGCCCGCCGCAGCGAACGCCGCCGGGAAGCGGGCCGTCATCACGAGCAGCCGAGGCATCCTCCACGCGGAGGACCCGCGGGAGGCGTGCCTGCGGCTCAGGGAGAAGGTGCGGGCCGCCGCGGCGTCCCTAGGGTGAGGCGCCGCCGAGGTTCCGGAGCTTGTTCCACATCCGCGTGAGGAAGCCCTCCTCCGCCTGCCCGTTGCTTCCTTGGTTGGGCCTTGGAGACTGGGCTTCCGTGGGGTCCGGCGCGGTGGGGACATGCTCCGCGATGTTGCGAGCTCGTTGTACGAACTCCTCGAGCTGCGCCTGAGGCACCCCCGGCACCTCGGACGCCGGGTTCGTGCCCGCCAGGTCCTCCACATCGTGGATCCCCGCGTCGTTCAACCGCTCCTCGTACGCTTCGCCGATCCCGTGGATCTCGTTCAGGTCCATGGTCGCCACCGGAACCCCCCGTTCTGTTGCATCCACCACTTAACCGTTAGGGTCCCCGGCGGAGTCCACACGGAGCACCTGTCCGCCCCGGTCCATGACCAGCACGTGGCCCTCCGCATCCCGGCCGAAGCTCGTGATGGAGAGGTCCGTACCCAGCTCCACCACCTCCGACCCCTCGGGAGCGTCGGCGTCGATGCTCCAGATGGTGCCCGTGCAGAAATCCCCGTACAGCGCCCTGCCCTCCAAGCCCGGCAGGTTGCCATCCCGCACCACCGGACCCATGACGACGCTGCAACCGCCCTCGGGGTTGGCGTACTCCGCCACGGGCGCCTCGAGGGACCCCCGAGGCTCGTCGTTGCCGCCCCGGAACTCATGGTCGCCCTCCCGGACGCTCCACCCGTAGTTGAGGCCGCCGGAGCTCGCGGCGGGTTCGCGGTTCACCTCCTCCCACGCGTTCTGGCCCACGTCCCCGATCCACAGGTGCCCCTCCTGGGGGTCGAAGGTGAAGCGCCAGGGGTTCCGGAGGCCGTAGGCCCACACCTCGTCCCGGCCCTCCTCCCCCACGAAGGGGTTGTCCTCGGGGACCGCGTACCCGGTGGCGGGGGCGACGTCCAACCGCAGGATGCTCCCGTAGAGGTCCGTGGGGTCCTGACCGGTGCTCAGGGGGTCGCCGGCGCCGCCGCCATCGCCCAGGCTGTAGTGGAGGTGCCCGTCGGGCCCGAAGGCGATGTGGCCACCGTTGTGGTTAGCGTAAGGCTGGTTGAGGTCCAGAAGCACCTCGCGGCTCCCCGGGAGCACGCGGTTGGGGTCCGTGGGGTCCACCTGGTACCGGGCGAGGATGCTGGTGCCGTCGGGGTCCGTGTAGGACACGTACACGCGCTGGGTCTCCACGAAGTCCGGGGGGAAGGCAAGGCCCAGAAGGCCCTGCTCGAAGCCCGTGCTCACCTCACCCCGGAGGTCCAGGAAGGGCGCGCCCTGGAGGTGGCCGTCCTGCCAGATGCGCACCGTCCCCACCTGCTCCCCGATGAAGAGGCGGCCCGAGCCGTCGCCGGCGGGGAGCGCCAGCAGCGGTTGGTCGAGACCCGTCACCATGGGGGTGAGGGCGAGGCGCGGGTCCTCCGGTGACGAGGCCCCATCCTCCCCGCCGAGGAGCGTACATCCGGCGAGGAGGGTCGCGGCAAGGACCAGGAGGAGCCCCAGGTGGGAGCGTCGCATGGGCGGGCTAGAGCAGGTGGTACCCATAGGCTTGACGCTTCCCAGCCGGGGCCCGTGCACGCGTCCGCCACCGCGAGCGGGGAACGCTTAACCCCAGGGAGGTCCGTGGTGCGCAGCATGCTGTCGCCGGAGCGCCCGCCCGTGGCACGGTGCGTGGGCGGAACCCCCCTGGTGGAGATGACGCGGACGAACCCCCACCGCGAGCAGGGGGTGCGGATCCTGGCGAAGCTCGAGGGGAGCAACCCCGGAGGGAGCGTGAAGGCGCGGCCGGCCCTCTACATGGTGGAGGCCGGGATCCACTCGGGGGAGCTCACGGCGGAACGCGGCCTCATCGACGCCACCAGCGGCAACACCGGCATCGCCTACGCCGTGCTGGGTGCCGCCTGGGGCTTCCCCGTGACGTTGTGCATGCCCGAGAACGCCAGCGACGAGCGGAAGCGCATCCTCCGGGCCCACGGTGCCGAGCTCGTGCTCACGGACCCCCTGGAGGGGCAGGACGGCGCCATCGAGCGCTGCCGGGAGCTCGTGGCGGAGGACCCGGCCCGGTACCACTACCCCGACCAATACAGCAACCCCGCCAACCCCCTCAGCCACTACGAGACCACGGGGCCGGAGGTCTGGGAGCAGACCGACGGCGAGGTGACGCATCTCGTGGTGGGCCTCGGCACCACCGGCACCGCCGTGGGCACCGCGCGGTACCTCCGGGAGCAACGCCCGGACATCGTGGTGGCGGGCGTCGAACCCGCAAGCCCCATGCACGGCCTCGAGGGGTTGAAGCACCTGGAGACGAGCAAGGTCCCGGGGATCTTCGAGCCCAAGGTGCTCGACAGACGCCTCACCGTGGCCACGGACGCCGCCTACGAGGCCACGCGGCGCCTCGCCCGGGCGGAGGGCCTCTTCGTGGGGCAGTCCAGCGGCGCGGCGCTCGCGGCGAGCCTGGAGCTTGCGGAGGAGCTGGAGGACGCCACCATCGTCACGGTGTACCCCGACGGCGGCGACAAGTACCTTACCACGTCGCTCTGGCAGGAGCGGTAAGGGTACGAGCCAAGGGGGTGGCCCCCGAGGCCACCGGGCTCCCGAACCTTGATATACCTCCACCGGTCCATAGCGGCGGGATGACCACCCTCAGCTCGGACGACAGGGAGCTCCTGAGGGAGCGGGGAGCCGTGGTGTTCATCCTCGGCCTCGTGATCATCTACCTGGCCTTCGTCATCGAGGCGCTGCTCCAAGGGTCGGGAGGCCTCCCCCACGTGGTGTCCGCCGTCTTCATCACGTACGCCACCGTCTGCTTCCTCGCGGGGTTGCTCTGCCTCCTGGAATCCCCCCTTGGTAACCGCCTCGCGGGGTTGGCCTTCAGCTTGGGCGCCCTCCTCGTGGGTGCCGGCGCCGCCCAGGCCCTCGCCCAGAGCCCCGGCGCCCTCACCACCCAGCTTGCCGCCATGGCGAGCATCCCCGCCATCGTGCTTCTCACCGGCCAGGGGCAATCGCTCCTCCGGGGGCACCTGCGACCCCACGTGGAGGACCCCATCATGCGGGCCATGCACCGACCCTTCGAGGCCATGGGCCGGGCCATGCGCACCGACGGGTGAGCCCTGCCACGGGGCGAAGGCTTTTCCCCACCCCATCACCTCCACCGGCGGGAACGACATGGTGCAGGTGCCACGGGACGTCCACCACAAGATCCTCGACCACGCCCGGGAGGGGTACCCCCACGAGGTGTGCGGGATGCTCGCTGGGAAGCTCGGGGACGAGGTGGAGGTCGTGCGGTCCTTCCCCATCACGAACGT
Organism: uncultured Thermoplasmatales archaeon; assembly: GCA_964505085.1. Lineage (GTDB taxonomy): Archaea > Thermoplasmatota > SW-10-69-26 > JACQPN01 > CAZDGP01 > CAZDGP01. The sequence goes on from CAZDGP010000041.1 coordinate 10,128, forward strand.
GCACGGGAACCCCCGCACCGAGTACGAGCTCGATCCCCAGGAGCACCTGGAGACCATGCTCCACATCGAGGACGAGCTCGCGTTGGACATCGTGGGGTACTACCACAGCCACCCCACGGGCGCCGCCGAGCTCAGCAGCACCGACCGCGCCAAGGCCACCATGCCCGGCGCCGTGTACTACCTCGTGTGGTGGCCGGGGCAGCAGAAGGAGGGCGCAGGCGCCTGGACGTGGAACGCGGAGGAACGGGAGTTCGTGCCCGAGCCCCTCACCGTCGTGGACTGACGAGGCGGATCGAACCGTCGGATAGGGGCTGGGTGGCAACGGGGTTCAGTGCGGCGTCTCGTACCCCCGAACGAAGGTGGGTTCGGCCCCGCGCACGCTGGATCCCAGGGCGCTCCGCAACGTCTCGGGACTGGGCACGCCCACGAACTCCAGGGTGCCATCCACCACGATCCCCGGGCAGGACGAGAGGTGATGCGCCTCCGCCGCCTCCGGGTGCTCCTCCACGTCCACCGCCTCGAAGTGCAGACCCTGCGCGTCCTCCCGCAAGCTGGACCCCTCGGCCTCCAGGATGCGCTCCACGGTCTCCAGGGCCTTGCGGCAGTGACCGCAGTTGCCCGTGTACAGGAACGTGACGTCCATCGGTGCCACCACGCTACCCTTTGTCACGATGTGGGTTAAGTAGGTTGTGGCATGGGACACGTAGCGGTTGCGGCCCGCCGGACCCATGTGGGCCGCATGCAACCGGTTCCCAACGCGAGGTTTCAAGGGAAGCTGAACCGTACCCGGCGGGATGCCCTCCGCCCCCACCACCCCAGGAACCCGGGAGCGGTCCAACTGGCTCCTCGTCGCGGGCCTCTCCCTCATCATGGGCGGCTTCGTCGCCACCATCACCGCCCCCGCCAGCGTCCTCCCCCTCGCCGTGGACACCCTCGGTGTGACGAAGGCTCGGGCGAGCCTCCTCGTAAGCGTCGTCTTCGTCACCTGGGCCATCCTCCAGATCCCCGGCGGCATCCTCCTGGACCGCGTGGACAACCGCCGCGCCCTCCTCCTCGCCACCGCGTGGCTCCTCCTCACCACCTTATGGAGCTTCCTCGCCCCCACCTTCCCCCAGATGCTCATCGCCCGCGCCCTCACCGGCGCCTCCGGCGTCATCATCTTCGTGGGCGGCGTCCACCTCCTCGAGCACGTGCTACCCGAGGACGCGCAAGCCCTCGCCACCGGCGTCTTCGTCGCCAGCCCCCCCATGGGCGTCGCCCTCAGCCAAGCCACCGCCTCCCGCCTCGCCGCCCTCGGCGACTGGCGCACCCCCATCCTCGCGTACACCCTCGTCATCGCCCTCGGCCTCCTCGTGCTCCTCACCTCGCTCCGCGACCCCGTGGAACCCCAAGGCCCCCCCGCCACCCCAGGGGACGTCCTCCGCGCCCTCCGCGCTCCCGGCGTGCTCCTCGTGAGCCTCGCGGGGTTCAGCACCTACGCCATCTGGACGTACCTCAACACCTGGATGCCCACCTACGGCACCGAGGTCCTGGGCGTCGGCCTCGTGGCCGCCGGCGCCGCCAGCGCCCTCGTCCCCATCGCCGGCATCGCCGCACGCCCCAGCGGCGGATGGCTCGCGCAACGCCTCCCCGGCTCCCTCACGCGCATCATCGCGGGGGCGTTCCTCGCAGTCATCCCCCTCGTCCTCGCCCTCCACATCGTCCCCAACGGCGGTGCCTTCGCCCTGCTCCTCGCCCTCGCGGGCTTCGCCGTGAACCTCCCCGTGGGCCTCTACTTCCTCCAGGTGCAGAGCCTCGCCACCGAAGGCACCGGCGCCACCAGCCTCGCCGTCCTCGCCACCTTCAGCCAACTCGGGAACCTCGTCGCCCCCGCCACCGGCGGATGGCTCATAGAGCAGGTAAGTTGGAGCGCAAGCTTCCTCGCCGTGGTGGGCGCGGCGGTGCTGGGGTTGGGAGCGACGATGGGGGTGGGGTGGGTGGGAAGCAGGACCGGCGCTTGACCGCGGCCACCCCTGGAAACGGACACCGGAGAACGCAAGTAATGGACCGAGGCGTTGCATTATCGGGGGTTATCCGCATCCGAGGTTGGATAACCCCCACGTCCCCAACGTGCAACTCGCCGCCATCTCGGGCTTCGTCCCTCAGTTCTCGATGACGCCGGCTACCCGTCGAGGATGACGCGGGGTACGAGGATCGTGACATCCTCGACGTGTAGTTCATCCACCTCGTGCCCGTGGACGCTGGGCCGCGTGAGCACCTCGTACTCGTCAGGCTCCAGCGTCACGGTCTTCCCCTCCAACTCCACGGTGACATCGCCCTCGGCGGCTTCCTTCGGGTCCATGGACTCGAGAGCCGCCTGCACCTGGGGAGCCTGGTTCCTGTACTTGGGACCGACCTTGGCGTGGACGGGCTTCACCTCCACCGGCACCTGCTCGATCTCGCTGGCGTCGACGAAGGCGAGGCCGGTGGCCTTGAGGGTGCCCGTGACGGTGGCCTCGGCGGCCTCCAGGGTCTCACGGTCCTCGTCCGGTGCCACGACCTCGAGGGTGGGGAGGTCGGCGTTGAGGGGGAGGCCGTGCTCGCTCTTCCAGTGGCGCACGCTCGCGATGACCTCCTTCACCACCTTGCCGCGGGCGAGGGCGTCCTCGTCATCGAGCACGGGCTCCGGCCACGTGGAGACGTGGACGCTCACCTCGTCGTCGAGGCGCCGGTACGTGCTGTGGTAGAGGTCCTCGGTGACGAAGCAGAGGATGGGCGCCAGGAGCTTGAGCACGCCGAGGCCCACCGTGTACAGGGTGGCGGTGGCGGCGGGGTCGTCCTCGAAGGCGCGGTGCTTCACGAGCTCCAGGTAGTGGTCCGCCACCGTGTGCCAGAGGAAGTCCTCCACGAGCTTCGTCGCCTTCGTGTAATCGAAGGCCTCCCAGAGGTCGGTGACGTCCCGCACGAGGTCGCTGTACGCGGTGAGCACCCACCGGTCCATGAGCGCGAGGTCCACGTCCTCCAGGTCCGGCGCCTCGTCCAGGCCCTCGAGCATGTTCCCGATGAAGGATTGCACGTTCCGGAGCTTCGTGATGAAGCGCTGCCCCCGCACGAGGTCCTTCTCCCGGTAGATGATGTCCTCGCCGAGTGAGGCGCCGGTGGCTGACCAGTACCGGAGGGCGTCGCCGCTGTACTCGCTCACGACCTCCATGGGCTCGATGATGTTGCCCTTGGACTTGCTCATCTTCCCGTCCTCGAGCTTCACGAAGCCCGAGATCATGATGTCGCTCCAGGGCGCCTGGTCGTCGTGGTAGTGGCTCTTCACGATGGTGTTGAACGCCCAGAAGCTGATGATGTCGTGAGCCTGCGGACGCAGGTCGAAGGGCGCCACCTGCTCGAAGAGCTCCCCGTCCCCCACCCAGTCGGTGGCGAGCTGCGGCGTGAGGCTCGAGGTGGCCCACGTGTCCATGACGTCCTCCTCCGGCACCCACTCGGTGGCACCGCAGGCAGTGCACGCGTCGATGGCGGGCTCGTCCTCGATGGGGTCCACCGGGAGCTCGTCGAACCCGGCCACGTAGGGTGCGTCGCAGTCCCCGCAGTACCACACGGGGAAGGGCACGCCGAAGACGCGCTGGCGACTGATGCACCAGTCCCAGCGCAACCCGTCCACCCAGTTGTCGTACCGCACCTTCATGAAGTCCGGGTGCCACGTGATCTCCTCACCGCGCTGCACCCAGGCGTCCTGGTGGGCGAGGTACTTGATGAACCACTGGTCCGTCACCAGGAACTCGATGGGGGTGCCGCAGCGCTCGTGCACGTTGGCCGTGTGGACGATGTCCTCCTGGTCCAGAAGGTGCCCGGCTTCATCGAGAACGTCCAGGATCTCCTCCCGCGCCTGGGACGTGGTGAGGCCCTCGTAGGACCCGGCGACGTCCGTCATGGTGCCGGCCTCGTCGATGGCGATGCGGAGGGGCAGGTCGTGGGCGCGGTACCACTCGATGTCGTGGAGGTCGCCGAAGGTGCAGCACATGACGATGCCTGACCCCTTCTCCATGTCCACGGTGTCGTCCTCCAGCACCGGCACCTCCTGCCCGAAGACCGGCACCACCGCCCTGCGCCCCGCGAGGTCCCCGCTGCGGGGGTCGTCGGGGTGCACGAAGACGGCGACGCACGCCGGCAGGAGCTCCGGCCGCGTCGTGCTGATGACGAGGTGGCCTGGACCGTCCTCGACGGGGTCGGCGAGGTCGAAGCGCAGGTCGTTGAACGTGGACGGCTTCTCGGCGTCCTCGGTCTCCACCTGGGCGATGGCGGTGCGGCACTCGGGGCACCAGATGGTGGGGTCCTCC
>CAZDGP010000042.1:0-5030 GCA_964505085.1 uncultured Thermoplasmatales archaeon
GACGGCGAGGTCACGCCCAAGGAACGCCGCATGCTGGGCCGGTTGCAGGAGGAGCTGGGGCTCGAGGGCGGCGAAGCCAGCCGCATCGAAGCGGACGTGGTGGAAACGGTGGGGGGTGAGGTGGCGTGACCCACGCCGTCTCCCCGGCTCTCGTCGTGCAGACCGTGAGCGCCCTCCTCTACATCGCTCTGGGCGCCTGGGTGCTGACGCTTAGGCCCCGACGCTTGCAAACGGTGCTTCTTGGTGCCTTCGCCGTCCTCTTCGGCTTGATCTACGCGCCCCTCGACATCCTGCTGGTCCTCGACCTCGTCGAGTCCCCGAGCCTCGTGCAAGCCCTGCTTCAGGAACCTCTTGGGATCCTCGCGTCCATCGTGGCCCTATGGTTGGTGTGGGCGGTGCCGGAGCCGTTGGAGGACCAGCGCCTCCTGGGCGCGGCGCTCACCATCGGGTTCGCTCTCGTCATCCTCCACGAGGCTGTGTGGTTGGCGAGCCCCCTCGTGTACACGGGCCCGTTCCCCCAGTGGATCGCATCCTCAAGCTACATCCTGGGCGCTGGAGCCGCGGCCTCCGCCCTCCTTCTGCTGGCGTTCCGCGCCCGCCCCGCCCGCAACCCCGACCCGAGCGAGGTGACGCAGCTCGCCATCCTGGGCGTGGCGCTGGCCGCCTTCGGGGCGTTCCTCAGTGGGAGCGCGGTGCTCAGGACGGCCGCGGCCGTCACGCGCGGCCAGGCCCTCTTGGCGGCCGAGGGGGCGCTGGAGCTCCTCGGGTGGTTCGTGGTGGCCGGCCTGTGGGGGTGGAACATGCTACGGGCGAACGAGGATACGGTGCGGATCCATCGCACCGTCCTGCTTGCCATCCTTGGGTTGGTCACCGCCGGCGCCCTCTACTTCGCGGTCTTCCCCGGCGCCAGCCCGTACCAGACGGCGATGCGCGGCGTCATGCGTACCGTGGGCGTGGCGCTTCTCGCGTACGGCATCCTCCGTCACGACCTCGCGGGCCTCGACGAGAAGGTGGAGTGGGGCATCTCCAGGACAACCGTGGCCGGGGTGTTCGTCGCCGTCTTCTTCATCGTCTCGGAGGGCGCGCAGGTGCTCTTCGCCGGCTTCGCCGGGAGCGAGTGGTTGGGCATCCTGGCGGCGGGCGCGCTCCTCTTCGCGCTCTCACCCATCCAGCGGGTCGCCGACCACATCGCGGAGCGGGCGGTGCCGTCCACCGGACGAGGCCCCGCCACAGGCCCCGAGGCACGGTACCGCACCGCGCTGGAGGCCGCCCTGGCGGACGGCGAGGTGACGCGGGACGAGGAACGGTTCCTCGCTGAGCTCGCGGACGAGCTGGGGCTCCCGGCGACGCGGGTGCTCGAGATCCGGGAGGATGTTGAGGCCCGTGAACCTCCCAGAGGAGGTTGACCCACGTCACACCGGCAGGTCGAAGAGCACCACGTGGCAGGCATCCTCCGCCTCCACCACGACCTCGTCCCCGCGCACGGTGGCGGCGTCCTCCACCTTCAGGGCGACGCCGTTCACGTGGCAGGTGCCCTCGATGACGTACAGGTACGCTTGCCGCCCTCCGGCGAGGTCGTACCGGGCCACGTCCTCCGGGGGTATGCGGGCGGCGAGCATGGCGGCGTCGGCGTCCATGGCGAGGCCCTTCCCCCGGGCCTGGTACCCGTGGGGGTTCCGGTGGTCGTCCCTGGCGAGGAGGCTCCACGTGCCCCCGTCCCGCACCTCGGCCTTGCGCTTCTCGTACGCGGGCTCCAGCCCGTCGTTGCGGGGTTCGAACCAGACCTGAAGGAGCTCCAATAGGTCCTCGTCGCTGGCGTTCCCCGAGCTGTGGACCACGCCGTCGCCGGCGCGCATGAGCTGCACCTCCCCCTCCCGGATCACGCCTCCGTGGCCGGTGGTGTCCTCGTGCATCATGGCTCCCCGGAGCACGTAGCTCACGATCTCCATGTCCCGGTGCGGGTGGCTGTCGAAGCCCGCGCCTGCGTCCACGCGGTCGTGGTTGAGCACCCGGAGCGGGGGGATGCCCAAGCGGTCCGGGTCGTGCCATGGGCCGAAGCTGAAGCTGTGGCGGGAGTCCAACCAACCCGTCCTCGTGGCGCCCCGGTTCTCGGCGGGATGCACCGTGACATCGCCCGTCATCGTGTTCCCGTTACGCTCCGCCACCACGTGAACCCTCGCCTCATGCCCCCGGCGCCCCCTCCGGGGGGGCTCCGGGGAGCCGCACCACCATGGTGGTGCCCTTGCCGGGGGCGGAGTCCACGTGGATGGACCCGTCGTAGCGGTCCACGATGCGGTGGCAAAGCGCCAACCCGATGCCCGTGGCCTGGGGGTCGTCGCTGGGGCCCAGGCGCTCGAAGAGGTTGAAGATGCGGTCGTGGTGCTTGGGAGGGATGCCCACGCCCTCGTCCCGCACCCGGAGCTCCACGAGCTCGTCGCTCACGCGGTCCCCGGTGACGTGGACGCGAGGCGGCTCGTCGCCGGCGAAGCGCAACGCGTTCTCCACGAGGTGATGCAGCAGGAGGTGCACGTGCTTGCTTCGCATGGCCACCCTCGGAAGGTCCGTGGCCTCCACCTGGGCTTCCATGATCTGGATCTCGTCCGCCATCTCCTGCTCGACGTCCTGCAGGATGGCGTTGGGGTCGGCGACGCTGCCCCGGTGCTCCTCCCGGCTCACCTCGCTGTAGATCCGGAGGTCGTCCACGAGAGCCTTCACCTCCTCCACGCCGTTGCTGAGGTAGCTTAGGAACTCGCCCAGCTCCTCGTCGAGGTGCCCGTCCTCGCCCAAGCGCTTCTCCAGGAGCTGCGCGTACATCCCCACCATGCGGAGGGGTTGCTGGAGGCTGTGGCTCGTGACGAAGGTGAGGCGCTCCAGCTCCTCGTGGCGGGCGCGCTCCTTCTCCGCCCGCTTCACCTGCGTCACCTCCGTGATGAACCCCACCACCTCCTTCACGTTCCCATCGTCGTCGAAGACAGGCTGTGGGAAGTGCTTGAAGTACCGTCCACCCATCTCGTTCACGAACTCGTGGGCTTCCCCGGCGAAGGCGCGCTCGAAGCTCTCCACCACAGGGTCGCTGGCACCGCCGGGGAAGAGCTCCTCCAAGGGCACCCCCTCGATCTCCGCGGTGGTGAGGCCGAACTCCTCCGCGAGCTTCCCCTCGTTGAGGGTCCAGTAGATGCGGCCGTCCTCCCGCTTCTCGCATCGGAAGATGACGTCGGGAAGGAGCCGGATGATGCCCAGGAGGTCGTCGGCGTCCTGCCCCAGCTCCGCTGCCGTCGGCGGACGTTCCTCGGGATGGGGTTCCGGCGTCACGAGGAGCCTCCTGCATCGGTCAAGGGGTGGGCAACGCCTTGAAGCTTGCCACGATGACCCTGACCTGAACCCCGATGGCCCCCGTCGTTCGGATCGTTCCTCATACGTACGCTGTGTCCGGGTCCCCGTCGTCGTCCCGCTCGTCGCTCACCACGACCCCCAGGGGGACGCGGCCTCCGCCGAGGATGGCGGCGATGACCAGGAGGGTGGCGCTCAGGATGATGAAGTCGGCTCCCGGGGAGAGGCCCGCGAGAGCCGACGCGGTATCCACTACGAACACCGTGAGGTAGAACCCCACGATGGCCAGGACGAACATGACGACGAAGGTGACGATGTTCTCCACGAGGTCCTTGAGGATCTTGCCGATGACTGGCATGGTGCACCGCGGGGGCATCCTTCAACAGGTCCCTTGCGGGTTCCGGTGGCGCATCCTGGAGGTTGCGAGGTTGGCACCACGGATGCCGGCATCCGAACGTTGAAGCTGACCCGGATGCATCCTTCGCCACCATGGTGCCCACCGCCTCCCCCCACGGCCTCGACGACCCCCGCATCGCGGAGCGTGCGAACCTCTTCCCCGAGAGCGTCATCCGGGAGATGACGCGGGTGAACGACGCGCACGACGCGGTGAACCTCGGGCAGGGCTTCCCGGACTTCGACCCGCCTCGGGAGATGGTGGAGGCGGCGCACGAGGCGTTGGACGGTCCCCACAACCAGTACGCTACCACGTGGGGCGCCGCGCCCCTGCGGGAGGCTATCGCGCGGAAGGTGAAGCGCTTCAACGGCATCCCGGTGGACGCCGACGAGCACGTGACCGTCACCTGCGGCGCCACCGAGGCCATGATGGCGACGATGCTCGCCCTCGTGAACGGAAGCAACGCCAGCAACGGCGGCACCGGCGACAGCGTGGTGACCTTCGACCCGTACTACGAGAACTACGGGCCCGACGCCGTCATGAGCGGTGCCACCCTTCGCACCGTGCCCCTGCGACCCAGGGCGGGGCGGTTCCGGTACGATGCGGAGGAGCTGAAGGCCGCCGTGGACGACTCCACGAAGGCTATCCTCCTGAACACGCCCCACAACCCCACGGGGCGCGTCCTCACCCGGGACGACCTCGAGCTCGTGCGGGACCTCTGCGTGGACCACGACGTCATCGCGGTGACGGACGAGATCTACGAGCACATCCTCTACGGGGACCGGGAGCACGTGAGCATCGCCACCCTCCCGGAGATGCTCGACCGCACGGTGACCATCGGCGGCGCCAGCAAGACGTACTCCTGCACGGGGTGGCGTGTGGCCTGGACCCTGGCCCCGCCGGAGATCACCACGGCCATCCGACGCATCCACGACTTCCTCACCGTGGGCGCCCCCCACCCCCTCCAGATGGGTGTGGCCCGCGCCCTGGACTTCGACCAAGCCTACTACGACGACCTCCTGGAGCGCTACACCGCACGCCGCACCCGCATCCTGGAGGTGCTTCGGGAGGCCGGGTTCCACCCGTACGACCCCGAAGGGGCGTACTACGTCATGGCGGACTTCACCGACGTGACCGCTCCCGAGGAAGCGAAGGCCGACAGCCGCACCTTCGCCGAGTGGCTCGTGCGCGAGGTGGGCGTCACCGGCGTGCCCGGCGGGAGCTTCTACGATGAACCGGGTGAAGGTGAATCGCTCATCCGGTTCCACTTCGCCGTCACCGAGGGGAAGTTGGAGCAAGCGGCCGA
>CAZDGP010000042.1:5130-14340 GCA_964505085.1 uncultured Thermoplasmatales archaeon
CGCTCATCCGGTTCCACTTCGCCGTCACCGAGGGGAAGTTGGAGCAAGCGGCCGAGCGGTTCGGTCGCTTGTCCGCCGCGTCGAGGTAACCTCCTGGGGTTGCCGAGATGCGGTGGTGGAGGCGGCCGAGCGGTTCGCCACGCTGGGGAAGGTCCAGCCAAGCCCCGTGGCGCGTCCATTTCAACGTCGTGAGCAGAACCCTTATGCTGCCTCACGCTTCCTGAGGCCGTGCTTGGAGGCCCTCCCATGACGACCCGACGCTCCATCACCCTCGCCATCATCCTGCTCCTCATCACGTCCGCCCTCGCCGGTTGCCTCGGTGCATCCGACGATGCCGTGGACGCCGCCGACGCGGACGACGCGTCCACCACAACCCCCACCTCCACGACGGCATCCGCCGTGATGCAGGTCGCCCTAGACGACTGCGAGGAGGTGGCGGGCGCGTGGGTCATGGACGATGACGAGCTTCGCCCCCATCTGCCGCCGGGGTTCGAGCCCGCGGGCGCTCCCGGAGGCGAGGCGGGTGTCCTGCAGCTCATCACCGCCACCTGCACCCTCACGCCCCCCAACGGCTCCGACGCGGACCCCCGGGACGTGAGCATCGCCACCGCGTGGATCATGGTGGACCCCCCGGCGGAGTACACGGTGGACGGCGTGGGCGCGTACCTCATCGCGCCCTGGACCGTCGTCACCGACGCCGGCGCCGCCTCCACGTTCTCGGACTGGGGCCTCGAGGTTGTGGAGGGGGATGTGGGCTTCGGTGCGCCCGTGAGCGGGCCGCCGGCGCAGGTGGACGAGGTCACCGCCAGCGACGGTGACTTCAGCCTCACGCTCTCCGCCACCGTGCCCTCACGGGAGACGAACCCGAACCACCCCATCTTCCGCGCGTTCCTCGTGAACGAGGGTGAGGTGATGGGCGCTATGGACATCGATGGCGGCAGCCACCCGCACTGGGAGATCGGCGGATCTCACCTGGAGACGAGCGGCCCCGCGCCCTTCCCCGCGCCGGATGCGCCGGGCATCGCCATCCACGGGTTCGAGGGGCAGCTGCACTTCTCCTACGTGCCCCAGGGTGAGCTGGGGGAGCCCGTGCTGGGGTGAGGGAACCATCGCCACCACCCCATGGACCTATAGGGTCCTATAGGTGGCTATAGGTCCCCTTGGGTGGGTCACTTGTGGGGGCTTCGAACCGCCTCCCCGCACCGGGTTCAACCGAACCTCGCAGAGCGAACACTTATGGTCCCACGTTCTACCACAGGGAGGAGGCTCGGAGGCCCACCCACCCATGACCATCCCCCGCGCAGCCACATCTGCCGTCGTCGTGCTCCTCCTCGTCACCACCGCCCTCAGCGGGTGCATCGAGGGGGCTGACGACGCGGTGGACCCCGCCAGCACCGATGCTCCTGACCTCGCCTTCATCGCCTGCGAGCACCCGTACCCCTGCGGTGACGGCACCGAGTGGCCTCAGGACCTCGAGGGGCCCTTCGACCTCCTGGCGCCCGAGCCCCTGCCCGTCCCCGGCCACGATGGGATCGAGCTGGAGGCGTACGTGTGGCTGCCGGATGTTCCCGAGGGCACGGAGGTGCCCGTGGTCCTCCACGCCCAACCCTACGCGGGGCAGTGCTACGTGGGCGTCTTCTGCATCCCCCGCGGCGACGACCCCAGCTGGCTCGACAACGCCCGCCTCCGCAGCGTCGCCGAGGCCGGGTACGCCGTGGTGAACCTGAACGTGCGGGGCACCGGCACGAGCGGTGGATGCTTCGAGATGGGTGGCCCCAACGAGGCTCGGGACCTCGCCACGGCCGTGGAGTGGGTCGCCGAGCAACCCTGGAGCAACGGCCGCGTCGCCATGACCGGCATCAGCTACATGGGCACCACGCCCTGGCTCGCCGCGAACCACAACCCCCCCGCGCTCAAGACGATCGTGCCCGGCGGCATCGTGAGCAACGAGTACACCTTCACGTACACGCCCCAGGGGGCAAGCCCCGCCACAGCGGCCGCGTTCAACGTGCCCTACACGGCGGGCCTCGCGCTGTACCCCCCCATGGGCGCCCCCTCGAACCTGCCCGGGTGGGCGGAGGTGGCGCCCGAGCGCGCCTGCCCCGACCTCGCGGGGATGTTCGCCGCCTACAGTGCCGACCAGTTCCAGGACCATCGCCAGGAGACGTACTGGACCGACCGCCAGCACGTCGCCGGGTTCCCCAACATCACCGCCGCCGTCCTCGTCTACCACGGGCTCCGGGACAACTCGGGCCACGCGTACCAGGAGGACGCGGTGTGGGACGCCCTGGAGCAAGCGCCCAAGCGCATGATCCTCGGCGAGTGGGGTCACACCATCCCGGACACTGAGCTCCTCGAGAGCTACCCCGGGGGCGACAGCTGGTCCGACGTCATCGTCCCGTGGCTGGACTTCTGGTTGAAGGGCGTGGGCGAGGAACCCCCGCGGTTGGGCACCGTGGACTACCAGACGCGCCAGGGCACATGGCGCACGACCGACGCATGGCCACCCACGGAGCGGTCCGACGAGGCGCTCTACCTGGACGGGGGCACCCTCGCCACCACGCCCCCCTCCACCTCGTCCACGTTCCAGGCGACCCAACCGCCCACCGCCCTCACACCCTACTGCGACCCAGCGCCCACCACCGCGGTCTTCCTCACCGACCCCCTTGACGCCCCCGTGACCCTCGCCGGGAACCCCCTCGCCTACCTCCAGGTCGAGAGCGACCAACCGGGCGGCATCGTGGCCGTGGACCTCTACGACCTCGGCCCCGACGCACGATGCGTGGCGGGGGACCTCGAGGGTGGAACCCTGCTCTCCCGCGGCGCCGCCGATCTCCGCTTCCACGAGGGGAACCTCCAGGGCACGGACTTCGCCACGAACGACCCCACACCCGTGCGCGTGGACCTCATCAACCTCGCCCACACCGTGGAGGCGGGTCACCGCATCGCGGTGGTGGCGAGCGGCCACGGGTTCGGCTGGCACGCCGCCCAGCCTTACACCCCCACCATCACGCTCCAGGGTGACGGCACCGACGCCGGCAGCCACATCGTGCTCCCCGTCGTCGACGGCACCCTCGGCGGTTCCCCGGCCTCCGTGGACTACCCACCCCGGCCCTTCGCGCCCCGGGGGTCGAACTGATGCCGCGCACGGTCCTCGTGGCGTGCCTCCTCGTCACCGCGGCCTTCGCCGGATGCCTCGCGGACCCCGCGGACCCCGCCCGGGATGAAGCCGATCCCGGCACCGACGCGGACCCCACGGTCATCCCCTGGGCGCTCGTGGACTGCACCGCCCTCGCCGCCGCGGTGCCCGTGGACGCCGAAGCCGTGGAGGCTCACCTCCCCGACGGGTTCCGGCCCTGGACCCCGCAGGAGACGGGGCTTCCCCCACACCCCAGCGCCGACGCCGTCCTCACCCTGGAGGTGTGGAGCTGCAGGGAGGGCTCCGGCCTCGAGGGGGAGCGGTTCGACGATGTCCTCTTCGGCGCCGTGGAGACCCCCACCGAGCCCCCGGAGGATCTGCGGGATCCCGACGCTGGGTACACGCCCTTCAGCTGGCAGATGCTCGTGCCCGACGCACCCCGGCGCACCCTCCTGCAGGATGCGGGCGTCCCCGCTCTCGATGGGTCCGCGGACCTCAGCGGGTTCGCGGACACCCCCGCTGGCACCTCCTTCCGCGCTGTGTGGACCGTGGGTGAGGACACGTACACCTTCACCGGCACCACGCACCAGCCCATGGACCGCGGCACCGTGGTGGAGCACGAGTTCACCCACGCCGACGGTGGCTTCGCCCTCTGGGCCTTCACGAGCCCCGAGGACATGGTGCGCACGGGCTCCGGCACCCTCGAGATGTCCCCCGGGAGCATCGCCGCAACGATCGTGGGCGGCACCACGGCTGAGGCGTTCCTCCTCACGGGGCACCCGAGCTTCGAGAACGGCACCATCACCTTGCCCGCGGCGAACGGCGGGGACGCGTGAACCGGTGCGCCCACTGGCGAAGGGTCGCATATGCTCGTCTGGACGTTCCAGAAAAGCTATACGGCCAGGCAGAATATCCGTTGCTTAGCCTCTGGGGCGCCTGGCTCTGGGGGTTGGAAGAGCTGTGGACGGCCCATGATTGGGTGATACCTGTGAAGATGATGGGCCGTCCACCCGCATCTTCCACGGTACGTTTTGTCCCGTATCCACTTCAATGGACAGGGTAGGTGCGTTCGTCCATCTTTCCCACCCCTTCGAGCATGTGCGCTGATGGTGGGGCGTCAAGGGTAAGAGGAAGCACCGGGGGCGCGTCCGCCACCTGGTGTCCCACAGGATCCGTCAGGCTCCACCGTGGGACCTGTGTCACCCGCTACGGTCCACGGCGAGGCGCGCCAGGGACTCGAGGAGGCGTCGTTCGTCGCTGGGTTCCAGCACGGTAAGGTGCTCCACCGCGCGCTCGGCGGTGCCGTCGGCCACGTCCCGAGCGCGTTCCATGGCGCCGGTGCTCTCGAGGAACCCTCGGAGGCGGCGCCGGGGGGCGATGCGGGGCAGGTCCCCACCCTCCTCACGGTGGAGGATCACGGGGAGGGTCTGCACGCCCTGGCCTACGTCGAGGCCCACGGGTTTCCCCGTGACCTCCACGTCCCCCTCGATGTCCAGGAGGTCGTCCTGCATCTGGAAGGCGAGGCCGAGGTCGCGACCGTAGTCCCCCAGGGCATCCACCACGTCCGGCGGGGCTCCCGCCAGGAGGGCGCCGGCGCGGGCGGCGGCTTCGATGGGGGCGGCGGTCTTGCGGTCCACGATGGTGATGTACTCGTCGAGGTCGATGTCCTCGGTGCCTGCGAGCCGTTGCTCGTGCACCTCGCCCTCGGCGAGGCGCGTGCACCCGTCGGCCATGACGTCCACGACCTCCCGTTGGAGGCGCCCGGCGAGGTGGAAGCCTCGGGTGAAGAGGAAGTCGCCGGTGACGATGGCGGGGCCGGTGCCGTACTTGCGGTGGAGGGACCAGGACCCGCGTCGGAAGTCGGCGCCGTCGATGATGTCGTCGTGGACGAGGCTCGCGGCGTGCACGAGCTCGCTGGCGGCGGCCAGGTCCACGATGTCGCCGAGGCCCTCGCCGCCGGCGGCGCGGTAGGCGAGGAGCGCCACGCGGGGGCGGAGCCGCTTGCCACCGCTGAAGACGGTGTGGCGCGCCATCTCCTGCACGAGGGGGTCGCGGCTCTCGGTCTCGCGGCGGAGCGTCTCCTCCACGAGGGTCACGGCGGCCTCGAGCCGCCGGGTGGCGTCCTCCAGCTCCGGGGGGAGGTGCTCCGTGAGCTCCTTCACGGGAGGAACCCTCCGGCGACGATGCCCGCCGCCAGGAGGAGCCCGGTGGTGAGGTGGAGGAACACCGTGTACGCGTTGGCGGGGATGAGCTTGTAGGGCTCAGCGTAGTGCTTGCGGAGGGTGCTCCAGGCCTTCCACGCGAGGGGAAGGGAGAGGAGGCTCACGAGGCTCCAGAGCGGCAGGAGGTCGAGCAGCGTGGCGGCCACCACGGCCACGTAGGCGCTGATGACGAGGAGCGCGTACCCGGCGATGGCGCGGTCCACGCCCAGGCGCACCACGAGGGTGCGCTTCCCCACCTTGGCGTCGCCGTGGACGTCGGGGAACTCGTTGATGTAGAGCACGGCGGCGATGAGGGCGGCGAGGGGCAGGCTCGCCACGAAGGCCTCCAGCGTGTAGGCGCCGGTCTGGACGTAGTACGCGCCCATGACCATGATGGGGCCGAAGCCGGCGGCCACAGCGAGTTCGCCGAGGCCCCGGTGGGCGAGGCGCACGGGCTTGCCCGTGTAGATGAGCGCCAGGACGAAGCCTGCCACGCCCATGTAGAGGAGCTCGAGGCCGGTGAGGTACGTGAGGACGAGGCCGATGGCGGCGCCGCCGGCGAAGCTCGCCCACGCGATGACCTTCATGGTGCTGGGGTCCATGAGGCCACGCTGGATGACGCGGCTTCCCCCGCTGAAGGGGGTGGGGGTGGGGTTGGCGGCGTCGGCGCCGGTCTCGTGGTCCTGCACGTCGTTGATGGTGTTCGTGCCCACGTGGAAGAGGAGCGCGCCGAGCATGGCGGCGGCGAAGATGGCGAGGTCGAAGGCGCCCTGTCCGGTCCACGCGAGGGCGGTGCCCACGAGCACGGGCACCACGGTGGCGGTGAGGAAGGGGGCGCGGACGGCCTCGAGGAAGAGCGCCATCTTGCTGGGTTCCGGCACCTCGTCCTCGAAGCTCCAGGTGACGTGGAACCCATCGTTCTTGAGGGTGGTGCGGGCCGTGCACCCGGTGAGCTCGGCGAAGCCGTCGAGGAGCCCGATCTTGAAGGGCTCGAGGAGGCCGTTGTCGAGCTGCACCACGGCGGTGTCACCCGCCACCTTCTTGAGCTCGCTGGCGTTGGGGTCGTTGAGGAAGAAGGGGTGCACCTCGTCGCAGAAGATCTCCATCATCTTGCCGGGGTCGCCCTGGAGGCTCTTCACGAGGTTGCTGTTCATGTTGGCCCAGGCGCGGACGCTCGCCTTGGCCACGTCGATGATGAGGCTGGAGTCACCCTCCCCGAGCTCCTCGTCCAAGCGCAGGCACGCCTGGTTGAAGGGCTCCATGGGGACGTCCTCCAGGCTGTCGGTGTTCTGGACGTCGGGCCCGCCCACGTCCTGCACCATCTGGTCCCAGCGCTCGGGACCGAGCTTCAAGCGGTAGTTCCCGTGGAGGAGCTGCCACGAGAGGTTCTTCACGGTTTCGTTCATGGAGGTACCTGTCCGAGCAAGCTCGCCCTCCGGTAAGAACTTTCCACCACGGGAACAACTCGCTTCGGGTTGTAACTCGCGTGCTGGGGGTTGTCATGGGGCGACGCGTCGGTTCCTCCGGGGCACCGCAGGGTTCATGAAGTACCAACCACGTGGAGGTTGTTGCCTTGCCCGCCGACGTCCACGGTCAGCTCCGGTCCTTCGGCCTCAGCACCTACGAGGCCAGGGCCTACGTGACCCTGCTCCGCACCGGCGCCGCCGAGGCCACCACCGTGGCCCGGGAGGCCGACGTGCCCAGCGGACGCATCTACGACGTGCTCAACACCCTCGTGGACCGCAACCTCCTCCACGTGCGCGAAGGCCGACCGAAGCGCTACCACGCGCTCCCCCCGAAGGTGGCGCTCCAGAACCTCCTGGACCAGCGGAAGCGGGAGCAGGAGGCGCGCTACGACCAGCTCACGAAGGTGGCGAGCGAGCTCGAGCAGCGCCTCCCCGCGTCGGGCGGCGGCGGTCGCGAGTCCACGTTCTACCACGTCTGCATCGGCACGGGGCAGACCCGGGACTTCCTGGTGGAGCAGGTGCAGGAGGCGCAGGACGAGATCCTCGTCTCCCTCGAGTTCGAGCGGTACGACCCCGAGGAGGACCAGCTCTTCCACGCCTTCCGCGAGGCCGCCGAGCGCGGCGTGGAGATCCGCGTGCTCATCCGGGACGCCGACGTGGCCTACATCCTGGAGAGCCCCTACAACGACCTCATCGGTCGCACGGTGATGCCCTACGTGGGGGAGAACGTGGGGGTGCGCGTCATCCGGGAGGAGCAGGTGCCCTTCGGGGTCATCGACGCCGAGAAGGCGCTCATCGGCGTGAAGAACCCCGTGGACCCCGAGGTGTACTTCGCCCTCGTCTACGTGTGGGACCAGGGCTTCGCCAGCGACCTCCGGGAGCGCTTCACCAGGCTCTGGGACGCGGGGGAGCTCGATGTGGGGGAGGTCCTCTCGGGGGTGGACGTGGAGGAGGCGCTGGAGCGCTTCACGGGGGAGGATGGGGAGGACCCGCAGGTGAAGGTGGACTCCCTCCTGCCCTCCCTCGACGAGGGGTAAACCCTATGCCACCGGAACCACCGATGAGGGGTCATGGCACCGACAGGTTCCGAGGCAGGCACGTCGGAGGATGAGCCGCGGGCGGACTGCTTCGAGTGCGGTGAGACCACGGTGTGGGAGCCCTCGGTCCAGCAGGGGTACGACGGGTTCGCCTGCCGCGGATGCGGCACCTTCCAGGAGGGCGGGTTCTTCGACGAGGACGGCCGATGGTGGGAGATGAAGGGCGACACCCTCCGCGTTCGCGACCCCGATGACGGGTCCGGATCCTGACCCGGAGGGTGTTGGGGATCCGGCGCGGCAGGGTCACTTCGTGGGTCGCACCTCGAAGCCCTGCCCCTGGAGCGCGTGGTCCGGGTCCTCCGACCGCTCCACCTGCACGTCGTCCACGCGAGCCCGCGGGGGGCCCTTGTGGACGAACCCGATCATGGCGTCCACGTCCGCCCGGGGGCCCTGGAAGACGGCCTCCACGCGGCCGTCGCTCAGGTTCCTGACCCACCCGTCCACCCCGCGCTTCTGCGCCTCGCGGCGGGTGGTGTCCCGGAAGTAGACGCCCTGCACCTTCCCCTCGACGAAGACGTGTGCGCGATGCATGGGCTCGACCTCACGGTGTCGTCTATGGGTCCGCGCCTCCAAGAACCCTGTCCTCAGGCTTCCTCCCCGCCGCCCTGTCGCGACCCCAGCTCCCGGTCCAGCTGGAAGAGCGCGCCGGGGTCCTCCCGGGCCATGCGCACCTGGGCGATGATGTTCCGGATCGTGTCCTCCTCCTCAACCTGCTCGTCCACGAACCAGTCCAGGAACCGCTCCGCAGCGAGGTCACCCTCCTTCCGGGCCACCTGCACGAGGTCGTGGACCTGGCCCGTGACCTTCTCCTCGTGGGCCAGGGCGTCCTCGAAGACGCTCAGGATATCGTCCCAGTCGTTGGGAGGCGCCTCCAGGGCTCCGAGCGTCACGGAGCCGTCCCGCTGGTGGATGTGCTCGTAGAACCGCATGGCGTGGTCCCGCTCCTCGGCGCTCTGGCCCTGCATCCACGCGGCCATGCCCGGTTGGTCCTGCTCCTCGAACCACGCGGCCATGGAGAGGTAGATGTAGGATGCCTGGAGCTCGTTCCGCAGCTGCCCGTTGAACGCGTCCTCGATGCTTGCGTTGATGCCCATGGAGTCTCCTCGCGTGCACCTACTACGGCGGCACCCTACATGAAGGTTGTCCGGAATCGTTCCGGATTAGGGTGGGGTGGTGCTCCCGGATCGCAGCCGCGGGGTGCCCCGAGGTGCCCAAGGCGCGGTGCCCGTAGGTGGCACGGCGAAGCCGCGCCCCCGGATCGCAGCCGCGGGGTGCCCCGAGGTGCCCAAGGCGCGGTGCCCGTAGGT
>CAZDGP010000043.1:0-2366 GCA_964505085.1 uncultured Thermoplasmatales archaeon
TGGTGCGCTCGCGGAAGTACTGGGACTCGATCTCCACCTCGGCCACGGTGGCGTAATCGTGGCGTTCCAGGAGGTCCTCCACGAGGTTCGCCGCCAGCTCCTCCACGCCGCCGGTGGGGTCGCGCACCTGCCGGTCGATGGCCTCGTTGATGGCCTCGACGTTCCGGCTCATGTGGGTGCCCCGTTGCTCCGCGGGGAGGTCCACGAAGGCGTCGAAGCGCGCCACGAGCTCGTGGGCCTCGCGGGTGCCGGGCCGCTGGACCCGCAGGGGCTTGCGGATGCCGGTGACGCCCACGCGGGTGAGCTTGTAGTCGTGGGTGCTGCGGAGGGACTGCACGTCGGGGAGGGTCATGGGGACCGTGTTCCCTAACCACCCACTCCTTTTAAAGTATGCGGGCGGGTGGCTGGGTGGCCGGTTCGCTCCGCTCGGCTTGCGCCCTCAACCCCACCCATCGCAACCTTGAAACCCGCTCCCCCTCCTCCCGGCGCTGATGCCCTCCAAGAAGCCCATCTTCCGCGCCACCACCTCGGCCTCTACTCCGGTCGGCCTCGGCGGCGCCGGAGTCGCGGCGCTTGGCTGGCGCTCCCCATCCCATGCATCGCAACCTTGAAACCCGCTCCCCCTCCTCCCGGCGCTGATGCCCTCCAAGAAGCCCATCTTCCTGGCGCTCCCGCACTTCAACGACACGGAGCTCGCAAGGCAGGAGTCGCTGGTGCGGGCGCTCCATGCGGCGAGCGGCACGAGCCTGGGGCACCGGCACATCTTCCTCGCCGAGTCCGCCCTGGGCCAACCCGGCGTCGACCTGGAGGAGGACGCGTACGTGGAGGGCGTTCTTGAGGGTCTGGAGGCGGCGGAGGTGGTGGTGGCGGTGCTGGATGGGCGCCAGGTGGACGACGGCACCGCCTGGGTCATGGGCCACGCCCACGCCCGGGGCGTGCCCGTGTACGGCGTCTGGAGCGACCAGCGGCAGGTGGCTCACCCCGTGGTGGTGCAGGGGTGCACGCGCGTCACGGGGGATGTGCGGGAGCTGGCAGGGTGGCTCTCGGAGCACGTGTCCAGGGTGGGGGACCGCCGATAGCGTAACCTTTAGGTTACACCCCACCCTGGCAGGGGCCATGTCGAGCCACCCCACGGCCACGTTGCGCACCGCGAAGGGCGACATCCTCATCGAGCTCTTCGAGGATGCGGCGCCTCGAACCGTGGAGAACTTCCTGGAGCTCGCCGAGGACGGGTTCTACGACGGCGTGCGGTTCCACCGGGTGGTGCCGGACTTCGTGGTGCAGGGCGGATGCCCCCACAGCCGCGTCCCCGGCGACCCCCGCGCGGGCACCGGGGGGCCCGGGTACACGATCCCCTGCGAGCTCGAGGGCAACCCCCACAAGCACGAGCCCGGGAGCCTCAGCATGGCCCACCGCGGTCGGGACACGGGCGGGAGCCAGTTCTTCATCTGCCTCGGGTCCCAGCCCCACCTCGACGGGGAGCACACGGTCTTCGGGAAGGTCGTGGACGGCATGGACGTCGTCAAGAAGATCGAGGCGTGGGACGAGATCGAGGGTGTCGAGGCCTGACCGGGCACCCGGACCTCGCCTGGCGCCCGTTGATCCTCGGGCCGCGGAACCTTCAAGACCCACCCCCACCGTGGGGTGCGTATGGAGATCCGTGTCGACGGTTGGCGTAGCGGTATCCGCTTCGACGCCGCCCACATCATCCCCCACCATCCCAAGTGCGGTCACCTCCACGGGCACACGTACGCGCTCCACGCGGTGCTCGCGGGGGAGATCGCGGAGCAGGGGTTCATCACGGACTTCGGCATCGTGAAGGACCATCTGCGGGAGCTTGCGGACCGGTTGGACCACCGCGTGCTCGTGCAGGCGGAGAGCCCCGACTTCACGGTGGAGGAGGGTCCGGACAGCGTCGCCTTCACCATCGGGAGGAAGTCCTACAGCCTCCCCGCCGAGGATGTGCAGTTGCTGCCGGTGGAGTACACGAGCGCCGAGGAGCTGGCGCGGTACGCCCTGGACACGCTCCTGGAGGAGGTGGACCTCCCGCCGCAGGTGGAGCGCCTCGAGGTGGGCCTCGACGAGACCTACGGCAAGGGCGCGTGGGCGAGCGCGGACCTGGGGTGACCCCCGTTCATCCTCCGTTCCACCCCTTGAACCTATAGGTAACTATAGGTCCCTATAGGTTGTCGTGGGGTCCTCGTCCGTCGCCGCCCGGTGACCTACCGGTTCCTGCGCCACACCCTCGCAAGGAGCGTGAGCGCCACCACGGTGAGCACGACGCCGGGGCCCGGGGCGTCGGCGCCGCCGGCTCCACCGCCACCGCCGCCCACGTCCGCCCCCCCGCCGCCGCCGCTACCCCCGCC
>CAZDGP010000043.1:2466-8011 GCA_964505085.1 uncultured Thermoplasmatales archaeon
CCGCCGCTCACGGTGCTCCCCTGCCCCTCCCGGGGGCAGCATCCACCGCTGAGGCTCGCGTTGGGGTCGCTCCCCCAGCTGCTGCAGTGGGTGATGCGGGAGTTGTTGTGGCTCTCCACCCATGCGTCGTACTCCGGCGACCCCGGCTCCAGCATGGCCTCGTCCCACGCCAGCGGGTTCGCCGCGGGGTCGCTCGTCCACCACACGAGGCCCTCCCCCACGTAGGCAAGCGGCGCCACGAAGAGCACCGCCACCGCGAGGGTGAAGAGCCAGGGACCGGGGGAGCCGCCGCCCATGATGCGTCGGAACCGTTGTATGGGACCAAAGACCTTCCCATCCGTCATGGACGATGCCGTACCCTGGCGCGTGGGCGCCGTGGTCCTCGCGGTGGCGCTCCTCGTGAACCTCCTCACGGGGAACACGCTCTGGCGGAACTACACCCTCGTGGGCATCGCGGTCTTCCTCGTGCTCCACCACCTCCACCACCGGGGCAGCTGGCACATCCCCCCGCGAACGGCCCTCGCCATGGCCATCGTGGGCGCCCTGCACTTCCTCGGCGGAAGCCTCGCCGGCGTGCACCGCGTCTTCGGCGTCAACGGCCTCTACTACATCCTGCCCTGGTGGGACAACGCCGCCCACGCCCTGGGCGGTGCCGCCGTGTGGCTCCTCGCCGACGCCGTGCTCCGGCAGCACCTGGGCGGCTTGCAGCGCCGCGTGGTGACGAGCGTCGCCGCCGTGGCCCTCGCGGTGCTTGCGGGGGTGGTGGTGGAGCTGTACGAGTTCGCGGGGTTCCTCCTCTTCGGCACCGTGGACCAGGGCTTCTACACGAACACGATGCTGGACCTCTACTACGACCTGCTGGGCGCCGTGGCCGCGGCGGTGGCGGCGCACCGGTGGGATGCGTGGTGGGGGCCCGAGGCGGAGGAGGGCCCGGGGGCGGAGGCAGCGCAAACGTTTTGAAGCGGCGGCACCGATGCCTCCCACCATGACCTCGTCCCGCGCCGTCGTGCTCCTCTCGGGGGGCCTGGACAGTTGCGTCACCGCCGCCACCGCCCAAGACCAGGGTCACGAGGTGCACGCGTTGAGCTTCGACTACGGGCAACTGCACGACCGGGAGATCGACGCGGCGCGGTTGGTGGCGCGGGCGCTGGACGTGGCGAGCCACCAGGTGCTCGAGCCCGACGTGGGCACCCTGGGGGAGTCGGCGCTCACCGACGCCAGCGTCGCCGTGCCCACGGAGCGGAGCGAGACCGAGATGGCGGGGAGCATCCCTGCCACGTACGTGCCGGCGCGGAACACGATCTTCCTCGCGTACGGCCTCGGGTTCGCGGAGGTGCGGGGAGCCGACAGCCTCTGGATCGGCGCCAACGCCGTGGACTACAGCGGGTACCCCGACTGCCGCCCTGAGTACTTCGGGGCGTGGCAGGACCTCGCGAACCTCGCCACCAAGCGCGCGGTGGAGGGCCACCCCGTGAGCATCGAGACGCCGCTTCTCCAGATGACGAAGAGCGAGATCGTGGAGCGCGGCCTCGAGCTGGATGCGCCCCTGGGGGCGACGTGGACGTGCTACCAGGGCGGCGACGAGGCCTGCGGCATCTGCGACGCGTGCCAGCTTCGCCTCAAGGGCTTCCGGGAGGCCGGCGTGGAGGATCCTGTGACGTACGCGGACACCGCCTGAACCCTCACCACCATGCCCGACCCCGTCGTGGAAGCTCGTGCGGTGCGCAAGACCTACACCACGGGTCCGGAGCCCGTGCACGCGCTCCGGGACGTGGACCTCCAGGTGCACGCGGGGGAGTTCATCGCGGTGGTTGGGCCCAGCGGGTGCGGGAAGACCACGCTCCTCAACTGCCTCTCGGGCCTCGACGACGTCACGAAGGGCTCGGTGCATGTGGAGGGGCGGGACCTGGCGGGGATGAGCGACGATGACCGCAGCCGGCACCGAGCCGAGCGCATGGGCTTCGTGTTCCAGTCCTACAACCTTCTGCCGGTGCTCACGGCGGTGGAGAACGTGGAGCTTCCTCTCCTCGTAAGCGGCACCGAGCGGGAGGTGGCGCGGGAGCGGGCTCTGGAGCTCCTGGACGCCGTGGGGTTGGGGGACCGCGGCGAGCACAAACCCAGCGAGCTCAGCGGCGGTCAGCAGCAGCGCGTCACCATCGCCCGGAGCCTCGTGAACGACCCCGCCATCGTGTGGGCGGACGAGCCCACGGGGAACCTGGACCAGGCCACGGGGAAGCGCGTGCTGGACCTCCTCACGGGGTTGAACCGCACCCACGGGCAGACCCTGGTGGCCGTCACCCACGACCCGAACCTCGCGGAGCGTGCGGAGCGCGTGCTCCACATGGAGAGCGGGGAGCTCGTGCGGGACACGCCGCGGAGGATCTAGCGTGGTGAGCCTCACGGCCCAGGTCACGGTGGCGGCGGCGCTCCTGGGCCTCGTGGTGGTGGCGGTGGCGGCGTGGCGGCGCCCGGTGCCGGCGCGGTTGGGCCTCCGGAACGCGCGGCGGCGCCCCGTGCAGGCGCTCGTGGTGGTGCTGGGTCTCACGGTGGCCACGGCCATCGTCACCGCGAGCTTCGTGGCGGGGGACAGCCTCCAGGGGGGCCTCCAGGGCGGGGCGTACGACGCGTTGGGGGACGTGGACGAGCTGGTGGACCTCGACGGGTCCTTCCCCTTCCCCCAGTGGGTGGCGGAGGAGCTCGCGGCGGACCCCCGGGTGCAGGAGGTATCGGATGGCGTCTCGCCGCTCTTGCTGGCGCGGGGGAGCGTGGGGTTGCCGGCGGAGGGGCAGACGGAGCCCCAGGTCCTGGTGGTGGGGTTCGAGCCGGAGGGTGACGCGTACGGGTCGCATCTTCCGCCGGGTGAGGTCATCCTCAACGAGCGGTTGAGCACGCGCTTGGGGGCGGGCGTGGGGGACGAGGTGGTGCTGCAGGTGGCGGCACCGCGGGTGCCGCTGCTTCCCAACGTCACCACCGTGAACGGGACGGTGGTGGCTGGGGCGGGGGGTCCGCTCCCGGTGCCGGGGTCGGGGGCGCAGGGCACGAACACGACGACGGTGCATCCGGTGCCGGGGGATGCCGGCGGGATCCTGGCGGCGCTCCTGTGGGAGGCGCCGGAGGGGTCGGCGGACCTGGACCTCACCCTGGTGGCGCCCAACGGCACCCGTTATGGGAACGCGTCGGCGGGGACGGAGGGCCCGGTCCTCGTGCAGGTGCCCCGGGATGCGGTTGCCGGGGGGAACTGGACGGCGCACGTGGAGGCGAAGCAGGCGGCGAACGCGCGGTTCCGCCTCATCGTGGTGGTGCTGGAGCCCACGTACGATGTGGCGCGGGTGGAGGCCTTCGCCCGGGAGAACCCGGAGCTTGCGCAGCGCGTGGGCGAGGGGAGCTTCGGCGGGGGTGGAGCACGCGATGATGGGCGGTCGGTGCGGCTCACGGTGGACGCGGTGGCGCGGACCGATGATCCAGGGGCTAGTGATGGTGATCTGTTCCTGACGTCGAACCTGCTCATGCCCCTTGCGGACCTCCAGGCGCTGCTGGACCTGCCGGGCACCATCACGCACGTGACGGTGTCGAACCCGGGGCCGGCGGTGGGTGGGGAGGACGGGACGGCGGCGGCCGTGGGAGCGCTGGAGGCTGCGCTTGCGGACCTGGAGGCGGAGCACCCGGAGGAGGAGAGCATCCCGCACTTGAGCGTCCACGGGTTGAAGCGGAACTGGGTGGATGCCAGCGAGCAGGCGGGTGCGAGCTTCACGGACCTCCTCACGCTCCTTGGGAGCTTCACGGTGCTTGCGGGCCTGATGCTGGTGGTGAACCTCTTCCTCATGCTGGCCCGGGAGCGGCGCCACGAGCTGGGGATGGAGCGCGCGTTGGGGCTGCCGTGGCGCCACCTGGTGCTCCAGTTCCTGGTGGAGGGAAGCGCTTACGGCGTGGTGGCGGCGGGTGTGGGGGTGGTGGCGGGCGTGGGGTTGGCGGCGGGGCTCCTGCTGGTGCTCAACGATGTGATCGCCAGCGAGGTGAGCCTCCACGTGCCGCTCCTGGTGGAGCCGGCGAGCCTCGTGTACGCGGCGGCGCTTGGTCTGGTGCTCACGCTGGTGACGGTGTGGTTCACGAGTCGGCGGTCGGCGGGGTTGAACATCGTGCGAAGCATCCGGAAGCTTCCGGAGCCGGAGGAGCCGGCGAGCCGGCGCACGGTGGTCATGGGCATCGTGCTCGTGGTGGGTGGGGGCGTGACGATGCTGTTGGCCTTCGCCGTGGAGGTGGCGTGGTTGCAGGTGCTGGCGCCGGCGGTGAGCCTCGTGGGCGTGGCCATGGTGGCGACGCGGTGGGTGCCCCGGTCCCGGGCGTACCCCGTCGCGGGGGTGCTGGCGTTGGGGTTGGCGTTGGCGAGCTTGTTCCTCCTGGATGCGGGGGGGTCGCGGGGGGTGTTGACGCGGGCGCCGGTGCAGGCGTTGGTGCTGGTGCTTGCGAGCGTGCTGCTCTTGGCTCACTTGCCGGCGGTGGGGCGGAGCGTGCAGGGTGTGCTCCAGCGCGTGCCGGGGTTGGGTGCGGTGGCGAGCGTGGCGGGCGCGGGGTTCCATCGGGAGCGGGTGCGAACGGGCCTCACCATGGCGATGTTCGCGCTCGTGGTGTTGACGGTGGTGCTCTTCAGCGTGCTCTTCGCGTTGTTCCAACCGCCCATCGACGCGCAGACGGCGGGGTACGAGGTGCATGCGACGACGGCCCGTCCGGTGGTGAACCTGTCGGCGGCGACGGTGACGCCGGTGGAGGCGGTGCCGGGGTCCGAGACGCCGCTTGCGGGGGTGGAGGAGGTGCATGGGTTGGCGGCGGGGACGTTGTTCGGGGGGGACCACGTGCGCATCGAGGGGCGGAACGCGAGCAGCGGACCGGATCAGACGTTCCTCTACGCGTTCGATGGGGCCTTCGCGGAGGCGGGACGCTTCACGTTGGAGGATCGCTCGGACCGCTTCGGGAGCGACGCGGCGGCGTACGAGGCGGTGCGGGGGGACCCGGGCCTCGTCATCGTGAGCAAGACCTGGGGCTTCGACGGTGACGCGGGCACCCGCCCGATGCCGGGGGATACGTTGACGCTTCGGACGTTGGCGGGGGAGCGGAACCTCACCATCGTGGGGGTGCAGGAGCAGGTGGCGTTGGGGGGGTTGTGGGTGCACTCGGAGGTGTTGAACGCGAGCGTGGGCGCGCCGCGGGGGGAGCTCCTCATCGATACGGTGCCGGGGGCGGACCCGGGGGAGGTGGCGCGGGCGCTGGAGGCGGGGTTCCAGGAGCTGGGGTTGGATGCGAACCCGTTCCGGGCGGAGGTGGAGGAGCAGCTTGCGCAGTCCCGCCGCATCTTCAGCCTCTTCCGCGTGTACATGGGGTTGGGGCTCCTGGTGGGCGTCGCCGCCGTGGGCATCGTGAGCGCGCGGGACGTGGTGGAGCGGCGTCAGGAGCTGGGGATGCTGCGGGCGCTGGGGTTCACGCGGCGCCACGTGCAGCGCCTGGTGCTGGTGGAGGCCGTGGTCACCACGACCCTGGGCGCGGCCCTGGG
>CAZDGP010000043.1:8111-14337 GCA_964505085.1 uncultured Thermoplasmatales archaeon
GGGGAGGAGGTGCCGGGCGGCCGGGGAGGGGTGTACGGTGCCGGAACTCCTTCTGTCTCTCCTCCGGCACCGGGGGCGGGGGGCGGGGAGGCCTCCGCCTGCCCTCACATGACCCCCCAATCTACCACCTCACCCCCACCACAAGCGGTACCTTTACCCCACCCAACCCCCATCCACCCCCTCATGCTCGATACGCGCTTCGCCCTGCGCGACCCCGCCACGCTCCACGCTCACGAGGAGGTGCGGCCCCAGCGCGTGGAGGACCTCGTGGAGCATCTCCGGGAGGTCGGGCACATCCAGGACCCCATCGTGGTGGACCGCGAGACCGGCGTCGTCCTCGACGGGCACCACCGCCTCACGGCGCTCCAGCGCCTCGGGTGCCGGCGCGTGCCGGTGCACCTCGTGGACTACGAGGACGCGAGCATCGAGCTGGAGACGTGGCGGGAGGACCGGGACCCGCCCACGAAGGCGGAGGTGGTGGAGCGGGCGCTCGCGGGGGACCTCTTCCCGGCCAAGACCACGAAGCACCTGAACCTCGACGCGCTGGGGAAGGTGCCGGTGCGGTTGGTGGAGCTGGGGGTCGATGGCGAAGAAGCTTAGCCTGCTCCCTCGAGGAGCGTCCGTGCATCCGCCACGAACCCACGCGGCTTCTCCAGAGCGTCTCCAGCCTCGTTCTCGGACACCACCGACCGGTGAGCGTACTCCCCCACGTTCCGCTGTTGGAACACCGTGCTGAGGTCGCGGCCCCGCTCGGGGGGCAACCGGCCCGTCTTCACGAACTCCTCGCCGAAGCTCCCGATTACGCCGCGGTGGGTTGACACGGTGATGCCCTCGGAGAAGAGCAGCGCTTCTGCAGCGTAGAACATCGCGTAGTACGCTCGGGAAACGCACGATTCCGCGTCCCCGTCATCGAGGAGCAGTTCCGCGCTTCGCAGGTACCGGTTCGAGCGCTGCAGGAGGTCGTGGACCTTGTCCGTCACGCCCGGACCCCCTCGCGTCGCACGTTCCGCAACAGCGGCGTGTCCTCCCCCTCGAACTCCTCCCGGGACACCGGGTACACGGACAGGAGCACGTCGTGCTCCATGTCGATCTCCCACGTGATGCCTCCCAGGCGATCGAGCTCCCGCGCGGGCTGCACGGGGCCCTCCAAGACGAGCATGAGATCCACATCTGACGCCTCGTCCGCATCGCCCCGCGCCTGGGACCCGTAGAGGACGAGGGTGTGGAACCGGTCGCCGTAGAGGCTCTCGGCGGCCCCACGGAACGCCTCCACGGCCTCACGCACACCGGGTTGCATCACCCTCCTCATGGTCGCTTGGAGCGTTAAGTGCTGCGGTGTTGGTTCCCGGCGCATCGTGGATCCCCCGAACTCGATCGCCTGGGGAAGGTGCCGGTGCGGTTGGTGGAGCTTGGGTTCGACGAGGACCTATAGCCACCTATAGGCCCCTATAGGTCAGCGGTTGCGGGTACTTCCACCACCCCCCGGGCAACCTTCTTGACCCCGGGGGACGCTTCCCCAGCGATGGATTCGGCGCTGCGCCCCCACTACGAGCTCGTGGAGGACCTCCTGGACCCGGAGGACTTCGAGGAGAGGGTGGCGGAGCATCAGCGCCGCACGGGGCACCTCATCACGCGGGATGTGCTGGCGTTGCGGGTGGTGGACGAGCTGGGGCGGAACGAGGGGGCGGTGGTGGACCTCGTGGACCTCGACGGGCGGAACGAGGCTACGGTGCGGGTCCGCGTCCACGACGTGGGGGAGGTCCGGACCTTCGACGAGGACGACCGCGGCCCGGGGCAGGTGGTGAACGTGCAGGTGCACGACCACGACCGGCGGGCGCGCCTCGTGCTGTGGGACGACGACGTGGACCTCGTGGGCGACGGCTCCGTGAACCCCGGGGACGTGGTGCGGGTGGTGAACGCTCGGGTGAAGCACACCTCCTACGGTGTGGAGCTCCACGTGGGCCGCTGGAGCGAGGTGCAGGAGGAGTCCGTGGAGGACGACGGACGCGGGGGAGCCGACGACGCGCCGCCCGTGGACCCGCCGGAGGGCGAGGACGTGTGGGGTGGCGTGAACGCGGACCCCGAGATCGACCCGTTGGACCGCCCCACCACGCCCCTCAGCGAGGTGCTGGACGGGGAGCGGGACGTCCGCATCCGGGCCGAGGTGGTGCGGGTGGAGCCCACGAAGCTCTTCAAGCGGAAGGACGGGAGCACGGGGTTCCTGGCGAAGGCCCACGTCCGGGACGGATCTTCGCGGACGGTGCTCACGTGCTGGGACGAGCACGTGAAGGAGCTGCAGGGGTTCGACGCCGGTGACGAGGTGGTGGCCACGGCGCTCCGGGGGAAGACGTACCGGGGGCGCCTGGAGCTCCACACCACCGCCGACACGCGTCTCCTGCGGCCCTAACCTTAAGCCCTCTCCCGTCCCTGGGGCGCCCATGCGGTGTACGAAGGCCCTCCTCTCCCTCGTCCTGGTCACCGTCCTCATGGCGGCCGCCGTGCCTGCCACGGCCCAGGAGACCGAGCCCTACCACGATTACACGACCCTCCGAAGCGACACCATGGCCCTCGCCGAGGAGTACCCGCACATCGCGGAGTTCCGCGTGGTGGGGCACAGCACGCTTGGCTTCGAGATCTTCGCTGTGGACGTGGCGCTCGACATCGGCAACCGGAGCGACGAGGAGCTTGCGGCCCTCCCCGCGTTGTACGTGGACGGGGGCCACCACGGGAACGAGATCCTGGGGATCGAGGCCGCGTACTACTTCCTCGAGGACGTGCTGGAGCAGGCGGCGGAGGACCCGTCCACGCTGGAGGGTCAGCGCCTCGTGGTGACGCCCGTGGTGAACCCCGACGGGTACGTGCGGGACCAGCGCCAGAACGTCCGCGGCGTGGACCTCAACCGGAACTACCCCTTCCACTGGGGTCTCTACGGGACGAGCCAGATCCCCGGGACGCCCACGTACCGCGGGATGGCGGCGGCAAGCGAGGTGGAGACGCAGGCCAACATGGCGCTCATGGAGGAGCTGAACATGATGGCGTACCTCAGCGGCCACACGGGCACGTACGACCTCGTGCTCCCGTGGCGCGCCAGCGAGGATGGGGAGATGCCGGACTGGCCCGCGTACGAGGCGTGGTTGCTGAACATCGAGGAGGAGACGGGTCTCGAGTACCGGGACCCCAGCGGCGCCGGCGAATCCCCGGCGTGGGCTTACGGGAACCGCACGGCGCTGGGCCTCGTGGTGGAGGTGTCGGAGGAGCAGAACCTCCCCGCCAGCCAGGGTGAGGTGGAGGAACGCCTGGCGGAGGTGCTGGGCGTCTACCACGTCACGTGGGGGAACCTCACGCACCTCACGGGGTCCATCCACGTGGAGGGAACCGGGGAGGGCACCGTGACGGTGTCCAACGACGGCTGGGGTCCCGCGTACAACGTGAGCGCTGGCGGCGACGCGGTGGCGGAGGTGCCCGCCGGGGCCACCGTGACGCTGGACCGGAGCGGCGGAGCCGACGAGGTGATGTGGCGCCGCACGGCGCAGACGGGTGACGAGCCCACGCTGGGGTGGGACAGCGTCCCCATCGTGGTGTCGGGTAACGACACCGGGGCGGAAGGCGGGGAGCAGGGCACCCCCGGGCCCTCACCGCTCCTGGTGGTGAGCGTCCTCCTGGGTCTCGCCGTGCTCCGTGGCAGGTGGCGAGGGGACCGCTGAGGGTGACGCGTCGGCGTCGCTGGGGGCGCGCATCCACACGTCCACCTGGGGGAAGGGCACCTCGATGCCGGCGTCGGCGAAGCGCTTGAGGCTCTCCCGGAAGACGCGGTCGCGGGTGCGGCGGGCGCCGGTGGGTCGGTCCTGCCAGGCGAGCACCTCCAGCACCACGGCGCTGTCGGCGAGCTCCACCACGTTCACCTCGGGCTCGGGGTCCTGCGTGACGCTGGGCACGTCGTCGAGGATGCTCAGGATGATGTTGGACGCTTCCTCGAGGTCGGACCCGTAGGCGACGCCCACGTGCATCTCCACGCGGCGGAGGGAGTTGGGGAGGTTGTAGTTCACCACGGTCTCGCTCATGAGCACGTCGTTGGGGAGGCTCACGAGGAGGTTGTCCCGGGTGCGGATGGTGGTCTTGTACCGCCCGATGTCCACCACGTCCCCCACCCAGTCCGTGACGCGGACCCGGTGCCCGGGTTGGATGGTGCGGTCCGCCGTGAGGACGAGGCCGCCGAAGAAGTTGCTGAGGATGGTGCGCACCGCCAACGCCACCGCGAGGCCGGCGACGCCGAGGCTCGCGAGGAAGGGCGTGATCTGGATGCCGAGGACGCTGAGCGCCAGGAGCAAGCCCACGATCCAGATGACGAGGATGGCGGCGAGGTCCACGATGCCCAGGAGGCGGTCGTCGAAGTCGCTCTCGGTGGACTCCACGAAGGGGCGCCCGTAGACCTCCACGACCTCCCGCACGAGCCCCGCGAGCACCCACGTACCAGCCACCACGAGGAGCGCGGGCTCCACCCCCGGCCACCGGTCCAGCCACAGGGCGGCGCCCTCCAGTTGCCTGAGCCCCGCCACGATGCCCGTGAGCGCCACGAGGATGGCGAGGGGCCGCGAGAGCACCTTCACCACCACGCCGTCGAAGCGGAACCTGCTCCGGCGCGCCATCTCGCCCAGGACCCGCATGCCGTGGTGCACCACGAGGGCAGCGACGAAGCCCAGGACCACGATGCCGAGGCTGAGGCTCACGTTCAGGAGGGTTCCGGTCTCCACCATGGAGGCTCCAAGGCTGCAGGAGGGCTTAAGCGAACGGGTTGCGGACGTGTCATGGGCCAAGGCTTACCTCCTAGGCTCCCGGTACGACCCACGGTGCCCCGAGACGACGAGGACGTGCTGACGCCTCTGGAAACGCCCCCAGAACCTGCGCCGGAGGGCATGGACGTGGGTCACGTCCACCTGAGGGTGAGCGACCTGGAGGAGAGCGTGGCCTTCTACCGGGACGTGCTGGGGATGCAGGTGAACCAGTTCTACGGCGACCCCGACGATCCCCGGGGGGCAGCGGCGTTCCTGAGCTTCGGGGACTACCATCATCACCTGGGCCTCAACACGTGGGGGAGCCGCGGCGGGGACCCGCCACCCCGGGGGAGCACGGGGCTCTTCCACGTGGCCTTCCGCGTGCCCACGCGCCGGGCGCTGGCTCGCGTGCTGCGGCGCATCCTCGACCAGGGGTGGCCCCTGGACGGGGCGAGCGACCACGGCGTCTCCGAGGCGCTGTACCTCTCGGACCCCGACGGGAACGGTATCGAGGTGTACCATGACCGCCCCAAGAGCGCGTGGCCCCGGAACCCGGAGGGGAAGATGGAGATGGTGACGGATCGGTTGGACCTCGAAGGGTTGCTGGGGGAGCTCGAGGAGGACGGGCGGGAACCGGAAGCCTGAACTTGGGCGGGCGCCTTCGACCCCACCGTGGGCGCCAAGGCCGTCACCGAGGGTTGCAGCCTCTGCGGGGCGAGGACCCTGGAGCGTCACTGCAAGATCGTGTGCCAGAACTGCGGGTACGTCCGGGACTGCAGCGACCCCTTCTGACCGGTGCCCGGCACCCGCCTCGCGGAACCTTCTTACCCTGCCCCACGCATCGCGGCGCTCGTGACGCGAAGCATCGTCCTCGCAAGCGGCGGGGTGGACAGCGCCGCCGCCCTGTGGTGGGCTCTGGACCGGGGCCACGACGTGCGCGCCCTCACCTTCCACTACCACGACCGCGCCCCCGCCGAGGTGCGGGCCACCCGGAGCCTGGCACGCCGCGCCGGCGTAACGCTCATGGAGGAGGAGGTTCCGGGGCTCACGGAGGTGGTGGACATGGGGACCGTGCCGCCGGGCTTGGAGGATGCGCCGGAGGCCTTCGTGCCCCACCGCAACATCGTGTTCTACGGGTTCGCAGCGCACCATGCGGAGCGTTTGGGCGCCTCCCGCATCGTGGGCGGGCACATCGGCGCCGACCCCGAGTCCTTCCCCGACAGCGCCCCGCGGTTCTTCGACGCCATGAACGACCTCCTGAAGCTCAGCCGCTGGCCGGGCTCCCCGGGGGACCTCCGCATCGTGAACCCCCTGGAGGGCACGAGCAAGGTGGAGGTGCTGGAGCTCGCCATGGAGCTCGATGTGCCCCTGGAGGCCACGTGGAGCTGCGGCGAGCTCGTGGACGCGCCCTGCGGATCCTGCCCCAGTTGCGTGGAGCGGGCGGAGGCCTTCGA
>CAZDGP010000044.1:0-6525 GCA_964505085.1 uncultured Thermoplasmatales archaeon
GCATCAAGGTCCAGGGCAAGCCCTTCGAGGACACCTCCGTCACGATCCTCGTGGCCATGACGGTGTACTGGACGCTGAAGAACTACCAGACCGCCGGCGAGTCCACCTTCAACAGCCAGCAGGAGATCGCCCGGGGGCAGGCGGCGGAGTTCGCGGACAACCTCGTGCGCACCGTCACCACCATCCTCCTCACCCTCGTGTACGCGGCCGCCGCGAAGCAGACGGGGCCCCTGGCGTCGATGCTGGGGCCGGAGTGGGGGTGGGTGGCCACCTACGGCGCGGAGCTTCTGGCCGTCACGTACCTCCTGGGAGCTCTGGCGGCGGTGGCGGTGGCCTTCCACTACATCCGGCGCAACTACGAGATCGGCAGGTTCGACCCCGGGCTCCTCCGGAGCTACTGGGACTTCGCCCGCCCGCTCTACATCGTCTCCATCCTCACCACGTTGGCGAACAAGCTGGACAGCGTCATGATCGGGTACTTCTGGGCCAGCGGTCAGGTGGGGTTGTACTTCGCCTCCACCCGCATCACGAGCCTCGTGAACCAGGTGGCCTTCGCCGCCGGCGCCATCCTCATGCCCACCATGAGCAACCTGGCGGTGCAGGACGACACGGAGCGCATCGGCGCCCTCACGGGGCGCTCCCACCGCTACATCGGCATGGTGGTCCTGCCGCTCGTGCTCTTCCTCGTGGCCTTCGCGGGCCCCGTCATCCACCTGCTCCTCAGCGACCAGTTCCTGGAGGCCATCCCCATCCTCCAGATCATGGCCGCGTACAGCCTCCTCTTCGTCCTATCCCGACCGTACAGCAGCCTCATCCAGGGCATGGACCGACCGGAGCTCGCCAGCATCGTGGGCACGAGCGCCGCCGTGACGAACATCGTGCTGAACGTGGTCCTCATCCCGGCGGATATCCAGGTCCTGGGCATCGAGCTCCTGGGGTTGAAGGCCATGGGCGCGGCCCTCGCCACCCTCTCCGCCGGCGTCGTGGCGTACGTGCTCTTCCACCGCATCGCCCACGCCCTCGTGCCGGTTCCGCCCCAGTGGCATCATCTCCTGCGCCAAGGGGCTTCGGCCCTGGCCATGGCCGGGCTCCTCATCCTCCTGCACCAGCACGTGATGCCCTTCGCGCGGTGGTACCACCTCTTCATCTACGGCGGCGTGGGTGGCCTCCTCTACCTGGGGGGTCTCGTGCTCATGCGGGAGTTCACACGGGACGACCTCCACTTCTTCCTCGACACCCTCCATCCCCTGGAGATGCTGCGGTACGTGCGGGACGAGCTCTTCGGCGACGATGGGTCCCAGGGGTGAACCGCTCCGGTTCACCTTGGACCTCAACCCCCAACGCAAGCTTCTTGAACCCCCCGCCCCTAGGCCCAATGCCTCATGGTCCCGCCCAGCGAACCGCATCCCGCGTCGGAACCGCCCGCGGAGGGTCCCAACCACGGGTCCACCGACGCGCAGGCGGAGGGCGGAGGCCCCATGGTGAGCGTCGTCATCACGGTGTTCAACGAGGAGAAGAACATCCGGGACCTCCTGGACAGCCTCCTCGTGCAGGAGCCGCCGTGGGAGGTGCTCGTGGTGGACGCTGAGAGCTCCGACCGCACCCCGGAGATCGTGCAGCGGTACGCCAAGGAGCACGAGGACGGGAGCATCCGCCTCATCACGTTCCCGGGCACCCGCGGTGCCAGCCGGAACAAGGGCGTGGAGGAGGCGCGGGGTGAGGTGGTGGCCTTCATCGACGGCGACTGCATCGCCAACCCCTTCTGGCTGCGGGAGCTGCGCCGGGGCTTGGAGGAGGCGGACGTGGTGAGCGGCCGCACCATCCAGATCGGGTACTGGGCCTTCGAGAACCTCCACCGCGTGGAGCTCCATCACGAGGGCGTGGACGTCACGTACCCCACGTGCAACCTCGCCTACACGCGGGAGGGGTTCCTGGAGGCCGGCGGCTTCGACGACCGGTTCCACACCGCCGAGGACATCGACCTCAACTACCGGGGTGTGGAGGCGGGTCTCACCTTCACCGAGCGCCCGGACGCGCTCGTGTACCACCGTGCCAGGGACAGCTTCACCGCCTTCTTCAAGCAGGCGTACTGGAACGGGTACGGTCGGAAGCAGCTCACGTTGAAGCACGGGGACCTCTGGAGCCACTACAGCTTCAGGCGGATGCTCCGCACGCAGCTGCACCTCTGGGGTGTGCTCCGGTTGGCTGCGGCGAGCCTCGGGTACCTCGTGGCGACGGTCAGGGAGGACGGGTACGATGACTGATAAGAAGATGGTGTCGGTTGTGATCCCCGCCCTCAACGAGGCGGAGGGGATCGGCGAGTGCCTGGAGAGCATCCCCCGGGAGGAGCTCGGGAAGATGGGCTACGACGTGGAGATCGTCGTGGTGGATGGGGAGAGCACCGACGGCACCCGGGGGATCGCGGAGTCCCACGGCGCCCGCGTCCTCATCGAGCCCCGCAAGGGGTACGGTCGCGCGTACAAGACGGGCTTCGCTGAGGCCCGGGGCGACGTCATCGTCACGGGCGACGCGGACACCACGTACCCCTTCGGGCGGATGGACGAGCTCGTGGCGCTCCTGGACCGGGAGGGCTTGGACTTCATCAGCACGAACCGCTTCGCCGACCCGGACCCCGGTGCCTTCAGCTTGAAGCACCGCGTGGGGAACTGGGTGCTGAGCACCACGAGCAAGCTCCTCTTCCTCGTGCCCTTCAAGGACAGCCAGTCGGGGATGTGGGTGTTCCGGCGCACCATCCTGGACGACGTGGAGCTCACGGCCGACGGGATGCCTTACAGCGAGGAGATCAAGATCGAGGCGTTCCGCCACCCGGAGGTGGTGGCGCGGGAGGTCCCCATCCCCTTCCACGCGCGCGTTGGGGACGTGAAGCTCTCCTCCTGGAGGGACGGCTTCCGCAACCTGCTCTTCCTCTTCCGCAAGCGCTTCGGCCTGCATCGGGACGGTTCCGAGGAGAGCTAACGCTCACGCCGCGTGCACCCCGCCCTGGGCGGGGTCTTGCGCCCGCGGTGCGGCGTCCTCGCTCGTCCTTGGGGTCAGCTCGCGCGGGAGCGCACCTGCTCCCCCACGAGGTGCCCGATGACGAGCACCACGTAGAGGACGAGGAACGCTGCCACCGCGAGGACGACCCCGAAGAGGGGGCTGTTCCCCACGATGCCCAGGATCCCCGCCAGGATGGCGACCCCGAGGCTCGTGTACAACTTCCAGTCCACCAGGTCCATGGCGGATCCTCCCGACCGGCGGCTACCGAGCCGCCCATGTCAGGTCTTCGCATGGATGTGGTGGGTGATAAAGACCGTGGGCCGATGAGCTCCGCTGGGGGATGTGGGGGGTAGGGCCCGGAGAAGAGGTGGGGTGGTGGCGAACCTACGCCAGGGCCGTGGCGGCACCGGCCACCGACAGCACGACCATGATGGCCACGGCGGCCACGAGGTAGGGCATGTCGAAGATCAGGTGCTTCATGGGAGCCAGGTCGGGGTCCACGGCGTCCCGGTGGATGCGGTACGTGCCCGCCTCGGTCTCGTGGATGTGGAAGACGCCGTCCCGGTACTGCTTGATGGTGTCGCGGTTCGGCCATCCGGTGGATTCCTTCCACGTCGTGGGCGGGTCGCCGATGAGCTCGCGGGGCACCTCGACCTTCGTGCGGCGAGGACGCCGGCCCCGTAGCTCCTCGCAGATCCGCTTGTAGACCCTGTTCATGCGCCTCGACCCCTTCTTGGGTAGGTAGGGCTTAAGTCTTTCGTCGATGGCTGGGGGCTCGCGTTCCCGACGTCCGTTGTGACCGCCGGGGGCGGCTGCGGCAGCCCTCATGGGTGCGAAGCACGGCCCAGAGCACCTATAGGTTCCTATAGGTGCCTATAGGTTGCCGTAGGTCGTATTCGTCATGGGGAGCTTCACCGGCGCTCGAGCTAGAGTAGGCCCTGTGCATCGGGAAGGAACGGTAGGAAGCGGGTAGATGGCTCCCGGCCTGGCGACGAAGCGCGGTTACCCTTCAGCTTGACCCTGCTCGCGAAGCTGCTGGATGCGCTGCATGAGGATGTCGATGTTCTCGTTCTCCTCCAGGTGCTCCAGGTTGTCCCCATGCTCGGGGCAGTGGAACTCCAGCTCCATGGCGTCGGGGAAGTCGTAGCGCTCACCGCCCGTGGGGCACACGTAGAAGTCGTGCTCCTCCTCGAACTTCAGCGCCTCCTCGAGCTCGCCGATGAGGTCCTCGCGGCGCTGGTCGAGCATCTCGTCGGCCTCCTCCGGCGTGAGCTCCCAGAAGAACGTGAGCCAGCCCGTCTCCTTGTCCTTCTCCTTGTGGTACTCGGCCACGCGGTTGGCGTAGAGGTCGTAGAGCACCTTGCGGACGTGGCTGGGTTTCGCATCCAGCTCCTCCGCGATCTCCGTGTCCGTGGCCTCCTGACGCTCCTCCAGAAGGTTCACGACGCGCATACCCTCCTCGCCCACCATCTCCTGCACGTACTCTCGGACCTTGGAGTTCAACGAACCACCCATGGGGACTCCCCATCCAACGTGGACCCGCGCCCGCTTAAAGCTTCCCGCAACGGACGTTCCACCAACGGCCACTCGGGAATCCAGGAACAAGGTACATAACGCCTTCCCACGGGACATCGAAGCGTTGCCTCCCACGCCCCGCGCCACCCCTTACGCGTCCCCCTCCTCATCCACGGGCACCACGCGCTTCCCCCGAGGCTGCGGGACCACGCGGACCTCCCCACCTTCGAAGCCTCCCTCGAGCACCTCCACCCCCAGGAGCGCGTAGAGGAAGACCCCCAGCGCCGCCACCTCGCTGTGCGGTTGGTTCCCCACGCCCACGTTCCGGGTCACGAGCTCGTACACGTCCCCCGGCACCTTCTCGGCACCCACCACGACGAGGACGTCCTCCGGCACCGACCCCCCAGCCTCCGCCCTCAGGTCGGACACCACCTCCCCCAGGGGTTCCCCGTACATGGTGAGGTGCACCGACGGCCCCGCGTGCTCCCGCAGGATGCTCCGCCACGCCACCCCGGACTCGATGGTGAAGGGTCCGCCGAAGCGCGCCGTCACGTCCCGCACCGTGGACTCCACCCGGGCATCCTCCCGGTCCAGGAGCACGCGGTCCGCCCCCAGCGCCCGCGCCGTGAGGCAGACGTGGGTCGTGATGCGTTTGTCCCGCTGGGGGCGGTGACCGAGACGGAGCACCGTGATCATGGGGCGCAGGCAGGACCCCGTCGGAAGGTAAGCGTTCCGCCCGCGAGCCGTGCCGAAGGTACAAGTACCTCCCGACCCCCGGCATGGAGGCCGGAGGCTTGACGTTGACCATCCGAAGGACCCCCATCATCGCGCTCGTCATCCTGATCGCTCTCACACCCCTTGGCCTCGCGGCCTCCGGCAGCTACGTCGGCGGACCCGGCGACCTCTTCGTGATCTGCGACGCTGAGGAGGCCACCGGCCTCTGCCTCGGCGGCCACGTCTTCGATATCCCCGACACGGCGTCCTTCGCCACCATCGAGATCCACGATGAGGTCACCGAACCCACCGCCGGGTACTACATCTTCCAGCACCCCGACGGGCAGAACCCCTACCAGGGTCCCTTCTGCGACAGCACCATCCAGGGCGTGCCCTCCACCGACGCGCAGCTCGAGGTCTACGTGTCCGGGGTCCGCGGACCCCTCGACTGCCCCGCCCCCGGCACCGCCACCACCGGCGACATCACGGTGGACTTCTCGTAAGGCGCGCGCCCACCCCGACGGCCGGGGCCCACGGGTCCCGCCACCCCCGTCTCCTCGCATCGCACCTTCCATCCCGGTGACGAGCTAGAGAACACTTATGCTCTCTCAACGGGTTCCAGGGCCGTTCGATGAGATACGTCCCCCTCTCCGTGTTGGTCCTCCTTCTCGGAAGCATGCTCGTACCCTTGGGCACCGTTGACGCCGCGAGCGAGAACTACGTGGGAGGCCAGGTCCCCCTGGTGTGTGCCAAGGCCCGTTCTCCCGCTACCGGATGGATAGGCGTGGGAGGGTACTGCGACTTCCAGGTTCCGGGCTGGGCAACGAGCGCGAAGGTCGAGATCTGGAACGCCGGCTTCGCGAAGGTGGGAGGAACCGTGGGCGTGGGCGGGTTCTACCAGAAGGCCTTCTGCGACGAGGGGACGACATGGACGTTCCCCGACTTCGACATCGATCGCCTTCGGGTCACGGTCAACAACGGGTTGGACAACTACGTGAACTGCGGTGAACGCATCGCAACCGGCACGTGGGGGAAGATCTACGTGACCTGGGAGTAGGTTCCTCCAACAGCGGTCTGGACCCCGAAGCGCAGGTGAGGTTCCCCACGAGAACCCTCAGCCCCGTGCTCAAGGCATCCAGCGGGCACCCCCAGCGTCTCACCCGGACGCTTCGGAGGGGCGCCCACCCCCTCGTCACGCACCCCCCACCCCAAACGATTAAACGCGACGGGGCTCTCCCACCCACCATGCAAGCTGGCGACGTCATCGAGTTCAAGTCAGGGCTCTTCGGGTTGGAGGAG
>CAZDGP010000044.1:6625-14219 GCA_964505085.1 uncultured Thermoplasmatales archaeon
CATGCAAGCTGGCGACGTCATCGAGTTCAAGTCAGGGCTCTTCGGGTTGGAGGAGCCCGAGAACGTCGCCATCTACCTCGAGCGCGTGAAGCGCAAGAGCGGGTTCTTCGTGAAGCTCCACACCCTCCGGGGCCGCCAGGAGGTGAAGAAGGAGAACCTCGGCTCCACCACCTACGACGCCCGCGTGGACCCCACCCTCCCCGCAAGCGAGATGCACGAGGAGCTCAAGGCCGTGGCCAAACGCATCCGCCGCGGCGAGGTGAAGGCCAAGGTGGACCCCGGCGACATCGACCTCACCGACCGCGACCTCTGGGAGCGCGTGGCGAACCTCGGCGAGGAGGGCCCCGCCAGCCCCCAGGAGATCGCATCCGAGTACTTCGACCTCCAGACGCCCACGGGGAAGCACGTGGCCGCCGTCCGCGAGGTGCTCAAATCCTGCAACCGCCCCGGCATCGGGTTCTTCGAACGCGAGGCCGGCCGCGGCGAAACCTGGCGCATCCTCACCGTGGAGCAGTACCACGACGCCAAGGCCCGGATCCAACGCGTGGCGAGCCTCAAGAACAAGCTCGTGCAGGTCCACGAGGAGGAGCGGGACGACGGCTCCATCAAACGCACCTACGAGGGCGTGCCCCTCAGCGAGGCCGCGTTGACCGACGAGGACCGGGAGGACCTCGAGCTCATGGGCAACATCATGGAGGAGTTCCTCCGGTACGACGAGCACCGTGGCGAGGTCCGCATACCCGGCACCTTCGTCCACACCCTCGACGGGTCCAGCCTCTTCCAGAACGCCAAGTGGCTCGCCCAGGACTGGACCGGGCACCGGGGCACCATCAGCGCCGCCTTCGCCCAGTTCCTCCTGGAGACCGAGCTCCGCAGCGTGGACGACCTCGTGAACCTCATCGCCGAGCGCAAGGTGCTCCAGCACGAGCACTTCACATGGGAGGTCCCACCCGAGGCCGAGCGGGAGGCCAGCCGCCTCGACCCGCCCGACGCCGACGAGGGCATCGCCGAGGGACGCACCGACCTCCGCCACCTGGACGCGTGGACCATCGACCCCCCCGACGCCAAGGACTTCGACGACGCCGTCTCCTTCCAGGAGCACGACGACGGTACCGCCACCCTCTGGGTGCACATCGCCGACGTGAGCCACTACGTCCCCCCCGACGGGTTCACGGACCACCACGCGGAGACGCGGGCCACCAGCGTCTACCTCCCGGTGAAGGTCCTGCCCATGCTCCCGCCGCGCCTCGCCGACGACCTCTGCAGCCTCCGGGACGACGCCGACCGGTACGCCATAAGCGTGAGGATGACCTTCGACGAGGACGCCAACGTGACGGACACGGCGTTCCACGAGAGCGTCATCCGCGTCAACGAGAACCTGAGCTACGGCGAGGTGAACGACGCCGTCGAGGCCGGCGAGGAGCCCTTCGCGAGCATGGAGGCCTTCGCCCGCAAGCTCAAGACCCATCGCGACGGCCTGGACCTGGAGACCGACGAGCGCCGCATCCACCTCGATGAAGACGGGGTGGACCTGGAGCTCAAGTCCGCCTCCCCCAGCACCCGCATGATCGAGCAGTTCATGGTCCACGCCAACGAGGCCGTGGCCCGGCACCTCACCGAGCACGACGTCCCCATCCCCTACCGGTGCCACCCCCTCCCCGAACGGTGGAAGGTGGAGCGGTACAACCACCAGATGGAGGCCATGGGTCTCGACGCCAGCATCGAGCCCCCCGCCCTCCCGGAGGATGACGAGGACGAGGAGGAGGGTGAGAGCATCCTCGACCAGCTCCAGCAGGGGGGCAAGATGGAGCTCACGGGCGGCGGCGGCATGATCACGGGCCTCGACATCGACGAGGAGGACGAGGAGGATGGGGAGGGCGACCTCACCGGCGGTGCGGAACCCTGGATGAAGGGCTACGCGCAGCTCGACCCCGAGGAGCGCGAGGCCTGGATCCGGCCCTTCCAGGAGGCCCTCGACAACGTGGTGGACATGGACGACACCGACCTCCGGGAGCTCGTGTACATCAAGACCCTCCAGACCCTGGGCCGCGCCCTCTACACCCCCCGGAACATGGGGCACTTCGGGTTGGGAAGCACCTGCTACGGGCACTTCACGAGCCCCATCCGGCGTTACCCCGACCTGCTCGTCCACCGGCAGCTCCGCTGGCTCCTCCAGGGGGGTAACCCTGAGGAGGGTGATCCTCCGTACGGCGTGGACGAGCTCGACACCCTCACCGAGCACTGCACCGACCAAGCCGTGGACGCCGAGCGCCTCGAGTGGGACGTCGTCGACGTGGCCATGGCTTTCCTCGCCCGGGAGGGCCGGTGGAGCGGCACCCAACGCGCCCTCGTGAACGGGTTCAGCCGCGGCGGCGTCTTCGTGAGCCTCCCCGGCCACCTCGAGGCCCGCATCGCGGTGGAGGACATCCCCGGCGGGCCCTGGAGCGTGGACGAGCACGAGAGCATGCTCTTCAAGGGCGAGCAGGAGTCGCCCGAGCTCGCGGCCGAGGTCACCGCCGAGAACTGGCGGGAGCTCGTGGACGAGGAGACCGGCGAGGTCCGCGTGGTGGCCTACACCCTCGGCGAGGAGGTGCCCGTGCACATCACAGGCATCGACCTCGTGGACGGCAAGATCGACGTGCGGCCCGTGGGGGACGGCGAAGCCCAGGACACCGGGGATCCCGCCGACGAGGCCGAAGAGTCCGACGACGCGGACGACGCTGAAGGCGACGACGGGTCCGACGCCACGGGCGACGCCGACACGGCGCACGACGCGGACGCAACCAACCCGGGGGAGACCACGCCATGACGCCACGTCCCACCCGCATCCTCGCGCTGCTCCTCCTCACGTCCCTCCTCCTCGCCGGTTGCCTCCAGGCCCTCCAGGACGCCAACCCCCTCGCCGAGGAACCCGAACCCACGGCCTGGGACCTCACGCTGGAGGGCTGCCACCACGGCATCGCCCGCGTCCCCGTGGACACCGCCCCAGTAATCCGCGAGCTCCCCGCCGGCTTCACACCCGTGGACAGCGCGAGCACCTTCGACCGCCGCGAGGAGAGCGGCCGCACGAACCTCACCCTCGAGACCCTCACCTGCCAGACCGGCACCCTCGCGGGAGAACCCATCCAGCTCCCGCGCATCGCGTGGGTGAGCGTCCCCGTGCTCGACCCCAACCTCACCACGGGACGCCAGGACCGCACCCTCTACGCCTGGACCCTCCACGGCGACGACGCGCACCTCCTCCAGACCCTCCGGGAGGTAGGTCACGAGGCGAACCGTAGCCGTATCTTCACGGAGGTGAACAGCACGCCCCTGGGCACCGCCGGGACGCTCCTCGTACAGGACGACACCGCCACCTCCTACACCGTGCGCCTCAGCACCGGCCCCGGACCCAACACCGGCGCCGCCACCGACAGCATCCGCCTATTCCACAAGGGCACCCGCGGCCTCCTCGTCACGGACCTCTCCGCCACCGGCGAGCGCGGCCTCGAGGGCCCCGGAAGCCTGGAGGCGAACCCCGGCAGCCGCGTTGCGCGCCTCATGGACACCGAGCGGGAACCCGCGTACGTGCAGCTTGGCGAGGGCGTGACCCTGGAGGGGACGATGCGGCTTGTGGGTGGGGCGGGTGCAGCGTCCGCCGATGCCGACTCGTAGGACCGTCAGATCTTCTCCGGCCGCTGGAAACGCCCACCACCTCCGACCGTGTCCGCTGCGCGCTTGTCCAGGACACCTCCAGCTCGGCATGTGCCCACCACCCGCCCCCGACGAGCGGCTTGGTCAGATCGAGACACCGCTCGTCGTACACCCCACCCCGGCCGCCCCGTGCCGTCCGCCCCCTTCATCGGGTTACGGCGAGTAGGCGGACGCGTCGCTGGAGGTCAGAAGGAGTGCGGCGCGTGAGCACTCGTACCCGCTTCGCCCTCCTTCGTCGGTCTCAGCGGGCACGGTGCTACGCGCCGTGGGGGTACGAGGGGAGTGCGGCGCGTAGGCACTCAAGATGGTCATCATCACCGTCTCGGGCTCTACGGAAGTTCGCCCTCGACGGCGATGGCGCTTCGCGCTCATCGCCGGAGACGGTTCAGCCAGGGTTCGTTCCCCACGTGCGCCGCAACCCCCCATAGGCGCGGGTCCCGCAAAAGCCTGACGCCCGCACCCTGCCGCTTCCCCCGGTCCCACGCAACCCTTTTACCCCCCCACCTGCATCGGCGGCGCACCGAGGTCACCACGATGCCCGACACCCGCACCGAGACGGACAGCATGGGAGCGGTGGAGGTCCCCGCCGACGCCCTCTACGGCGCCCAAACGCAACGCGCCGTGGAGAACTTCCCCGTAAGCGGCACCCCCATGCCCGCCGACTTCATCCACGCCCTGGGGTACGTGAAGCACGCCGCCGCGCAGGTGAACGACGACCTCGGGCTCCTCGACGGGAAGACGGCCCAGGCCATCCGGGAGGCCGCCCAGGAGGTCGCCGACGGCCAGCACGACCACGAGTTCCCCATCGACGTCTTCCAAACCGGGTCGGGCACCAGCAGCAACATGAACGCCAACGAGGTCATCGCCAACCGCGCCACGCAGCTCCTCGGCGGCGACCTCGGGACCAAGCTCGTCCACCCCAACGACCACGTGAACATGGGGCAATCCAGCAACGACGTCGTACCCACCGCGTACCACGTCGCCAGCGTCCTCGCCGTGGAAGAGCAACTCCTCCCCGCCCTCGCGGACC
Organism: uncultured Thermoplasmatales archaeon; assembly: GCA_964505085.1. Classification (GTDB taxonomy): domain Archaea; phylum Thermoplasmatota; class SW-10-69-26; order JACQPN01; family CAZDGP01; genus CAZDGP01. The sequence goes on from CAZDGP010000044.1 coordinate 11,349, forward strand.
TCCAGGCCACCCTCGAGGCGAAAGCGCAGGAGTTCGACGACATCGTGAAGATCGGCCGCACCCACCTCATGGACGCCGTGCCCATCCGCCTCGGGCAGGAGTTCAGCGGGTACGCCAGCCAGATCGAGCACGGCATCGAACGCATCGAAGCCGCCCTCCCCCACATGCGCGAGCTCGCCATCGGCGGCACCGCCGTGGGCACCGGCCTCAACACCCACCGGGACTTCGGGGCCCTCATGGCCGAGGAGCTCACCGCCCTCACCGGGTCGGAGTTCGAGGAGGCCCGCAACCACTTCGAGGCGCAGGGAGCCCAGGACGCGCCCGTCTTCCTCATGGGCGCCCTGAACACCCTCGCCGCCAGCCTCATGAAGGTGGCGAACGACGTGCGCATCCTCGCCAGCGGCCCCCGCACCGGCATCGGCGAGCTCAACCTCCCCGCCATCCAACCCGGCAGCAGCATCATGCCCGGGAAGGTCAACCCCGTCATCAGCGAGAGCGTCGTCCAGGTGGGCGCCCAGGTCCACGGCAACACCAACGCCGTCACCCTCGGCGGTCAATGGGGTCAACTCGACCTCAACACCATGCTCCCCCTCATGGTGCGGAACACCCTCGAGAGCATCCACCTCCTCGCCAACGCCAGCACCATCCTCCGCGAGAAGGCCCTCGAGGGCGCCACCGCCAACGAGGACACCTGCATGGAGAACGTGGAGCTCAGCACCGCCATCGTCACCGCCCTCAACCCCCTCATCGGGTACGACCGCGCCGCCGAACTCGCGAAGCGCGCGTTCAAGGAGGGCCGCACCGTCCGCGACGTCGCGTACGAGGAGCTCGACGGCGAGTACACCCGCGACGAGATCGACGAGGCGCTGGACATCCGCGCGCAGACCGAGCGCGGCCTCGACTAACACCCACCCAACCGGCCCGGACCCACGCGCCATCCGAGCCGCCTCCCCGGGCTACTCCCGGGCTCCACTAGCGCTCCCGCACCGCCTCCCCCACCACGACGTCGAAGTGCTCCAGCGCCGCCTCGTCCCGCACGCTGCGGTCCGTGGGGGACCCGAAGTGCTTCTCCACGTAGGCCTCGAAGACGAGGCGACCACGCTCCGCGTCCGCGCGCTCCCCCAACAGCACCGCGCACGCCACCCGCGCAAGGTCCATGGCAAGGTCCCGCGCACCAACCTGAGCCTCCTCCTGTGAGAGCTCCCCCAGCTCCTCCAACCGCGTCGCCACCACCGCCATGCGACCCGTGAGAGGCTGCGCCGCACCCTCCCGGTCCACCGGCGCCTCCCGCAACCGCTCCGCCAGCGTCTCCACGAGCGTCACGAGCGCCCCCTCCCGCGCCGCCCGCAGCACGTCCAGGGACAGGATGTTCGTGGTGCCCTCCCAGATGGGGAGCACCTGGGCATCCCGCAGGAGCCGCGGCGTCACGAACTCCTCCACGTACCCGTTCCCCCCCAGGTTCTCGCAGGCCTCGCTCGCCGCCTCCACCGCCACCTTCGCCGTGTAGAGCTTCGCCAGGGGCGTGAGCGACCGCAGGATGCGCTCCGCCCGCTCGCTGTCCGGCGCCTCCTCCCCGTCGTCCCCCCACCGGTTCGGGAACCACGCATCCTCCATCTGGCTCGCGCACTCCAGCGCCAGCACCAGGCTCGCCTCCCACTCCAGCGAGAGATCCACGAGCACCGCCCGATGCAATGGATGGTCCACCAGGCGCTTCCCGAAGGCCTCCCGCTCCCGCCCGTACGTCACGGACTCCACGAGGGCTCGCCGGGCCGCCGCCGCGCTCGCCACGCTGTTGTGCACCCGCGAGAGCGTGAGCATCTCCGCCATGCGCTCGAAGCCCTCCCCCGGCCCCCCGAGCATGATGGCGCGCGTCCCCGTGAGCTCGATCTCCCCCGTGGCCATGCTCCGGGTGCCGAGCTTGTCCTTCAACCGCTCCAACCGGAAGTCGTTCCGGGACCCGTCCTCCAGGACCCGCGGCACCAGGAACAACCCCAAGCCCCGCGTGCCCTCGGGGGCTCCCGCGGGCCGCGCCAGCACCATCCAGGACTCCGCTCCCGCGTTGCTGCAGAACCACTTCCGACCGTGGAGCTCCCACGCACCGTCCCCCGTGGGTTTCGCCACCGTCTCGTTGGCGCCCACGTCGCTTCCGCCAGCGGTCTCCGTGAGGAACATGGCGCCCTCCCACAGGTCCCCCACGTCGTCGGCTAGGAGCCGCGGCAGCACCGCCTCCCGCGTGGCCTCGTCCGCGTACCGGTCCGTAAGCAGCGCGGTGCCGTCGGTGAGGCACACGGGGCAGTAGAGGCCCTGCTCGGCTTGCGCGAAGACGTAGCTCAACGCGAACTGCCCCGGCCGGCTCACACCCCCCTCGCTCGCCTCCGCGTACCCGCGCCACACGAGGCCGCTCTCGTACGCGATCTCCCGCATGCGATCGTACGCGGGCACGTGATGCACCTCGTCCACGCGGTCCCCGAAGCGGTCGTACCGCTTCAGCGTGGGCGGGTTCGCGTTGGCCTCGTGGGCGAGGGCGTCGAGCTCCCCCGCGGCCACCTCCCCCATCTCCTGGAGGAGCCCCTCCAACCGCTTGGCCTCCCCGCCCCGGAGCCGTGGCTCCAGGTGCGTCCACAGCACGGGGTCCGCCAGGAAGAAGTTCGTCAACGTCATGGCACCCGTTACCGCGGTCCCGGGTCTTGATGGTTCGGTTGGGGGACGTGGGGACGGGGGGTGGATGGGTACCTCCATCACCATGGCTCGGAACGTCCCCACCACCCGCCCCCGGCTCGACCCGTCGCTACGCTCCGGGTCTCGCCGTACACCCCTCCCCACCGCCCGGCTCCGCCGCCCCGTGGTTCCCCGCGGCGGGGATGACGAGGG
>CAZDGP010000045.1:0-6456 GCA_964505085.1 uncultured Thermoplasmatales archaeon
ACCCTGCCGCCCCGCTGATGCGGGTCGCCAGGGCGCCGGCTTCGCTCGCCACCCTTCCATCCCGCTGACGCAGGCCGTGAAGGCCCCCGACGTCCACCCCGATAGTTTGAAGTACCCCCCGACGTTACGGGCCTTCCCCATGCAACCCCTGCAGGTCCTCGGGGGGCTCCTCCTCACCCTGGTGGTCCCCGGGTTCCTCCTGGTGAAGGCCGTGCTCCCCCACGGCCCGGTCACCGGGAGCCTCCGCACCGACCGGGCGCTCCTCGCCTTCCTCAGCGTCGCCCTCAGCGTCGCCCTCACCATCCTCGTGGGCACGCTCCTGGGCTTCCAGGGGTCCTTCAGCGGCCTCGCCACCGGCACCCCCACGCTGGAAGCGAGCCTCGCCGCCGTGAGCCTCGTGCTCTTCCTCGTGGCGCTCCGCCGCGGCGCCTTCCCCCACGTGAGCGCCTTCCTCGGCCGCGACACCACCCCACCCCGGGAAGCCCGGGGCGTGGTGCGCGTCGCCGCCCGCGTCCGCAGCGAGCTCCAGGACCTCCAGGAGCTCCGCCACAGCGAGTCCGCCCTCACGGGGCGCATCCTCAAGATCCGCCTCCGGAACCTCCGCCCCCAACCCGAGAGCGAGCGGAAGCACCGGCGCGACACCCTCGAGACGCTGGAGGCGCGCCGCCAGGCCCTCCGGGAGGAGGCGCAGCGCTTGGAGGACGTCATCACGCGGCACCGTTACGGAGGGAGCGCGTAGTGCCCACCCCACCCCTCACCAAGGAGCAGCTGCGGCTCTTCCTCGAGGAGGACCTGGGCGAGGCCGGGGACGTCACGAGCCAGGCCCTCGCCCACGACGGCACCTTCCGGGGCCGCGTCGTGGCACGGGAACCCCTGGTGGCAAGCGGCGTCGCCGCCGCCCGGCAGGTGCTCGAGCACGGGGACGCCACCGTCACCGTCGACGCCACGGACGGGGCCCGCGTGGACGCCGGCGAGCCCGTGCTCACGGTGGAGGGTCCCGCCCAGGGGATCCTCGAGGTGGAGCGCCTCGCCCTGAACCTCCTCCAGCGCCTCTCGGGCATCGCCACCCTCACCCGGAAGGTGGTGGAGGCGGTGCACGACGTGAACCCCACCTGCCAGGTGGCCGCCACCCGCAAGACCACCCCGGGCCTCCGGCACCTGGAGAAGGACGCCGTGGAGCACGGCGGCGGCACCCGGCACCGCGAGGGCCTCCACGATGCTTTCCTCGTGAAGGACAACCATCTCGCCGTGGTGGACGGCGACGCCGCCGAGGCCGTGGCCCGGTGCCGCGCCCTGAACCCGGACCTCGTGGTGGAGGTGGAAGCCGACACCCTGGAGGTAGCCCGCGCCGCCACCGAAGCAGGGGCGGACTGGGTGCTCCTCGACAACCTCACGGTGCCGGAGGCCGAGGAAGCCTACGGCGTGCTCAAGGGCCTCCGGAAGGACGTCAACGTGGAGGTCTCCGGCGGCCTCACCCCCACCACGGCCCCCACCTACGCGCCCCACGCTGACCGCGTCTCCCTGGGGTACCTCACCCACAGCGCCACCGCCGTGGACCTCGGGCTGGACGCCATCCAGTAGGGGAACCTTCATCAATCTGCGGAGCCCTCGACCCCCGTGGACCTCCACGTCCTCGCCGAGCGGGACGATGACGCCCAACGCATCCTGGATGCTCTCGACGAGCGGCGGCTCCAGGCCGAGCTCGCGGAGGAGCCCTACACGGGCGGCGGGGACGTGCTCGTGGTGGCCGGCGACACACCCTTCCTCCTGGACACGCTCCGGGGACTCCCCGCCGGCACGCCCACGCTCACCGTGAGCCCCCGGGGCCCCGGGGTGCTCGCGGAGATCACGCTGAGCCAGGTGGACGGAGCCGCCGAGGCTCTCCGGAAGGGCAACTACACCGTGGAGGAGACCGCCCGCATGCAGGTGGAGGTCCCGGACCGGGACCCCGTCTTGGCGCTCAACGAGGCGGCGCTCCTCCCGGCGAAGGGCGGCGAGTTCGTGCGCCACGCGCTCTTCGTGGACGACGAGCTCCTGTGGCGGGACCGCGGCGACGGCCTCATCGTCGCCACACCCACGGGCAGCACCGCGTACGCCCTGGCCGCCGGCGGCCCCGTGGTCCTCGCCGGCGCCCCCGTCTGGAGCGTCGTCCCCGTGGTGAGCAGCGAAGCCAACGAACCCGCGGTGGTGAGCCAGGACGCGGTGCTCCGCATCCGGGATGCCACGAGCCGCGGCGGCGTCCACCTCGTGGTGGACGGGAACGACCGCATCCCCCTGGGGCGGGACGACGAGGTGGTGCTCACGCGGAGCCCCGAGCCCGTGCGCTTCGTGCGCCTCGCCGGTCCGCGCTTCGGGCGGCTCCTGGACAAGCTCAAGGTGGAGCGGGAGCTGGGGCCGGAGCTCAAGGACGCCCCGCCCAGCGCGAAGTTCGTCTACAAGCTCCTGGAGTACGAGGGCCCCCTCACGCAGCAGGAGATCGTGGGGGAGAGCCAGCTCAGCAGCCGCACCATCCGCAACGCCCTGGGGCACCTCCAGGAGAAGGGCATCGTGGCGAAGGTTCCCAGCCTCCGGGACGCACGGCAGGACGTCTACGACCTCACAGAACGGGTCTGAACGAAGGGAAGACTCGGGGGCGCCGTCGAGGTCGAGCTACGCTCGGACGAGGCGGTGGCGTGCGGGTCTGAGGCATCCCTCGTGACCTCCATGGACCTATAGCCACCTATAGGTCGGGGGTCTGGCCGGAACCGGAAATCCTTGCCGGGGACCCCCAGCCAGGGTGCAAGGATTTCCGGGAAGCGCGCTTCTTTACCACCCGCCCAACATAGGCGCCCCGGTACCATGTCCCAGGCCCCCGTCACCCTCGGCCAAGCCGGGGGGACCATCAGCGAGGAGACCCGGAGCCGCTACGAGCTCAACCTCCTCAAGCACAACCAGGCCATGGCCGAGCTTCCCGAAGCCTACCGGGACCTCCCCCCCCAGGAGGTGGACCGCCGCACGGAGGCGGCCCTCGACACCCTCGGCGACACCACGCTGCTCCTGGTGCACAACTACCAGAACGCCGACGTGTACAAGTGGGCCGACGTCACCGGCGACAGCTTCAAGCTGAGCCGCGCCGCCGCCGACGTCGAAGCGGCCGACCACATCATCTTCTGCGGCGTGAGCTTCATGGCCGAGACCGCGGACCTCCTCACCCACGGGGACCGCAACGTCATCCTCCCCAGCATGGAGGCCAGCTGCCCCATGGCGGGCATGGCCGAGATGGTGCAGGTGGCCGACGCCTGGGAGGCCATCTGCGACGTGCGCGACGCCGAGAGCCTCGTCCCCGTGACGTACATGAACAGCTACGCCGACCTCAAGGCCTTCACCGGGGAGCGCGGCGGCACCATCTGCACGAGCAGCAACGCCCAGCGTGCCTTCGAGTGGGCCTTCGACCGCGGCGAGACCGTGGTCTTCTTCCCCGACAAGCACCTCGGGTACAACACCGCCCGGGACATGGGGATCCCCGACGACGACATCGTCACGTGGAACCCCTGGCATCCCGAGCACGGCGGCGTCACCCCCGAGGACCTCGCGGAGGCCCGCGTCATCCTCTGGGAGGGGTACTGCCAGGTGCACGAGCGCTTCAGCCCCGAGCACGTGGAGAACGTGCGCAACCAGCACCCCGACGTCCACGTCGTGGTGCACCCCGAGTGCCGCCGAAGCGTCGTGGACCTCGCGGACTTCGTGGGATCCACGAGCCAGATCACCGAGCACGTGGAGAACCTCCCCGCCGGCTCCACCGTGGCCATCGGCACCGAGATCAACATGGTGGAACGCCTCGACCGCGAGCACGCGGACAAGGAGATCATCCAGCTCTGCGGGGACCTCTGCCTGGACTGCAACGCCATGCGCCAGGTGCAACCCGACTACCTCCTGTGGGTGCTCGAGGAGCTCGTGGACGACCACGTCACGAACACCGTGAACGTGGACGACGAGGACCGCCCCGGCGCCCTCCAGGCGCTGGAGCGCATGCTCGCCCTCTGAGGCCGCACCATGGAGCCCACGGACGTCCTCGTGGTGGGCGCCGGCCCCACCGGCCGCGCCCTCACCAAGCACCTGCGGGATGCGAACCGCACCGTCACGGTGGTGGATGCCGACGGGCGGGACGATGCCCACCGCGGCCTCGCCGGGGACCTCCTCCTCACCGACGACGGCCGAGCCGCCGGCGCCCAAGTGCTCGAGGGCGTGGGCGAGCGCACGCTCCTCCGCGCCCGCGCCGTCGTCCTCGCCACCGGCGGCGTCCACGGGCTCTACCCCGACGGACCCGACCACGCGGTGGGGAGCGGCCTCGTCCTCGCCCAACGCGCCGGCGCCACCGTCCACCCCAACCTCAAATGGCCCGACGGTGACGCCCCCGAGCTCGCCGCCGGTGTCACCACGGACGACGCAGGACGCACCGCCGTCCCCGGGCTCTACGCCGCTGGCACGCTGGCTGGTGGGGTGGACCCCCGTCACGTGGCTGAAGCCATCCTCGCGGACCTCGCGGATGCCCCCGACGACGCCCCCAAGGTGGGGAGCGTCCACCTGGGCTCCGACATCGACAGCCCTCTCCCCGAGGGGTTCACGCGGGTGAAGCTCGACAGGCTCCGGGAGCTCATGCACCACCACCTTGGGCCCGACGGCCCCAGGGACCTGGACAAGGCCCGGAGCCACCTCCACCGGCTCAAGGGGGAGGCCGACGCCTTCGGCCGGGCCCGCCTAGACCCCGACCTCTGGAGCTTCCGCTTCGCCACCGAGGCCGCCATCCTCCTGGCGAAGCACGCCGACACCTCCTGACCACGCCCCACCACCCCCCAGGAGCCGGAACGCTTTTAACCATCCTCGCCTACGAGGTGCCACCTACCGGAGGCTTGGCTCCATGAAGGTACGACCAGTCAACGCGATCATCCTCACTCTCGTGCTCCTGGCGAGCGGCACCACCGTGGCGCTGCTCCCCACGGGCACCAGCCCCAGCACCGCGGCATCCGCCGGAAGCGACCACACCGTCGAGCACACGACGGTGGACAGCTTCGACGACACCACCATCCACATCAGCATCTTCAAGCCAGCGGACGCGAGCCCCAGCGACCCCGTGCCCCTCCTCCTGCACAGCCACGGCTGGAGCGGGGAGCGCTGGACCAACGTGAGCGACGCCGCACCCTACCTCGACGCCGGCTTCGCCGTGGTGAGCATCGACATGCGCGGCCACGGCGACAGCGAGGGCGTAGCCCGCGTCCACGACCCCGAGTACGAGATCCGGGACGTCCAGGCCGTCATCGACGAGGTCGGGTCCCAAAGCTGGGTGGCGAAGGACGACGGCAGCACCACCGACCCCAAGCTCGGAGCCCTCGGCGGCTCCTACGGCGGCGGGTACCAGCTCCTCACCGCCCTCACCGAGATCCACGACACCGGCGACACGCGCTTCGACGCTCTCGCCCCGGAGATCACGTGGTTCAACCTCATCGACAGCCTCGCACCCCACGACGTGCCCCGGAGCCTCTGGATCGACGGCCTCTACGGCCTCTCCAAGGCCACCGGTACCCGCGTCCACCAGGACATCGACGAGGGGTACGCGTACCTCATGGCCACCGGCGACGTGCCCGACGGCACCCACGGTGAACCCGACCTCAAGACGGAGTTCTACGCCCACAGCCCCGCATGGTTCGTGGAGGAGGGCACCCAACTCACCGTGCCCACCCTCATCCAGCAGGGCGTCGGCGACACCCTCTTCAACCTGAACCAGGCCGTTGGGAACTACGAGCACACCCTCACGCCCACCGCCCGCGCCGACAGCCTCCTCATGGGGCACCTCACGGGCCACACGCAGCTCCCCAGCGCCGCACCCCCGGGCATGCTCCCCAACGACCGCGGCACCCCCTGCATCGACGACCGCTTCGGCAGTCAAACCGACCTCCTGGTCACGTGGTACCAGGCGCACCTCCAGGACAACGCCACCGCCGAGGCCGCCCTGGCCGGTGCCCCCATCATGCTCGCCACGGAGGCGGGCAACTGCGTGGAGCTCCAGTCCCTCCCCGCCACCACCGACCACACCCCCGCCCTCACGCCCGAGGGCACCGTCACCGTGAGCGGCGCCGGCGCCCCCACGTACGTGGAGATCCCCGGCGTGCAGGGCACCGTGGCCGGCATCCCCACCGTCGACGCGAAGGTCACCACCGCCAGCGCCGACACCCGCGTCCTCGTGGGCCTCGCCGTGGGCGAGACCCCCGCCACCGCCCACATCGTGGACAGCCAGTGGATGCCCATCCACCTCGAGGGCCCCGCCACGAGCGTGGCGGTCTCCCAGGACCTCGCGGGCATCGCCGTGGACGTGGACGACGGTGAGAACCTCTACCTCGTCCTCAGCCCCACCGTGGACCAGTTCGCCCACCACCCCAGCCGCACCCCCGGACCCGTCGTGGTGCAGGACATCCACCTGGG
>CAZDGP010000045.1:6556-14179 GCA_964505085.1 uncultured Thermoplasmatales archaeon
TGCAGGACATCCACCTGGGCCTCCCCCTCGCGGGGCAGGCGAGCTGACCAAGGCGCACCCCGCGCCACGCCCCTCTTCCCCCCTCTTCTCCTCCCAGGAACACCAGCACCCACGCTGGGGAACCTCTCACGTTCTCGGGCGTCGTGGCTGCGCCCCCGATCCCGCGGGGCGCGAAGCGTCAGCCGAGGAACTCCACGGACGGTTTCGGGCGTCGTTCCTCCGCCCTCAACCGCGCGGGTACCTTGCTCACGCAAGGTACTCTGAGATGATGCCGCGCGTTTCCTTCCACGCGTCATCCACCACGTCCGGCCGCCCATCCGCGTCCTCCCCCACATCGCGGAGCACGCCCTCCTCCGGCACCCCGAGGAACATGCCCTCCGAGACGACGCCCCGGATCTCCACCGGTTGCAACCGCGCCACGGCCACGGCGTCGTCGGGCTCCACCGAGAGGTCGTTCGTGGCGATGGTCCGCCCGCGGCCGGCGTTCACCTTCGTCACCAGGAGCGCGTCGGCCGCCGGGTGCTCCCGCGTGCTCACCACGCGACCCACACCCGCGTCCACCCCCAACTCCAACCCCTCCCCCTGGAGGTCCAACCGCTCCGGCAGACCCCGCAGGAGCTCCAAGCCCCACCGCGTCCGCGCCACCGCCAGCTCGTCCTCGGTGATGCGCTCCCACCACGCCGACCCGCCAAGGTGCTCCTCGATGGTGTCCGCAGCGTCCAGCACCTGCTGGAACTGCGGCATCCCCCGCATCGTCTCCGCGTCCGCGTAGCTGTACTTCAGGGACATGAGGGCGCTCCGGGCCTTCCCGCACGCGTCCTCGCAGCGGCGCCGCGGGAACTGCGCCTTCAGGAGGCCATGCTGGAAGATCGACTCGAGGGTGCCAAGGGCTTGCTCCGCCACGCGCAAGCGGGGGTCCTGGGCGGTGTCCATGGGGTGCCCAGGGGGGTGGGTGGGTTTGTGGTTTGCGGTGGCATGCTCCAAGACCTTGGGTAATACTTATGAGGTATTACCTGCAAGGTATTACTTATGTCGAAGGTCACGTCCAAGGGCCAGGTCACGATCCCCAAGCCCCTCCGGGACAAGATGGGGCTCCGCCCCGGCGACGAGGTGGAGTTCGAGGAGACCGACGAGGGGGTCCTCCTCCGGAAGGAGGTGCCGGAGGACCGCTTCGAGCGGTGGCGGGGTGCTGGGACCCGGAGCTGGCGCGATGTCCACCAGGAGATCCGGGGCGAGCGGTAGATGCTCCGCACCGCCGCGGACTCCAGCGTGCTCTTCGCCTACCTCGACCCCGACGACGCCCACAACCAACGCTCAGCCAGGCTCCTGCGAGACGCGCGACGCGAGGGCCCCCTCGTCATCGCCCCCGTGGTGATGAGCGAGCTCGCCGCCTACGAGGTCTTCGACGACCTCGACGTTCTCTACACCTTCCTCCATGACGCAGGCCTCGAGGTGGAGCCCCTGGAACCGGAAGCACGCTTCACCGCGGGCCGCACCTACCGCCGGTACCTCGAGCGCCGCGGTGCGTCCCTGCGGTGCCCCTCGTGCGGTGTGGCGACGGAGCAGGATTGCGACGTCTGCGGCCGCGCCATCACCGTCCGCCAGCACATCGCCACGGACTTCCTCGTGGGCGCCCACGCCGAGCACCAGGCGGACCGCCTCCTCACGTTCGACACGGGCTTCACGCGGGACTACTTCGACGTGGAGTGCGTGGGCATCTCAGGGACGTGAGGGTCCCAGACCTTACGAGCTCAGGTGCCACTTGTAGAGCTGCTTCTTCACGTGCCATGGGAGCCGCCCGCTCATGACGTGGCCCGTGCGCAACTGCGCCACCGCGTACCCGGGGCCCAGGCTCAGGATGGTGCCCTTCACCTTGGGGTCGAAGCGCTTCTCCCGGTGGGGCGTGAGGATGTTGTGCACCGCCACCTCAGCACCCTGCTCCGCCGTCTGCGCAAGCTGGGGCACCGGCGCGTCGTAGTCCTCCCTTCGGAACCGCGCGCAGTCCCCCACGATGTACACGTCCTCGTCGTCCACGCTCCGGAGCGTGGGACGCACCTCCATGCTCAACGGGTCGAGGGTGCGGCCCTGGATGCCGGCGCACCAGAACGTGAGGTCGCTGGGAAGCACCACCTCGTCCCCGGCCAACTGCACGTCCACGCCGTCGGGGCGGATCTCCTGCACCTGGGCGCCCAGGAGCACGTTCACGTGGTACCGCTCCAGCCCCTTCTCGGTGGCGCGGGCGAACCCCTCCTCCATGTGGGGGAAGAGCTCCTCCCGGAGCTCCGGCACGTTCACCTGGTAGGGGGCCTGGTACCGCTCGAAGAACGCCGCCACCTCCGTGGCCACCTCGAGGCCCGTGAGGCCCGCGCCCACCACGTTCACGTGGAACCGGTCCCCGTGCGCCGGGCCCTCCACCAGGAGCTCCTTGAGGCGGCTGTTCCCCCGGAGCCCGTCCCGGAGGCTCCAGAAGGGCAACGCGTGCTCCCGCGCCCCGGGGACGCCGAAGTAGTTCGGCTCCGCACCGATGGCCACGATGAGCTTGTCGAAGGCGACCTCCTCCCCAGCCCCCGTGGTGAGGTGCCCGTCCTTCACCTGCACCGCGCGCGCCACCACGTGCTCCCCCGTGAGCTTGTCCTCCACCGGCCGCGTGATGCGCCGCGGCGTGGACTCCTCGCTCACGAGCTCGTGCGTGAGGGGCTTGAACGTGAACCGGTCGTCGGGGCTCACGAGGGTGACGTTGGCGTGACCCTGCAGGAGCTCCGCGGCCTTCAACCCGCCGAAGCCCGCACCCGCGATGACCACATCGAGGTCGTGGGGGGAGGGGGACATGGACGCGGCAACGCCCACCCCCTACTTCAAGGGTTGGGTGGCGGCGAAGGGGCTTCGCGGATCGTTCCCCGGGGGGACTGGGACACGCCCGCCACCCGCCGCCCGTGCCTGTGGGCACGGACTCACCCGCGACGCCTTGGGCTTCGCCCTGCGGCGCCTGCGGGCACCCCCGGCGCGGGAGATGGGTCAGAGGGTGTTCCCGCGCCGCACACCCCTCCCCGGCCGCCCGGCGCCTCCTCCCCTCCGTGATCATCGAGAAGAACACCTATAGGGACCTATAGGTAGCTATAGGTCATGGGTAGTAAGGCCAACTCTCCCCGGTTAACCGACCCAAAGCGGCTGCGTGAGCCGCCGCAGCCGAAGGCGGGGTGCCTAACCGTACCGCTCTCCTCTACCCGACCCAAAGCGGTTCGGTTAGGCGCCGCAGGAGCGCCACGACGCTGAGGGATGCGAGGTAGCTCGTGGCGGGGTTGTCGGGGCTCGGCAGGTTCCGAACGCGAGCTTCGAGGTCGCCGAACTCGCCCCGGGCCCGCACCGTGTGCTGGTTGCGCTCCGCGTGGGGGTCGGCGATGATGCGCACGGTGGTGCCGTCCACCCCCAGGCCGTTGAGGGACAGGGCCGCCGCCACGTTCACGTTCTTCGGGAACGCCTCCACCGCCTCTCGGGCCGGCCCCTCGAAGATCACCGTCTCCTCGTCCCCCGGCAGGTTCCGCACGTCCTCCTCCGGTAAGCTCGAGAAGGGTTTCCGAGTCTCCAACTCCACCGCCTCGAGCCTCGCCGACGCTGCCGAGCGCACGCCGTCGAGGCCCGCGATGGCGCCGCTTGGCGTGTAGATGCGCTTCCCCATCGCCCGCGCCGCAGCCTCCAGGTCCGCCCGGAGAGCCTCGTCAGCGAGAGCGCCCACGCTCACCACAACGAGGTCGCATCCCGCCTCCAACGCGTCCAACCCCACCTCCGCCACCGCCCGCTGGCTCGCAGCCTCCACCACCACGTCGGCGTCCTCCAACGCCACCTCCAGGTCCGCCGCCGGACGCACGTCCGACAACCCCGAGAGAGCCTCCACGCGCTCCGGGTCCTCGTCGTGGAGGAGCACCTGGTGGACCCCCTCGATGCCCCCCGCCTCCCGTGCCACGACGCTCCCGATGGACCCACAACCCACCAGGAGCACGGTGAGGTCCACGATCCCTCCCCCGCTACAGGACCTTGATGTCGCCCAGGTCCGCGTGGCGCTCCGCCAGAAGCCGGTAGAGGTCCACGTTGCGGCCGCCCTTCCCGATGGCGCGGCCCTTCTCCTCCTCGTCGATGGTGACCTGCGCCACGTCCTCCCCGTCCTCGTTCTCCACGAACTCCAGGTCCTCGATGGTGACCTTGTGGAAGAGGTTGCGGACGAACTGCTCCGGGTCCTCGTGGAACCCCACGACCTCCACGTCCTTCCCCGTGCGCTCCTGCAGGGTGCGGAGGTTCTTCGCGTTCCGGCCGATGGCCTTCCCGAGCTTCTCGTGGGTCACGAGGAACGTGAGCCGCTCCTCCTCGTCCACGCAGTCCATGACCTCCGTCCCCGTCACCTGCTCGAAAAGCGAGATGTTCCGGAGGCTCTCCTGCGTGAGCTTGGTCTCGTTCTCCGCCATGCTTCTTCCACCTTAGGGAGAGGGGTTGGCCCGGGCGAGCTGGAGCACGTCGCTCTCGCCAGGGTCCACGACGGTGAGCACCGCCACGGCGAAGGGTTTCCCGCAGGCGCTTCCCAGGTCATGGTTCGACCCGGCGTACGCGTACAGGGGGACCTCCGCGTCCTCAGCGGCCTCGGTGGCGCGGGTGCGCAGATCCTCGGGGCAGTTGGTGGCCAGGACGACGAGCTGCGCGTCGCCGGACCCCACGGTTTCCAAGCTCTCCTTGATCCCCAGCGTGAGCTCGCCCGTCTGGGCGGCGCTCCGCAGGGCACGGTTCACGTCCATGTTAGGTTCCCTCGTTGGGTGGTTCGGTTGGGTGGTCGTTCAGTCGGACCCGGCGCCCTCCTCGAGGGCAGCGAGGATCCGGTCCTTCAGGTCGTCGTGGGAGCCCGACGCCTTCACGCCAAGCTCCTTGGCCTTCTTCTGAGCGGCGCGGTAGTCCGTCATCCACTCGGGCTCGTCCGCGGCAGCCTCTCCAGCTTCGGTACCCTCAGCTGTCGAGGCTGCCGGCGCCTCGGGCTCGCTGGCGGTCTCGGCGCCTCCACCGGCCACCGCGGCCACCGGAGCCTCTGTCGAGGCTTCCGGCGCTTCGCGCTCCTCGGCTTCAGCCGCAGCCTGAGCCTCCTCCAGAAGCTCCTCCAGATGAGCCTCCAGCGCCTCCACGAGCTCCTCCGTCTCGTCGAACTCCGGCACCGGCAGACCCACCTCGTTGGCCACGCGCACGATGAGCTCCTCGTGCGTGCCGGTGGCCGTGAGGTCCAGCTCCTTCGCGAGCTTCTGCGCCTCGCGGTACGTGTGGAGCCACTCCGTATCCTGGACGGGCACGTCGAGCTGCGGCTCCGCCGCCTTCAGGAGCTCCTCCGGCGGCGTCCAGTGGGGCACCGGCGGCGCATCCTCGAACGCGTTCTTCTTCATGGTGAGGCGCACGGCACCGGTGCCGAGGCTCACGGGCTGACCCACGATGATGTTCTCCGCCACACCCTCCAGGGGATCGATCTCGCCGTTCATCCCCGCGTCCAGGAGGTGGTTCACGGTGATCTCGAAGGCGGCACGGGCCAGGACGCTGCTCTTCTCGCCGCTGATGCCGTGGCGACCGATAGCGCGGATGGTCCCATCCACGGTCATGACGTCCGCCACCAACATGAGGTGCCGGATGTCCACGGTGAGACCCTGCTCGTCCAGCGTGTGCTTCGCCTCGTTCATGAGGCTCTGGCGGGCAGCCTCGATGCCGAGCACCTGATGGATCTCGCGGAAGTTGTTCGTGGTGGTGCGGGTGCGGTCCACGCCCTCCACCTGCAGGACCTTCTCCAGGTCGCTGCCCTCGGTGTAGATGACGTACCCCTCATCCTCCCGCCGGATCACCACACGCTCGATCTCCTCGATGCCCTTCACGTGGAGGGTCTTCGCCTCGTCGCTGATGCTCATCACGGCGCTGTACGGGCGGTCCTCCTCCTCGGGAGGCTCCAGGATGATGCGGGGACCGTACTGGCCCTCCTCGGTGTCGACGACGCAGTTCCGGATGCCGTCGAGCTTCTCCACGAGGTCCTCCACGGTGATCTTCTTCCGGTTCATCTTCTTGTCGTGGGGCTCCACGACGACACGGAAGTTCCCGAGGTCGATGTCCACGTCCGCCACGTCGATGAGCTCGGTGGACTCGATGCGGGCGGCCACGTCCTGGGCGTTCTCGCTGTCACCCCGGATGTCCTCCTCCAGGTACACCTCCATCATGGGGGTGCTGGGGGTTCGACGGGCATCCACCACCTCGATGAGGCGGGGAAGGCCCAGGGTGACGTTGATCTCCGCCACACCAGCGTAGTGGAAGGTACGCATCGTCATCTGCGTACCGGGCTCCCCGATGCTCTGAGCACCGATGATGCCCGCAGCCTCCGTGGGGTCGATGCGGTGGGCATCGTACTCCTTGATGAGCCGGTGCACCAGCGCGTCCACCCGGTCGTCGTCGATGTCGTCCCCGTGACCATCGAGCTTCTCCGCGGTCTCCACGATGACGGACTCCGGGAGGAAGGTCTCGCGGGAATCCAACGCCTCCCGCATCCGGACCTCCAGGTCGCTCATCTCCCGCTCCTCGAGGTCCACCTCCATGGCCTCCAGGATGGACTCGGGACCCTCCTGCACCGCCCACGTGCGGTCGTAGGCGAACTCCCCAACCTCCTCCTTGATGGCAGCCGCGAGCTCCGCGCCCACGCCCTCCACCTCCGCCAGCTCCTCCTCGCTGGCTCGCTCCAGGTGGTACGGGGTGGTGTAGCCCGCGTCGAAGAGCGCCTCCGCGGCGGCCTCGCTCATGCGGGGGTGGATGGGGTCCTCGAGGTCCTCCTCGTCCTCGTCCTCCTCGAGCTCGTGCTCGAAGAGCGTGACGAACTCCTCGATGGATTCCTCACGGTCCACGAGCTCGTCGAAGACCGCGTCCACGGTGGCCTGGTCCCACCCCTCGAGCTCCAGGAGCGTCTCCGGGGGTGCACGACGCACGGACTCCCGCGTCTTGTACCCGGCCCGGTAGAGGGGCTCCGCCAGCTCGAAGTCGAGCGCATCGATGGAGGTCAGCGCCTCCACGTCCTCCTCCGTGAGGGGGACGACCTCGGGGATGTTGTCCTTGATCTGCGCGCTGAGGCTCGGACCGATACCCTGAGCCAGCGCCAGGGTGCTGGGGGTGGCCCGGATGAGGTCGTCCATCTCGCGGAAGCCCGCGTTGAAGAGGCTCTGGGCCTTGCTGGAGCCGATGCCGGGGATCTCCGCGAACTCCTTCAAGGCGAGGTCCTTCTCGGAGAGGTCCTCATCGTCCTCGGCCGCGCCCTTGATAGCCTCGCGGATGCGGTCCTTGATCTCCTCGTGGGTGCCCGTGGCGCCCACGTCCAGCTCCTGAGCCTTCTCCTGGGCGGCCCGGTAGTCGTCCAACCACTCATCGTCCTCCGCAAGAGCCTCCTGCAGGATAGCCTCGCGGATGCGCTCGATGATCTCCTCGTGGGTTCCGGAGGCGGCGACGTCGTGCTCCTGGGCCTTGCGCTGGGCGGCCCGGTAGTCCTCCTCCCAGTTGTCCGTACCGTCTTCGTCAGCCATCTTACTCGCCTCCGAAATCGTCCTCGTCGAAGCCACCGGCCTCGTCCTGCATGCT
>CAZDGP010000046.1:0-14143 GCA_964505085.1 uncultured Thermoplasmatales archaeon
CCCGCACCACGCTCACGCGCTCCCCCACGCCGTTCCGCACCGCGTTCCCCCGAGCAAGCTCCACCGCGTGAGGGTTCACGTCCAACGCCACCACCCGCGCCCCCTCCCGCGCCATCCCCACCGCCTGCACCCCCGAACCCGTGCCCACGTCCACCGCCAACCGATCCTCCAGCGGAAGCTCCCGCAGCACCTCCAAGAGCAACCACGAGTCCTCCGCCGGCTCGTACACCTCCGGATGCGTCTCCAGCTCCAACCCTCCGTGGCGCACCACCCTCACCCCACCACCCTCCTCACGCCTCGAACCCCTCCCCGTGGAGGAACCACGCCACCTCCGCCAAGGCCTCCAGGTCCAGCACCCCCGGCCGCGCGCCCCCATGGGGCACCTCGGACTTCAACGCCTTCGCCTCGTCCCGGCTCGCACCCCAGAAGCGCGCCCCGCTCACGAGCCCGTTGGCCACGGTCTTGCGCCGATGCAGGAACACCGCCTGCACCACCGCCTCGAAGAGGTCCACGCTCGGCACCTCCGCCGCCGGCTCCCCCCGGGGCACGAGGCGCACAAGCGCCGACTCCACCCGCGGCGGCGGGTCGAAGGCCCCCGGCGGCACGCGCTCCAGCACCTCCACCTCCGCCCGAAGCTGAACGTTCGCCGCCAACCGCCCCCACTCCCCCCCGCTCCCCGGCGTCGCCGCGAGGCGCTCCGCGAACTCCCGCTGGAACATGAGGACGCTCCGGGACCACCCCGGCGTATCCAGCAAGCGGAAGGTGAAGGGGCTGCTGATCTGGTACGGGAGGTTCGACACGCACGCGTCGAAGCGTGGTAGATCCACCTCCAGCGCGTCCCCCACCACGAGGCGAACGTTCCCCGGCAACGCGCCCTCCAGGTCCCGGGCGAGGTCCTGGTCCAACTCCACCGCCACCACCTCCCCCGCGGCCTCCGCCAAAGCCCGCGTGAGCACGCCCCGGCCCGGCCCCACCTCCAGCACCGTCTCCTCCCCCGAGAGCTCCGCGTACCCCACGCTCCGCTGCACCACGCGCTCGTCCGTCAGGAAATGCTGCCCCAACCGGGGACGACGACCCATCTACCGGCCCCGCCGACGCCCCCGCCCCTCATCCTCGTCCTTGGGAGGACGGGCGAAGACGTGGTACTTCTGCGTCGGGTCCGTGATCTCCGTCTCGATGCGGTGCGCGATGAGCTTCTCCGGCCCATGCAACGCCGACACGCGCTCGTCCATATCCTCGAAGCTCGTGAAGTTCCCCTGCTTCCGCTCCTCGATGATGGCCCACATGAGCTTCTTCCCCAACCCCGGGAGGAGCTCCAGCATATGCATGCGCGTCGTCACGGGACCCGCCTCGTTGTAGAACTCCAGGAACCGCTCCTCCTGGTCCTTCACGATATCCTCCAGCACGTACGGGAGCTCCGACTGCGCCGCGTGGGTCATGTCCTCGTGCTCAACCCGACCCCGCACGCGGTCGATGTTCTCGCGCTTGTCCTGGTCCTTCCCCACGTACACGCGGTCCCCCACCAGGAGCGTGGCGTCGGGCTTGGGTGCAAGCGTCAGGAGGACGAAGTCCTTCTCGCCCACGGCGTAGGCCACAGGGTCCGTGCGCCGACGAGGATCGTCGGGCCTACCCTGCGGTAGGAAGTCGAGCACGCGGGCGTGGTCCTCCATGCGCGCCACCTGGTCAGTACAAATACTCGCGGACCAAGGTGATGATTCTTTCGATTTGGTCAGCGTCTGGGGTGTAACGCTGGTCCTGGAACGCCGCGAGGACGTCGTCCTCATGGAGAGGCGCCATGTCAGCGATCTTGTTCGCGAGCTCCTGGTTCACACGCTCGAGGTCCAAGAGCTCCTCCGCGAGCTCCTCCGAGGCGTCCGCGTCCATGCGGTGGAAGCCGCTGGCGATGTCCAGAGCCAACCGCTGCTCGTACGTGAGCTCGCCACGGTCCTCCTCCTCGTCGACGAGGAGCTGACGTGCACGCTCGGTGGTCACGGGTTGGGTGGGGAAGTCATCTTCATGCACGACCATGGGAACCACCTCAAGCGCGCTGCAGGTGCTCAGGTCGCGCGATGAGGGTCTTCTCCATGCCCCCGTCCCGCACGTCCACGACGAACGCCCGCCCCTGCTTCCCCGTCACCGTGCCCGTGGTGCCGTGGAACCTGGGATGGGGCTGCCCATCCTGGATGCTGGGGTTGATAACGACGCTCACCTTCTCGCCCTCCTCGAACTCTCGGAGGGAGTGCGTCACCGGGGGCATACCCCGATCTCGCACATCCTTCGTGAGCTTCGACCGGGCTTTGCTCCGGCTTCCTCGGGACCGCTTCATGGGGAGTTCTCCTGCCGCGTCTTCGCGCCGCCGGGGGGTTCGTACTCCACGGCGGTCACGTCCAGGTGGTCCACACGCGCCTCGACGCCCAGGAGACCCGCCACCGACGGTTCGGTGCGGCCCTCGTCACCGTGGACGAGCTCCTTGATGTAGAGGCCCGCGTCGCCCTCGATGATGAGGACGGCGGCCCCGTTATCATGGCTCTCGACCCGGGCGTCGCGCACGGTGCGCTTCCGCACCCGGTCCGCACGACGGTGCGAGACCCGGGAGGGCGTGCGCTGGTGAACGCGGCGACCCCGCAATCCCCCCACCACCTTCTTAAGCTTTTCCCGTGGAACGGGGGTGTCGAAGGTCACCTCCGCCCGGTACGTCTTCCCGCCGCGGTAGCCCTTGGCGTGGGCGACCTCGTCCCGCGTGGTCCACCGCAACCCCTCCACCTCCACGGGCCCCTCCGTCGCCTTCGCTCCATCGGGGCCCGCGGGTCCTCCGGACGCCCCCCGCTGGCGAACGTGCGCGTTGATGGCCTCCTCGAGCTCCTGCACGTCGGCGTCACGCACCCGGGGCTTCGTGAGCTCCAGCACGAAGGGACGCCCCGTCCCCAGCATGCGGGCGTCCACATCCTCCCGCCCCGCCCCGTGGAAGGACGCATCCTCCGCCCCCGTCACCTCCACAGGCACCTCCGCCACGAGCTCCTCCACGCTCGTCATGTACGTCTTCCCCGTGCGGTCGCAGGCGTCGCACCCCGTGCCCTTGCACTTGCGGCAGGGCCACCGCGTCTGGGGGATCCCCCGCTCGAGCTTCCGGTACCGCCCGAAGAGGAACAGAGGCCGCGCCTCCACGTCGGCCACGAGGAAGCGCGTGTCCACGATGACGGTGACATCGGGCTTCCGGAACTCCACCTCCGCCTCGAGCTCGGGGTCCATGGCCTTCCCCACGAGGCGGTTGAGCTCCGACCCCACGCTCTCCGTGTCCTCCAACCCCAGGGCCTCCCACAGCGCCTGCTCCCGCTCCTCGATGGCCTGCTCCACCCGCATCCCCACGAGGTACGTGTCGAAGCTCCACCCCTCCAGCGCCTCCAGCGCCACCTCCACCAGGAGGTCCACGTCCAGGAGCAGGCCCTCGCAGAGGTCGCAGTCCTCCACCGCCACCCCTGGTGCCTCCAGCTCCTCCCGCACGATGCGGCCGCGCTCGTCGTTCCCCATCCCCGACTCAGCACGCCACACGAGGCGTCCCAGGCAGTGGTCGCAGAGGGCCATCTCCTCGAGGCCGGCTCGGGCCAACTCGAGGGTGTCCTCCCGGAGCAGGGGTCGCGTCATGGGTCCCGCAACCGCCGCCTCCACCATGAACCCTGCGCCCTCCAGCACCCACACTTCCGTTCGCCGCACCTGCCGGGCCCCCCTCCTCGTGCTCCCGCCGCCGCCTCCCGCCACCCTCCCCACCTCCGAGGGTTGGATGCTCCCGCCTCCGCCTCCCCCCACCCTCCCCTCTCCGAGGGTTGGATGCTCCCGCCTCCGCCTCCGCCTCCCGCCGCCCTCCCCCCCTCCGAGGGTAGGATCTCGTGGGGGATGCTCCCGCCGTCGGCTCGGTCCCCCCTCTGCCTCACGCTCACCAAGCCCCCTCACGTCGACCCTCCGGGCCCCATCCTGGCGCATCGCACGTCCCCCGTCCCTCCCGGAAGCCCGTAGATCCCCCATCGAAGGGTTCATAGACGGCCGGGGAACCATAGTCACGCACGATGCGGGCGCTGGTGCTGAGCGGCGGCGGCGGACGGGGAGCCTACGAGCTGGGCGTCTACAAGGCCCTCCACGAGGAGGGGGTCGAACCCGACCTCGTGAGCGGCGCCAGCATCGGCGCCACGGGCGCCGCCTTCATCGCCGCCGGCATGGAACCCGACGACATCGCGAACGTGTGGACGCAGCTCAGCCGCCGCGCCGTCTACACGCTCCGCCGGGACCTCTGGCGCGTCCACAGCTGGACCCACCTCCTGGACAACACACCCCTCCGGGCGCTCCTGGAGGACAAGCTGGACCTCGACGCGGTGCGGTCGAGCTCCACCCGCATCCTCGTCACCGCCGTAGCCATCGAGGAAGGGGAGATGCACATCTTCGACAACGACGACATCACCGTCGACCACCTCATGGCCAGCATGGCCCTCCCCTTCGTCTTCCCCATGGTGGAGATCGACGGAGCCACGTACTGGGACGGCGGCCTCGGCGGCATCACGCCCCTCGAACCCGCCATCCGCGCCGGCGCCACCGACGTCACCTGCGTCGTCCCCCACCCCTACGGCACCGACGGACCCGTCCCCACCAGCCCCCAGGAGACCCTCGAGCGCGCCTTCGAGGTCATGGCCACCACGCGGCTCCGCCAGGACGTGCGCCGCACCCGCCGCATCAACCACCTCGTCCAAAGCGGCGTGAGCGAGGAGCCATGGCGGTACGTGGACCTCCACGTCATCAGCCCCAGCGAACGCCTCCCCGCACGCGTCCTCACCGTGGACGGCGCCACCGCCGCCCACCTCATCGACATCGGGTACCGGGACGGCATCGCGTTCCTCGACGACCTCCAGGAAAGCGACCCCGCCCCGGGGGCGGACACGTCCACCGACCAGGCACCCGGCCGCACCTGACCCCCCCGCCCCCCCTGTCCTCATCGAGGTGTTCCCACGCGTGGGAACGACACGACCCTTCAAGACCAGGGAGCCCCATGGCGACCCGGGACGAGGTGAACCCGATCCCCGACGACGCCCCGACGCCTCCCACGGAGGACGCTGTGGCGGAGGCCCTCGGTGACGAGGCGAGCCGCAGCATCCTCGCCGCCTGCATGGAGCGCCCCCGGAGCGTGCGCGAGGTCGTGGACAGCACGGGACTCGCCACCGCCACCACGTACCGCCACGTGCACGCCCTCGAGGACGCTGGGCTCCTCGTGGTAGAGCGGAGCGCCATCAGCGAGCAGGGGAAACGGTACGACCTCTACCGGTCCACCCTCCGCACCGCCCGCCTCCAGGTGGGGCCCGACGGCGTGCAGGTGTCGTGGGACCTCGACGAGTCCGTGGAGGACCGCCTCGTCCGCATGTGGAACGACATGAGGCTGTAACCATGGTGGAAGCCCCCGTAACCCTGAGCGCGTTGAAGATCATCACCCTCCTCCTGGGCCTGTACTTCCTGGCCCGGGCCTACCGCGCGTACCGGAAGCACAAGAGCCGCCCCATGCTCGTCCTCTTCACCGGTGTCGGCATCCTCACCCTCGGCGTCCTCGTCGAGGGCTTCCTTGTGGAGGTCCTCGAATGGAGCCTCACGCAAGCCCGCCTCGTGGAAGCCACCATCACGCTCCTCGGCTTCGCCGTGCTCGTGGCGAGCCTCCACGTCCGCGAGATGCGCGGGAACGGAACCAACGCGCCCTGACGCCCCCGTGGCGACACCCTTAAGGCGCCGCCTTCCCCCTCCCCCGCCACCATGGTCCCCCTCTCGGTGCTCCACGCCGCCGGCGGCCACGGCCACGCCACCTTCCAGGCGCCGCCCTGGCTCGCGTGGGTGCTCGGCGGGCTCGTGGTGGCGGTGAGCTTCACCCTCGTGGCCGCCACCACCCTCCGGGGCACCACCCCACCCCCCACGCGGTGGCGCCTCCCCCTCGACGGATGGCCCGCGGCCCACCTGGCCACCGCCCTCCTCGCCCTGGCGCTCCTTCCCGCCCTCCGCGCCGCGCTCCCCCAAGACCCGGCGCTCCTCCTGGCGGGCGCCCTCCTCGCGCTCCTGGCATCCTACGCCCTCGCGGTGCAGGGCGTGCGTCGCCTCGCCCCCACGCTCCAACCCCACGACGCCCTCGCGGGAGCCTTCGCCCCCACGCTCCTCCCCATCGTCATCGGCAGCCTCAGCGCCTACGGCCTCACGTGGACCCCCTGGAGCGTCCAGGTCCCGCCCCTCTGGGTCGTCACCGCGCAGGTGCTCCTCGTGGTGACCGCCCACGTGGTGGCGGTGCTCGCCGCCCACCGCGTGGCCCTCCGGCGCTTCCCCGGCCGCGTCCAAGCGCTCCGGGCCGAAGCCCCCCTCACGCTCCTCATGGTGGCCTACACCGTGGCCGGTCTCTCCCTCGTCACCGCCGCCGGAGGGATCGCGTGAGCACCACCCACCCCCCGGGTGCGCACCGGTGCACGCACTGCCACCGCCCCTTCCCCACACCGCACCTCAGGAGCCTCCACCACGCCCGCCACCACGCCCCCAAGGAGCTCACCCCGGCGGAGGCCCACGCCGTGGAGGAGGCGCTGGAGCGGGAGTCCCGGGCGCTTCACGAGGTGCGGCGCCACCTCCGGGCGGGCCTCGTGAGCCTCCCGGTGCTCCTCGTGGCCTTCGCCAGCCTCGTCATCACCGCCTACAGCGGCAGCAGCCCCGCCCTCGCGTTCCTCCTCGTCCCCGGCCTCACGGCCTTCGCCGCGCTCTTCTACGGGATGACGTACGCCTTCGGCGCCCGGGACGGCCCCGAACGCGCATCGGAGCCTTGAAGGTGCCTCACCCACCTTGGCGGTCCATGGCACGCGTGGCGTTCATCATGGTGGAGACGGAAGCGGGAGCCACCCCCTCCGTGAAGGATGCGTTGGAGGGGATGGACGGGATCACGGAGGTCCACGGCATCATGGGGGAGTTCGACCTCCTGGCCCGGGTGGAGGTGGAGGACACCGACAGCATCATGGACGTCGTGGTCCGGGGGATCCGCAGCGTCGAGGGCGTGGTGGAGACGGAGACGCTCCTCACCACCCGACCCTGGGTGGAGGACAGCGACTAGGACCGGGGGCCGCCACCAACCTCGCCGTCACCGCGCCTCGTACACGACCTCACCCCCTCGCACCGTGAGGAGCACCGGCAGCTCCTCCAACCGCTCCGGCACCTCCCGCGGGTCCTCCCCGAGCACCACCGCGTCCCCCAGGAACCCCTCCCGCAGGATGCCCTTCGCATCCTCCTCGAACCCCGCCCACGCGGCGCCCGCCGTGTAGGCTCGCAGCGCCTCCTCCACCGTCACGCGTTGGTCCCGGTGGGGCGCGTTCACCGCCCAGTGGACCCCGTAGAGGGGTCCGAAGGGCATGTTGTCGCTTCCGAAGCACAGGGGCACGTCGGCATCCAGGAGCACGCGGAACCGGTTGTCCCGCCCGTGATGGTCCGGGCCCAACCGCTCCTCGTAGAGGCCGCCCTTGCGGCTCCACTCACCCACGAAGTTCGGTTGCATGCTCGCCACCGCGCCCAACCCCGCGAACCGGCGCACGTGCCCGTCCCGCGCGAGCTCCGCGTGCTCCACACGGGGTCGCGCCCCCGGCGGCACGCGGCTCGCCTCCAGGGCGTCGAGCACCTGCCCGATGGCGCGGTCGCCGATGGCGTGGACCATGGGTTGCAACCCCACCGCGTGACCCCGGGCCATGAGGTCCGCGAGCTCCCCCGTCGTGTGCAGGAGCTCCCCCCGCTCCCCCGGTGCGTCCGCGTACCCCTCCTCCAACGCCGCGGTGTGGCTCCCGAGGGACCCGTCGGCGAAGAGCTTCAGGCCCTGCACCCGGAGCAGGCTCTCCGTGGGATCCGGGCCCACGGTGATGTTCCCGGCCTCCACCGTCGGGAGGGTGCTCCGGCGCACGTACCCCGTGATGCGCACGCCCAGGGAGCCCTCCTGCCGGGCGCGCTCCAGCACCTCCAGGTCCTCACCGTCCACGATGGCGTGCATGCTCGTGCACCCGTGGCGCAGGGCCTCCCGGCTCATGCGCTCCACCGCCTTCACGCGGGTGGCCGGTGCGGGCGTCACGGCCTCCAAGGCGTCGTAGAACACGTCCTCCCGGAGGTGCCCCCGGGGGTGGTCCTCGCGGCTCCACCCCAGCTCCTCCAGCGCCCGGGTGTTCACCACCCCCATGTGCATGTCCACGCGCTCCAGGAGCACCGGGTGCTCCGGCGCCACCTCGTCCAGGTGGTTGCGCGTGGGTTGGGGGTCCCCGGGCCAGGTGGACTCGTCCCATCCGTGCCCCACCACCCACCCGCCCTCGGGCGTCATCTCCACGCGGTCCTTCACCCGGGAGAGCACCTCCTCAAGGTGCGGTGCGCCCCGGAGGTTGAGCCGGAGGAGGTGCATGCCCCAGTTCACGGGGTGCGTGTGGGCGTCCACGAACCCCGGGAGCACCACGGCATCCTCCGGCACCTCGACGATGCGCGTCCCATCCCCCGCGTGGACGAGGACGTCGCTAGCCCGCCCCACCCGGAGGACGTTACCGTTGTGGAAGGCCACCGCCTCCGCTTCGGGGTTCCGGGGGTCCATCGTGAGCACCGTGCCCCCCGCCAGCACGAGGTCCGCCTGCTCCACCATGCGGGCACCACGGGCCTCGGGGGGGAAAGCCCTAACGGTCCCCACCCCCCACCTATAGGCACCTATAGGTCCGTGGGGGTGCGCCGCGGCGAGGGTGTGGGATGGCTGGACCAAAGCCATCAAGTACCCTCCGGGGGTTCCCGCCGCCGTGTCCGAGCAAGGCCCCGAGACCCGGAGCCCGCCCCAGGAACCCACCCTCGCCCGGGAGCTCCCGGCCATCGCGGCCATGGCGCTCCTCTTCCTCGTGAGCATCGGGCTCGCCCTGGCCGTGGCCCCCACGTACCTCTCCCAGAACGTGCAGGCCTTCGAGGACCCGCAGTCCCTGGCCAACCCCCTCTACTACCTCGCCATCGTCGTGGTCTTCACCGTGGCCATCCTGGCCATCGCCAAGTGGGGTCCCGGATGGATCATCCAGGCCATCTTCCTGCTGGCGGTCTTCGCCACCCTCATCTACGTGCTCTGGCCCCTGCTGAACCTCGTCCTCGCCGCGTCCACGGCGAACCTCGTGGCCTTCGGCGTGAGCGGCGTCCTCATCGCGCTCCTCTACCTCCACCCCGAGTGGTACGTCATCGACATCGTGGGCGTCGCCGTGGCCGGCGGCGCCGCCGCCATCTTCGGCATAAGCTTCGGGTTGCTCCCGAGCCTCCTGCTCCTGGTGGCCTTCGCCGTCTACGACGCCATCGCCGTCTACCGCACGAAGCACATGCTCGACCTCGCGGACAACGTCCTCACCCTCCGCCTCCCCATCATGCTCGTGGTGCCCAAGACCCGAGGGTACAGCTTCCTCGAGGAGACCCGGCGCTTCAAGGAAGCCTCGGAGAACCAGGATGCACACGGATCCGCCGAGGACGGTCCCGCGCCCAAGGAGGCCGCAGAGTCCGAGGAAGCCGCAGAGGCTTCCGAAGGACCGGCAACCTCGACAGCTGAGGGAACCGAAGTTGGAGAGGTTGGCGAGGCTTCCGAAGGACCTGAAGCCATGTTCATGGGCCTCGGCGACATCGTGATCCCCGGCGTCCTCGTGGTGAGCGCCGCCACCTTCCTCCAGCCCACGGGCTTCACGCTCCTCGGCATCGCCGCGCCCATGCTGGTGGCCTTGGCCACGCTCCTTGGCATCATGCTCGGGTTCACGGTGCTCATGGGCCTCGTGCTCACGGGGCGACCCCAGGCGGGCCTCCCCACCCTCAACGGTGGCGCCATCCTCCTCTTCCTCGTGGCGCTCCTGACCCTCTACGGGCTCGACCCCCTCGTGGCGCCCATCCCCCTCTGATCAGGGCGCCACCGCCTCGGCGAACCAGTTGTCCGGGAGCCGGGAACCCGTGAGGTGCGTCCCCCAGACGCGCACCTCCCGGAAGCCCACGGCCTCGAGGTCCTCCCGCATCTCGTGCCGCGTGTACAGGTGGTAGGCCCGCGGCACCGGGTCCTCCCCCGCGCGCCAATGCACCACGCGGTCCGCCAGGTTCGCGCCGGTGCGGAGCGCCTCCGGGAGCTCCCGCAGCAGGGTCTCCAGCCACCGGTCCTGCCAGAGCGCCCACGCCGTGACGAGGACCCGCCCCCCGGGCTCCACCGTGCGGGCAAGCTCCGCCAGCCCGCTCCACCGCCGCGTCCGGGGCAGAAGGTGGTGCACCCCCGCCACGAAGAGGCCCCCAGCGAAGGCGTCCCCCTGGAAGGGGAGCTGGGTCGCGTCCGCCAGCACCGGCTCCACCGAGGCCGCAGCTCGCGTGAGCAACGTGGAGGAGACGTCGGCCCCCACCACGCGCGCTCCCGCCTCTGCCGCAACGGCGCCGTGGCGTCCGTTCCCGCAGGCGAGGTCCAGCACCACGTCCTCCTCCCCCCAATCCCGCTCCCGCACCCACGACTCCACGGGCTCCCAGGGGCGGCGTCGCGTGGGGTGGAACGATGGACCGATGGCCTCCCACTGCGCCCGCACCTGGTTCGGTGACGGGGGCTCGCGGAGGCGGGGACCCGGCATGGGCCCGCCAGCACCGTGGCCAAGGAAAAGGCTTCGCACCACAACCCACATACCCACGGAACCCCATGCCCGGCTCGATCCCATGGACGTGAAGCTCCTCGGCGTACCCCTGGACCTCGGTGCGAACCGCCGCGGCACCGACATGGGCCCCAGCGCCCTCCGCGTCGCCAACGTCGCCCGCGAGCTCCGGGACCTCGGCCACCACGTGGAGGACCTGGGGAACCTCTTCACGCCCCCGGCGGAGACCCGGGAGGTGAAGCACGAGGGGCTCCGGTACCTGGAGGAGGTGGTGCAGGTGTGCGACAACCTCGCCCGCCGCGTCTCCAAGGTCCTGGAGGGGGACGCCTTCCCCCTGGTCATCGGCGGCGACCACAGCCTCGCCATGGGCACCCTCGGGGGCCTCGCACGGGACGGCTCCACCGTGGGCGCCCTCTGGATCGACGCCCACGCGGACTTCAACACGGACGAGACGAGCCCCAGCGGCAACATCCACGGCATGCCCCTGGCCGCCAGCACCGGCCGGGGCCACCCGGACCTCGTGGGCGTCGGCGGCGTCCACCCGAAGGTGGAGGAGGAGCACGCCGTCATCGTGGGGCTCCGGAGCGTGGACGCGCTCGAGGCCACGGCGCTCCAGGAGAGCGACGTCACGGTCTTCACCATGCAGGACATCGACAGCCAGGGCATGGGCGCCGTCATGGAGCAGGCGCTCGAGGTGGCGGGGGAGGGCGTGGACCGCCTCCACGTGAGCCTCGACATCGACAGCGTGGACCCCACGCGCGCCCCCGGCGTCGGCACCCCCGTGCAGGGTGGGCTCACGTACCGGGAGGCGCACCTCGCCATGGAGCTGGTGGCCGAGCATCCGCGGTTCACGAGCCTCGACGTGGTGGAGGTGAACCCCCTCATCGACGAGCGTAACCGCACGGCCCTCCTCGCCGCGGGGCTCATCGCCTCCGCCATGGGGAAGCGGATCCTCTAGGGGTACCGTTCCCGCACCAACACCCTTTTGAACCAGCGTCATCTGTAGGGGGCTGGGGACCATCGTGCCCGGGATCCAGGACAAGCACCTCATCATCTACGCTGGCAAGGGCGGCGTCGGCAAGACCACCTGCAGCAGCGCCACGGCCCTGTGGCTCGCGAGCCAGGGCAAGCGCACCCTCGTGGTCACCGTGGACCCCGCCAAGCGCCTCGGCGACAGCCTCGGGATGGACGTGGGGTTCACCGCCACGGAGGTGGCGCCGAACCTCGACGCCCTCATGATGGACCCGCGGACGATCCTCGAGGAGTACGTCCAGAAGCACGCACCCGACGCCGAGCAGCAGGAGGAGGTGCTGGACCACCCGCTCTTCCGCTACGTGAGCCAGCACATGCCCGGCCTCAACGAGCTCCTGGCCATCGGGAAGCTCATGGAGATGCGGGATGCCAGGGACTACGACTGCATCATCGTGGACACCGCGCCCACGGGCCACGCCCTCACCTTCCTCTCGGCCCCGCAGAACATCAAGCAGCTCTTCGAGGAGCGCAGCCTCGTCACGGTGGCCCTCCGAAGCTACAAGATCTACCGGAAGTTCAAGAACGCCAGCAGCGGCGTCCTCAACTGGTTCCGGAAGGAGGACGTGGAGGACGAGCTGGCGGACGTGGACTTCGAGGCCGTGTTCCAGGGCATCAGCGACGAGGCGGACCGCATCCACGCGATGCTCACGGACCACGAGAACACGGTGCTGAACATCGTGACGCTCCCGGAGAAGCTCCCGGTGCACGAGACCATCGACCTCTACCGCGACGTCACCGACGACATCGGGATCCTCGTGGGCGCCGTCATCGTGAACAAGGTCCAACCCGACAGCCTCGGCAACACGCGGTCCGACTTCCTCCGGCTCCTGGAGGACGAGGGCCTGAAGGAGGAGCTCAAGGACCACGTGGACGACGCCGGGTACAACCCCCGCATGTGGGGTCGCGTGGTGGAGACCGTGGAGTTCAGCGACCTCCGCCGCCAGATGAACCAGCGGTACCTGGAGCTCCTGCGGAAGGAGGTGCCCGTGCCCATCGTGGAGGTGCCTCTCTTCGACCGGGACGTGAACGGCCTCGACGTGCTCGAGGACTTCGCCGACCTCCTCGTGGAGAACGGGCTCGACCGCGCCGCGAGCACCGTGCCCCCCACATCGCGGGAGACGTGAGGGGGCCCAAGTGACCCCCGAGGGCTCCCACGGCGACGAGCGGGACCCCGACGCCGAGCTCACGGCGGCCCTCGGACCCATCGACCACGGGCTCCGCCTCGCCCTCGGGTGGCTCTTCATCCTCGCCATGGGCCTGGCCCTCTACCAACTCGGTGGCATGTGGAGGATCCCCGGCGCCCTCGTGCTGGCCGCGTTGGCTGTACTGACGTTCCTCAACGTCGCCTCCCGCTTCTCGGAGGGAGATTGAGACCGCGGCAGGCGCCGTGAGCTGGGAAGCGGCCCGGGCTAACCCAAGACCAAAAGGAAGGCCCCCCGTGACAATGGTAAGTCTAAAGTACCTTGTGCGCCAACTTTCCCTTGTATGTCGACGGAGACCAAGGTCACCGACGCCAACCAAACCCAGGTCCCCGCCGTCCTCCGTCGGAAGTACGGGGTGGAACCCGGGGACGCGGTGGTGTGGGAGGAGACGGAGGAGGGCGAGATCCGCGTGCGGTTCCGCAAGCGCCATGAGCCCGAGGACCTGGTGGGCGCTTTCAGCGGGGGGCGCGGCGGCGACGCGCTGGAGGACAAGGACCGGGCCCAACGCGGGGAGCTCTAGCATGCCCCTCGTGGACGCCTCCTTCCTCGTGGGGCTCCTGGATGCCGACGACCCCTGGCACGACCGCGCCCGCGAGCACGCGGCCACCCTCCTGGAGCGGCGTCCATGGCGGATCCACGCCCTGGCCCTCGCCGAGGTCGTGGCCATCATCGGGTCCCGCTATGGCGGCACCGAGGCTCGGGAAGCGTACTGGATGGTGGAGGACACCATGGAGCTCCACCTGCCGGACCACCACGACCTCGACGATGCCATGGACCTCGTCGTGCACTACGACGGGTCGCTAAGCCTCTCCGACACCCTCACGCTCCACCTCATGCGGGAGCACGGGGACCAGGTGGTCCTGAGCTTCGACAGCGACTTCGACAAGGCCGGGGTCGAGCGGCTCCCCAGGACCGGGTGAGCACCCCCGGGACCTCCCTACTCCCCGTCGCCCCCGCGCCCCGTCTCCACCGCCCGCTGCACGTTGGCCACCACCTGCTGGAAGGCCTTCCCCGTGGGCGTGTCCGGGTCCTCCCACACGTAGGGGACGTTGCCTCCCTGCACGATCCGGGGCTCCAATGGGATCTGGCCCAGGAGCTCCACACCGTACTCGTCGGCCACGCGGGCGCCGCCGCCCTCGCCGAAGATGTGCGTGTCCTCGCCGCAGTGGGGGCACGTGAACCCGCTCATGTTCTCCACGATGCCCAGCACCGGCATGTCCACGGTCTCGGCGAAGCGCACGCTCTTCCGGATGTCCATGAGGGACA
>CAZDGP010000047.1:0-2545 GCA_964505085.1 uncultured Thermoplasmatales archaeon
AGCTTCGTCACCCACGGCGTACCCCACTACCTCAGCCCATTCTACAGCCCCTGCCTCGTGGACTCCTGCGGGTCCTTCGCCATCCCCGTGGTGAGCGACGTGCTCCCCGCGGTGGGCTTCAGCCCCGCCATCCTCATCCTCTGGGCGCCCCTGGGCCTTCGAGCCACCTGCTACTACTACCGCAAGGCCTACTACCGCGCCTTCTTCGCGGACCCCCCCAACTGCGCCGTGAGCGAACCCCGCACCGCGTACCGGGGTGAGACCGCCTTCCCCTTCATCCTGCAGAACCTCCACCGGTACTTCCTCTACGCGAGCGTCATCGTCATCGCGTTCCTGTGGGTGGACACCATCCACGCCTTCAACTGGGCCACCGGCACCCAGCACGCCTTCGACTTCTCGAACTTCCAGTTCGGCGTGGGCGTCGGGAGCCTCGTGCTCCTCGCCAACGTCATCCTGCTCACGGGCTTCACCTTCGGGTGCCACGCCTTCCGGCACCTCGTGGGCGGCGGCAAGGACTGCTTCAGCTGCCACCCCGTGCGGAAGAAGGCCTGGAGCTTCAGCACGTTCTTCAACAAGCACCACATGAAGTGGGCCTGGCTCAGCCTCTTCAGCGTCTGCTTCGCCGACCTCTACGTGCGCCTCGTGGCCACCGGAACCGTCCCCATCCTGAGGTTGATCTGATGACCCCCGACACCGACACCCCCGCACCCTCCTACAACGTGCACGAGCACGACGTCCTCATCATCGGCGCAGGCGGCGCCGGGCTCCGGGCTGCCGTGGAAGCCGCCCAGGACGGCACGAGCGTGGCCGTGGTCATGAAGAGCCTCCTGGGCAAGGCCCACACCGTCATGGCCGAGGGCGGCATCGCCTCCGCCCTGGGGAACGCCGACGAGCGGGACAACTGGAAGGTGCACTTCCGGGACACCATGCGGGGAAGCAAGTTCCTCGCCAACGTCCACATGGCCCACATCCACGCGCAGGAAGCGCCCAAGCGCGTGCGGGAGCTCGAGCAGTGGGGCGCCGTCTTCGACCGCACCGAGGACGGGTGGATCAACCAACGGCCCTTCGGCGGCCACGCCTACCCCCGCCTCGCCCACGTGGGCGACCGCACGGGTCTCGAGATGATCCGCACCCTCCAGGACCACGGCATCCACCAGGGCATCGACTTCCACATGGAGACCGTGGTGACGAAGCTCTTCAAGGACGGCGACCGCATCGCCGGCGCCCTCACGTACGAGCGCGACACCGGCGCTTTCAACCTCTTCAAGGCTAAGAGCGTCATCCTCGCCACCGGCGGCTTCGGCAAGGTCTACCACATCACAAGCAACAGCTGGGAGTACACCGGCGACGGCCACGCCCTCGCCTACGACGCCGGCGCGGAGCTCATCGACATGGAGTTCGTGCAGTTCCACCCCACCGGCATGGTGTGGCCTCCCAGCGTCCGCGGCACCCTCGTCACCGAGGGCGTCCGCGGCGAGGGCGGGCACCTCCGCAACAGCGAGGGGGAGCGGTTCATGTTCCGCAACATCCCCGAGCTCTACGAGGAGGACACCGCCGACACCGAGGACGAGGCGAACCGCTGGGTGGAGGGTGACGAATCCTCCCGGCGACCCCCCGAGCTCCTCACCCGGGACGTGGTGGCCCGCGCCATCATGAACGAGGTGAAGGAGGGCCGCGGCAGCCCCCACGGCGGCGCCTTCCTCGACATCAGCTGGCGAAGCGACGACTACATCAAGCGCAAGCTCCCCAGCATGCACCACCAGTTCAAGGAGCTCGCCCAGGTGGACATCACGCAGGACCCCATGGAGGTCTACCCCACGTGCCACTACGCCATGGGCGGGGTGCGCGTGGACCCCGAGACGCAGATGACCCGCGTCCCCGGGCTCTTCGCCTGCGGCGAGGTGGCCGGCGGCCTCCACGGCGCCAACCGCCTCGGCGGCAACAGCCTGAGCGACCTCCTCGTCTTCGGCACCCGCGCCGGCGAGCACGCCCGGCGTTACGCGCAGGAGCTCGATGCCCTCCCCAGCGTGGACGAGGACGAGGTGGAGGACGCCATCACCGACGCCCTGGCGCCCCTGGGTCGGGCCGAGGACGGGCCCAACCCCTACGCCGTGCACGAGGAGCTCCAGGACGTCATGCACGAGAACGTGAACATGGTGCGCACCGCCGACGACCTCGAGACGGCGGTGGAGGAGATCCAACGCCTCAAGGAGGAGAAGCTCCCCCACGTGGTGGCCCTGGGCAACCGCAGCTACAACCCCGGGTGGCACCGCGCCATCGCCCTGGAGAGCATGTTCCTCGTCTCCGAGATGATCGCCCGCGCCGCCCTCCTCCGGGAGGAGAGCCGCGGCGCCCACACCCGGGACGACTTCCCCGACAAGGACGAGGAGTGGGGGGAGCGGAACCTCGTGGTGCGCAAGGGCGAGGACGGGTCCATGGTGGTGGAGCCCGAGCCCATCCCCGAGTGGCCCGACGAGCTCCGCGCGATCCTGGATGAGAACATCGAGTCCCTATCTACTCCACGAGGTGTCTCCGCATGAGCGAT
>CAZDGP010000047.1:2645-13698 GCA_964505085.1 uncultured Thermoplasmatales archaeon
GAGGGGTTCCGCGCGTCGTTCGAGATCTTCCGCGGCGACGACGAGGGTGGCGAGATGGTCCGCTACGACGTGGACCTGGACCCCGGCATGGTGGTGCTCGACGCCATCCACGAGATCCAGGCCGAGCACGCTCCCGACCTCGCCTGCCGGTGGAACTGCAAGGCCGGCAAGTGCGGCTCCTGCAGCGCCGAGGTGAACGGCCACCCCGTCCTCACGTGCATGACCCGCGTGGAGGAGGTCTTCGACCCCGAGGACGGCGACCCCGTGGAGGTCCGCCCCGTCCAGACCTTCCCCCTCATCAAGGACCTCGTCACCGACGTCTCCTGGAACTACGAGGTGAACGAGACCATCGACCCCTTCGAACCCGGCGAGCTCACGGAGGAGGAGCGGGAGAAGGGCGAGTTCAACATGAGCCAGGAGGACGTGGACCGCGTCCAGGAGTTCCGGAAGTGCATCGAGTGCTACCTCTGCCAGGACACGTGCCACGTGCTCCGGGAGCACAACAAGGACTTCATGGGTCCCCGGTCCCTCATCCGCGTGGCGGGCCTCGAGATGCATCCCAAGGACGAGGGGGACCGCCTGAGCTACACGAAGGACGAGGGGAAGATCGGGTACTGCAACATCACGAAGTGCTGCACCGAGGTCTGCCCCGAGAACATCGAGATCACGGACAACGCCATCATCCCCATGAAGGAGCGGGTGGCCGGCGCCTTCTACGACCCCGTGAAGGTGGGGTGGCGGAAGCTCACGGGCAAGCCCGGGCCCAAGGAGCACGAGGGCGGCACCGTGCGACCGCCGCGGGGCACCCCCGAGGACGCTGTGGAGGTCCGCGGGGACCTCGCCAACGCCATGCAGGACGAGTAGGCGACCCCAGCCAACGGGGTCACGTCCGCCTGCCGTCCAGCGCCTCCTCCCCCTCTCCCTCCCATCCTCTCGACACCGCGCAGAGGCCCCAGCGGGAGCACCCGCGGGAGGCCGCCGCACGGGCGGCGCAGACCCTGCGATCCCGCGGCACCTGGTAGGTGCCCCGGCCCACCCGCTCCACCAACCCCACGTCCTGGAGGACCTGCAGGGCCCAACGCACGCTGGAGCGGTCCATCCCGTGCTCCGACGCGAGCTCCACCACACCTGCGTGATCCCGGGTGGCGAGCGCCTCGAGCACGGCCCGGGCCTCCGGCGTGCGGAGGCGGGGGAGCACCCGCGTGAGGTAGGGGCAGAACCCCGCACCGTTCACCACATGGCCCCGGACGCGTCCCGCCATCTCCGTGGTGATGCGGTCCTCCCGGGCGAGGCGGCGGAGGTGGTACGTGGCGGTGCTGTGGTCCACGTTGAGTTGCCGGGCCACGTCGGCCACGGCGCATCCGGGGTGGTCCTTCACGTAGCGGTAGGCTTCCAAGCGGGTGGGGTTCGGGTCCATGCACCCCGCGCCCCCGACCCAAGCCATAAGCTCCTTCCGAACACGTCGACGCATACGCATAGAAGCTTACGATAAGCTACTTGTAGGGTCACCGGGACGGGGGGTGTCACCCGCCGCGGAACGGGCTCCCTTCCGTCCCTCCGGTGACACCCACCCTCGTCACCTCCTCCGGGGAGCCCGCCGCGGACCTGGGAGGCAACCATGACACGACGAACAACCCCCCCGAGCGGAGCGTCCGTCCCCCCGACCGCCCCGGCGCCCCTGGTGCTCCTGGCACCCGTGGGCGTCCTACCCGCACCCCTGGTTCCACCGGACCTCTTGACCCTGATGCCCTGGCTCCTGGGAGCCGCCGCCCTGGTGCTCCCGCCGGCCTTCGTCCTCTACCGCCGCATCCAACGCGACACCGTCCTGGACACCCCCGCCCGCCGCCAGGTGCTGGAGGCCGTGCGGGACCACCCCGGCGCCACCGTGGCGCGCCTCGCCGAGCACGTGGACCTGGACTACACCACCGTCCGGTACCACGTGAACGTGCTGGAGGAGTTCGACCTGGTGACGCCCCGCCGCCGAGGTCGCAACGTCCGCATCTACCCCCCCGAGGGAGCCCCCCGGCGACCCGCCGCCATCCGGAAGGTTCCCGCCACGGCCCTTGGCCTCCTCCAGGTGGTGGTGCGGGAACCCGGCATCACCCAGTCCGAGGCCGCCCGCCGCCTTGGCGTCACCCGCTCCACCGTGCACTGGCACGTGGAACGGCTGGAAGGACAGGACCTCCTGGAGACCCGGGAGGGAAGGCCCGGCCTGCACCCGGGTCGGGAGCTGGCGGCCTGCCGGGAGTACATCCTCTCCCAGGTCGTGGAACGACCCGCCGCCTAGGCGCGTCACCTACGCGCCGGTGGAGATCCCCCGGTTCCGGCGCCGACTCACCCACAGGATGCCCCACGCGAGCACCGTCACGCCGGCTGCGAGGCCGAAGGGCGCCCACCGCGGCGGGGACCCCACCCGGGGCTCCACCTGGATGTTGTCCTCCACCACCACGAACCGCGTCTCCTGCGTCGTGATCTCCACCAGGAGCCGCACGGGGGTGCCCCCTGCGAGGCCCGGGACGCTCTGCACGTCCACGCCCACGGGCACCGGGATCCGGTCGGGGTCGGTGTTCGCCCCCGCAGCGGTGATCTCGTGGCCGTCGTTCAGGAGGCCACACTCCTCGTCGAGACCCAGCATGTCGCTGGTGAGGCACGCGGTGGCATCGTGCAGTTGCAGGTCCGAGTTGTTGCTGAGGCGCACGAACTGCATCGTGACGAACCGGTCGTAGTCCACACCCTGGGTGAGGCGTCCGGTGTTCCCGTGCTCCGCCCCGCCGCCGAGGACGAGGTCCAGGTGGACCTCGGCCGTCACCCCGAGCTCGGGGTCGGTAGGGCTCACCACCAGGGGGTCGGCCCGACCGTACTCCACCGGCAGCATGGCCGGCGAGAGGAGGAGCCCGATGGCCACGATGCTGAAGAAGGCCACCCGGGTGCGGGGCACGTTCCACCCCTCGGGGCCCTGGAGCCCCACGTAGCTGCGGTGCGCCAGGTAGAGGAAACCGATGGTGAGCCCCGGCAGGATGGCCAACCGCACGAGCTTGTCCCCCTGCACCGGCACCGACCCCAGGGGCAGGAGCCCCGCGGCGGGCACGGTGGGGAGGATGTGGAGGAGCCGCAGGATCACCGTCGCTGCCGCCGGCGGCTCCACGGTCTCGGCGAAGCGGATGATGCGCGTACCCGCGAAGGCCACGGCGCTCACCAGGAACCCGATGAAGGCCGCCACCGAGAGCTTCTGCCCGCCAAGGAGCGTCCCCAGGAAGAGCCCCATGGCGCTCGTGGCGGCGATGACGCCGCCGCTCAACGCCAGGTAGGAGGGGAGGAGGTTCAACCAGTAGGGTCCCCCCAGGTAGACGAGGGGCAGCGTGAAGATGAGCGTCACGAGGACGTAGGCCACCCCCACGAGGATGTTCGTGATGAACCGCGTGAAGAAGTACTGCTGTTGGCTCACGGGGTACGTGTAGAGCACGAGGGCGAAGCGCGTCTGTCGCTCCGCCGGCGTCCGGGCCACGTAGACGGGGAGGAGGAGCACGGGCACGAAGATGTAGGTGATGGTGAGGTACCACGCGATGTCCTCCAGGCCCTGGATGTAGAGCATGGTGGCCACGAGGAACGCGGCCACCGTGAGCACCGCCGCCACGCGCCGGCTGCTCACGGCGTTCAGCACCTCAGCCTTGAGGAAGCTCGTGGCCTTCCGGGGATGCCGCGCGACGTCGTCGCTCAACTAGAACACCCCCCGGAACCACCCGTCGTCCTCCTCGTCGTCCTCCGTCGCCTCCTCCGTGGGGACGCGGGTGCGCTTCGCCTCCGGGGGGACCTCGGGCGGGTCCTCCAGCATCTCCTCGGGTGCCCGCCGGCCGTTCGTCGGGGCGCCCTGGGAGCCCTTGGGAACGTCCTGAGCGCCGCCGCCCTCGGCCTCCCGGAGCACGTTCACGAGGCTCATGCGGAAGCTCTCCGCCGGGGGGAGGTCCGCCACCACCCCGTCGAAGACGAGGGTGCCGTCGCGGATGACCGCGATGCGGTCGCATAGCGCCTCGATCTCCTCGGCGTCGTGGCTTGCCAGGAACACGGTGAGGTCCCGGTCCTGGATGAGGCTCCGGAAGCTCTCCCACATGTTCTGCTTGGCGAGGATGTCCAGGTCCTTCGTGGGCTCGTCCAGGAAGAGCACCTCGGGGTCGTGGAGGAGGGCGCGAACGATCTCCACGCGCTTCTTCATGCCGCTGCTGTACGTGCTCAGCGGCTGGTCGTGGAACTTCCTGTCGATGAGGCTCTCGAGCATGGGGCCCGCCACCTCCTGCACCTCCGCCTTGCTCATGCCCTGGAGGCGCCCGAAGTACGCGAGGTACCCCCAGGGTCTCCAGTCCGGGCGGATGAGGGTGGTGTCGTGACCCACGTACCCGATGCGGCGACGGACCTCCAGGGGTTCGTCCCGGATGTCCGCGCCCGCCACCACCGCGGACCCCGCCGTGGGCTCCAGCGTCGTGGTGAGCATCTTGATGGTGGTGGTCTTCCCGGCGCCGTTGAGCCCCAGGAGCCCGAAGGCGGAGCCCTCGGGAACGTCGAAGCTCACGTGGTCCACGGCGAGGAAGTCCCCGAAGCGTCGGGTGAGGCCGAAGCCCTCTACGGCGTTCTGATCCACGGTGTCGGGTCCCCTGCGGACGAGCGTCGCAACCCCGGTGGGGCTGTACGCGCCCGTGCACGAGGCCCCACTGCTCCCTTCCACCTTATGTACTTTCCCAACTCGGGAGCCTTCCCCCGCGCACCAGGCCCCCCACCTATAGGTACCTATAGGGGACTATAGGTCGCCGGGCGTGCCCCCGTCTAGAGTCTCACTCGTCCCGGAGCCTCACGAGCCCCTCCACCAGCGCCTCGAACCGGGCATCCGAGGGCACGAGGTCCACGGGAACACCGTGCGCCTCCAGGGTGCCCCGGGTGGGCTCGCCGATGGCCGCCACCACCCCCGCCCGCATGTGCTCGCGGAGAGCCTCCCGGTCCACGCCCACGTCCTGCGCGAGCTCCATGAAGTGCTTCACCGTGAGGCTCGAGGTGAAGGTCCAGGCGTCCACGTCCCCCTGGGCGCTCGCCAGGAGCACGCGCTCCTGGGTGTTCCCCAGCGGGGGCCGCGTCAGGTGGTACACGTGGACCTCCCGCACCCGCATCCCCAGGTCCCGGAGACCCCCCGGAAGGACGGGGGTGCCCCGGGTGCTCCGCAGGATGGCCACGTGGTCCGCCACCTCCGGGTGGTCACGGAACCACGCCACGAGGCCCTGGCTGGAGTGCACCTCCGGCACCGCGTGGACCTCCACGTCCCGCTCCCGGAGCGCCGCGGCGGTGCGGGGGCCCACGGCCACCACGGGCGAACGCTCCAGCGCCTCCTGTAGGTGACCAAGGGCCTGCTGTTCGGCCGCCCGCGACCACGTGTGGCGGACGCCCGTGGACCCCGTGAAGACCACGGCGTCCACATCCCCCCCGTGCATGTCCTCCAGCACCCGGGCGAAGGCAGGGTCCTCATGGGGTTCGATGGCGAGGAAGGGAGCGCCCCGCACGCGGAACCCCGCC
Organism: uncultured Thermoplasmatales archaeon; assembly: GCA_964505085.1. GTDB lineage: Archaea > Thermoplasmatota > SW-10-69-26 > JACQPN01 > CAZDGP01 > CAZDGP01. Next base: position 8,199 of record CAZDGP010000047.1, read on the forward strand.
TCCTCCAGGAGCTCGCGGCTTCCCGCCTGCTTCCGCTCGGGCCGGGTGAGGGCCACCGTCCACCGGGAGGACCCCGCCAAGATCAGACCTCCCCGGCCTCGTAACGACGGTTCGCAAGCTCCACGAGGTCGGCGCCGCCGGCGGCCTTCAGCGCGCCCACAAGGTCGTCGGCGGTCCGCCGCCAGGACGTGAGGGGTGCGGTGACGGACTCCGACAGCGCCTCCGTGCCGTCCGGATGGAGGAGCCGCGCCCAGGCATGGAGCTCGCCACCCTCCACCTGGCACCGGATGCCCAGAGGCGCCAGGCACCCCCCGCCCAGGCCCTTGAGCACCCGACGCTCGAAACCCACCTCGATGTGGGTGGGTTCGTGGTCGATGCGCTCCACGAGCTCCAGGGCCTCATGGTCCCCCCGCATGGCCACCGCCACGGCACCCTGCCCCGCCGCCGGCGGGAAGGTGCCCTCGTCCAGCGCGTGCATGGGGGGCTCGAGGTCCAACCGCGCGAGGCCCACGCGGGCGAGCACCAGGGCATCCACCTCCCCCTCCTCCCACTTGCTGATGCGCGTGGGCACGTTCCCCCGGATCCCCTCGAGCTCCAGGTCCGGGCGGGCGTGGCGCAGCATGGCGCGGCGCCGGAAGCTCCCCGTGCCGACCCTGGCACCCTCCGGGAGCTCCTCCAGGGGCTCGTGGCTCACCAGGACGTCGTGGCTTGGTCCCCGCTCCAGGACGGCGGCCACGCGGTAGGGCTCCGGGCGGTCCGTGGGCACGTCCTTGAGGCTGTGCACGGCCATGTCCACGGCGCCGTTCATCACCGCCCGGTCCAGGGTGCGGGTGAAGGCTCCGGTGCCCCCGAAGTCCACGATGGGGCGCTCCCGCATGAGGTCCGCCTCGGACTCGATGACCCGCGTCGCCACGGACATCCCCGGGGCCACGGCCTCCAGCGCCGACACCACGGCGTCGGTCTGGACCTGGGCGAGGTCGCTCCCCCGGGTGCCCACCAGGAGGTCCACTCACATCACCTCCGCCAAGGCTGCGTCCGCCGCCGCCAGCACCGCATCCACCTCGTCCGCTCCGTGGGCGGTGCTCACGAAGTTCGTCTCGTAGGGGCTGGGGGGGAGGTAGACACCCTCCTCCATCATGGTCCGGTGGTAGATCCAGTACGCGTCCTCGTCCCCCTGCTTCGCCTCGGACCCGTTCCGCACCGGGCCCTCCTGGAAGAAGAGCGTGAACATGCTCTCCAGGCCCTGCACGGTGGCGGGGACGCCGCGGTCCACCACGAGGTCCGTGAGGCCCTGGCGCAACGCGTCGCCGGTCCCCTCGAGGCCCGACCACCCGGTGGCCTCCAAGGTGTCCAGGGTGGCGACGCCCGCCGCCATGGTGAGGGGGTTGCCGCTGGCGGTGCCGGCCTGGTAGACGGGACCCTCCGGCGCGAGCTCCCGCATGAGCTCCACGCGCCCGCCGAAGGCGCCGATGGGGAGGCCCCCACCCAGGACCTTCCCCAGCGTCGTGAGGTCCGGCACCACGCCGAAGCGCTCCTGGGCGCCCCCGGGGCCCAGGCGGGCACCGGTGATGACCTCGTCGAAGACGAGGAGCACATCATGAGCCTCGGTGATGCGACGCACCTCCTCCAGGTACCCGGGCTCCGGCGGGATCGTGCCCGTGTTGCCCATGACGGGCTCCAGGATGACGCACGCGATATCCTCCCCCTCGCGCTCCAGGAGCTCCGCCAGCGCCCCCGCGTCGTTGAAGGGCACGAGGCGCGTGTGCCGCGCCGCGTCCGCCGGCACCCCGTCGGTGCCCGGGAGCCCCTGCGTGGCCACGCCGCTTCCGGCCTTCACCAGGACGCTGTCGTGGGCGCCGTGGTACGCGCCGGGGGTCTTCACCACGCCGTCCCGTCCGGTGACGCCCCGGGCAAGGCGGATGGCGTGCATGGTGGCCTCGGTGCCGCTGTTCACGAAGCGCACCTGGTCCACCCCCGGGACCCAGGAGGTCACGCGTTCAGCGAGCTCGAGCTCCGGCGGGTTGTTCGCGCCGAAGTTCCACCCCTCCCGCAGGCGCTCCTCCAGCACCTCCACCACGGCCGGGGGGGCGTGGCCCAGGATCATGGGTCCGAAGGCCATGCAGAGGTCCACGTAGGAGGTGCCATCCACGTCGGTGACGGTGGCACCCTGTCCCCGTTGGATGGTGCGAGGGTAGGGGTCCACCGCGCGAACGGGGCTGGACACGCCGCCGGGCATGAGCTTGCGCGCTTGCTCGAAGAGGGACTTGGACGACTCGTGCATGAGGGTCACTCCCTGAGGAGCTCCGCCGCCTCCCGGGCGAAGTACGTGACGATGGCGCTGGCGCCAGCGCGCTTGATGCTCGTGAGGCTCTCCAGGACCACCGCCTCCCGGTCCACCCACCCCCGCTCCGCCGCCGCCATGACCTGGGCGTACTCCCCGCTCACCTGGTAGGCGAGGGTGGGCACGTCGAAGCGCTCCCGCACCCGCCGCACCACGTCGAGGTACGGGAGGGCGGGCTTCACCATGACCATGTCCGCCCCCTCCTCCAGGTCCAACGCCACCTCCCGCAACGCCTCCGCGGCGTTCCCGGGGTCTATCTGGTGGCTTCGGCGGTCCCCCTCCGCGGGGGTGCTGTCGGCGGCATCCCGGAAGGGCCCGTAGTACGCGCTGGCGTACTTGGCCGCGTAGCTCAGGATGGGGGTGTGAACGTGCCCTGCGTCGTCGAGGGCCTCCCGGATGGCCTGCACCTGCCCATCGAGCATGCCGCTTGGCGCCACCACGTGGGCGCCGGCATCCGCCAGGGACGCGGCGGTGCGGGCGTGGAGGTCCAGGGACGCGTCGTTGGCCACATCCCCCTCGTGGAGGAGACCGCAGTGCCCGTGGCTCGTGTACTCGCAGAGGCAGACGTCCGCCACCAGCAGCAGGTCCGTGGCCTCCTCCAGGCGCCGGAGCGCCCGCTGCACGATGCCGGTCTCGCTCCAGGCACCGCTCCCCTCCGCATCCTTCGCCTGGGGCACGCCGAAGAGGATGACGGCGGGGACGCCGGCGGCCTCGGCGGCCTCCGCCTCCTTCACGAGGCTCTCCAGGGTGTGGCGTTCAACCCCCGGCATGCTGGGCACGGGCTGGGGCGTGGTGGCGGTGGCGTCCACGAAGAGCGGGTAGACGAGGTCCCGGGAGCTCACGCGGGTCTCACCCACGAGGTCCCGCACCCGGGGGTCGGCGCGGAGGCGCCGCGGACGCTCGGTGGGGAAGCCTATGCGTCCCCCTCCCGCCCGTTCCCGTTCCCCGCGGTGCCGGCATCGAGGCTGAAGAGCTCCACCAGCGCCTCGATCTGCTCCGTCTCCCCCGCCTTCGCCGCCTGCTTCAGGTTCAGCGTGGGCGTGGCCAGGAGCTTGCTCAGGGCGCTCGTCACGAGGTTCCGCATGACCTCCTTGTCGTCGGGGGTGACGCCGTTGAGCTTCCGCAACGCCTTCTCGTACTCCCGGTCACGGATGGTGCGCATGCGCTCGTGGAGCGCCCGGATGGCATCCTCCGCCCGGCGCTCCTCCACCTCCCGCGAGACGAGGAGCAGCTGCTGGTACACGATGCTCTCCGCCTTCTCCACCTCCGCCACGCGGCGGGCCCGGTTCTCCTCGGCGATGCGCTGGAGCCCGTCGAGGTTCCGGAGCGTCACCCCCGGGAGCTCCTCCACGTCGCCGTGGACCTGCCGGGGGTTGCTGATGTCGATGATGAGCATGTCCCGGCCGGGGTCCTCGCCCCCGTGGGCGTCCCGCAGGACGCTCCGGGTGAGGACGTGGTGGGGCGCGCTCGTGGCGCAGATGACCACGTCCACCTCCGGCAGGACGTCCGTGAACCCATGGTAGGGGAAGGCGTCGCCGTCGAGCTCCCGGGCGAGGCGCCGGGCCTTGTCCACGTCGCGGCTCGTCACCGCCACGCGCGCCAGGTCCTTCCCCACGAGGCTCTTGGCCACGAGCTGCCCCATGTCGCCGGCGCCGAGGACGAGGAGGCGCTTCCCCGCGAGGCCGCCGAGGCGTCGCTCGGCGAGGCTCACGGCGGCGCTTCCCACGCTCACGGCACCCCGGTTGATAGCGGTCTCGGTGCGGGCGCGCTTCCCCACCTGGATGGCCTTCTTGAAGGCGAGGCCCACGTCGGGTCCGGCGGCGTCCAGCTCCAGGCTCCGCTCGTAGGCGGTCTTCACCTGCGCGAGGATCTGGTCCTCCCCCACGATGAGGCTCTCGAGACCCGCCGCCACCCGCATGAGGTGCTCGATGCTGTCGAGGCCGATGCCCCGCTCGAGCCCACGCTCCGGCAGCTCGTCCTCCAGGAGGCGCAACGCGGCTCCGCGAGCCTGCACGGGGTCGGGGCCAGCCACGTACACCTCGAAGCGGTTGCACGTGGCGAGCACCGCGGCCTCCGTCACGTCCTCGTGGGCCACAAGGTCCCGCACCACCTGGTCCCCGTCCAGGCTGGCGAGGGGCTCAAGCTGCTCCACGCCCACCTGCTTGTGGGTGACGTGGAGGCTTGCAAGGTTCATGGGGACCTCCCTCCAGGACATGGGATGCGCGGGAGCATGGGTACCAGCGGGGGTTGGGGTTCGCGGGGGCGCGCGAGGGGGTTGAGGGGGCAGCTACGCCGCGGAATCATGAACGCGCTATTTGAACCTTCCCCCTGGGTCCCGGCGGTGGGAACGCCACGTGGCGGCGGGGGGCTGGGTCCGGAAGGCTCAAGGCCGGTGGACCGGTTGCGTGCGCCATGGCCGAGGAAGCTCCCCCCACCCTCGACGGGTGGACCGCCCTCCACGACGTGCGCAGCCTGGACCGGGTCACCTGGAACGCCCTCACCCCCGACGAGCGGGAGGAGGTCGTGGCCGAGGCCCAGGAGGTCATCACGAGCCAGCTCAAGGTGGAGGACGCCGACGCCGGCGCCAGCGGCCTCTTCGCGGTGCTCGGGGGCAAGGGCGACATCATGCTCCTGCACCTCCGCGAGACCCCCCAGGAGGTGGACGCCCTCGAGAGAGCTTTCGAAGCCACGACCCTGGGGGAGCTCACCCGCACCACGTACAGCTACGTGAGCATCGTGGAGCTCGGCGGGTACAGCGGCGGCGACATGTTCGACGAGGACACCAGCCTCGAGGACCTCACCGACCAGACCCGCCGCTGGGTGGAGGGGCGGCTCCACCCCGACGTCCCCGCCATGGACTACGTGAGCTTCTACCCCATGGACAAGCGCCGCCAGGGCGAGGACAACTGGTACACGCTCCCCTTCGAGGAGCGCGCCGCCATGATGAGCGAGCACGGCAAGACCGGCCGCACCTACGCCGGCCGCGTGAAGCAGATCATCACCGGGAGCATGGCCCTGGACGACTGGGAGTGGGGCGTCACCGTGTTCAGCGACGAGGCCAGCACCCTCAAGGAGATGGTGGCCGAGATGCGCTACGACGAGGTCTCGGCCCGCTACGGGGAGTTCGGGCCCTTCGTCTTCGGGTACGCCCTCCACCCC
>CAZDGP010000048.1:0-11324 GCA_964505085.1 uncultured Thermoplasmatales archaeon
CGCAGAAGCTTTAGGGTGGCCCGGGGCATCCCGAAGGCGGCACCTATGCGCGTCTTCGTCACCGGTGGCACGGGCTTCCTGGGGCAGGCCGTGGTCAGGAACATCCTCAACGCCGGCCACGACCCCGTGGTCCTCGTGCACGAGAACCCCCCGACCCTCCCGGGCGTGGACGTGGTGCAGGGGGACGTGCGGGACCCCAAGAGCCTCACCCGCGGAGCCCGCGGCGCCGATGCCGTCGTGCACCTCGCCACCCCCACGGACCAACCCGCGCGGCACCTCGACCCCGTGGTGGTGGAGGGCACCAGGAACGTGGTACAAGCAGCGCGGGAGGCGGAGGCCAGGCGGTTCCTCCACGTGAGCGTCCTCGGCGCCGGCGCGGGCCGGGACGACGACCCGGCACCCCCCGAGGCCCTCCAGGGCGAAACCACCGCCGGCCAGACCGCGAAGTGGCGAGCGGAGGAGGTGGTGCGGGACGCAGGGCTCGTGTACACGATCCTCCGACCAAGCCTCGTGGTGGGGTCCGGCGGCCTCCTGGATGCGCTTCGCCGCGTCATCGTGGGCAGCCCCCTCACCGTCATCCTCGGCCGCGGGGACTTCCCGGTGGCGCCGGTGGCCCGAAGCGACGTGAGCCAGGCCATCGCCCACGGCCTCGGGGACGGCACCCGCGCCGTGAACGCCACGTACAACGTGTGCGGGCCCGAGACCCTGAGCTTCCGGGAGCTCGTGCAGGCGCTGCGCCACCACTTCAACGTCGAGCGCCCCACCGTGAGCCTCCCGCCGGGCCTCGCCCTCACCGCCGCCCACGTGGCCAGCTGGTTCCCGCAGCGCGGCCGCCACGTGGAGGCTCTCAAGCGCCTCATGCAGGGGGCCACGTGCACGAACCTGCGGTGGGCCAAGGACCTCAACGTGGAGCCCACGCCCTTCCAGGATGCCCTGGAGGAAGCCTACGGGCCGCCACGCCTCGAGACCGGGGGCTTCAAGAGCGGTGGAAGCCCCGGCATGTTCCGGCGACCCCCCGGTCGGTGACCGCAACCGCTTTGCGCACCCTGCAACCTACGACCCGTGGTGCCACCGTGCCCGGCCTCCCGAAGTACACGTCCCCGGACTGGCAGCACACCCACGGGTTCTACCGGTTCCTCTACCGCACCATCCGGTACCCCCTGAAGTGGTTCTTCCGCGTCCACGCTCGGGGCTTCAGCAACGTGCCCCGGGAGGGCGGTGTCATCGTCGCCATGAACCACTTCAGCTGGATCGACCCCCTCATGGCCGCCCACGTGCTTCCCCGCCCCATCTTCTTCCTCGCCAAGGAGGAGCTCTTCGACGGGCGGTTCCGCCGCTGGTTCATGGAGGGCATGGGCCAGATCGAGGTGGACCGGCGCACGGGCGGGAACGACGCCGCCCTCAACGTGAGCCAGCGCCTCCTCAAGGACGGGTGCATGGTGGGCGTCTACCCCGAGGGCACGCGGTCCACGTACGGGGACCTCCTCCGGCCCAAGCGCGGCGTGGCGCGCCTCGCCATGACCACGGGCGCCCCCGTGGTCCCGGTGGCGCTGCTTACGCATCACGTCTGGCCCAAGGGCCCGCTCCTCCCCAACCTCGGGGAGCGCGTGTACGTGAACGTGGGCCGCCCCATGCGCTTCCAGGGGAAGGCGAGCCTCGCGCAGGACAAGGAAGCCACGCAGGAGGTGGCGAACCTCGTCATGGACCGCGTGAGCGACCTCCTGGACGAGGCGGAGACCGCGTACCAGGGTCGGGAGCGGTGGGGGTGGTAGGGTCTTCCGGTACCTTCATGCCCCGCGAACCCCAATGAGGCCACGATGAAGCGGGACGACGTCCTTGAGCAGCTCCGGGACCTCATGCCCCGGTTGCGTCAAGAGCACGGGGTGGAGGAGGTGCGCCTCTACGGTTCCGTAGCGCGAGGAGAGGAGACCGCGGGCAGCGACGTGGACCTCCTCGTGGAGTTCCAGGGGACCCCCACGCTGTTCCAGATGGCCCGCCTGAAGCGGGAGCTCGAGGATCGGTTGGGGCGGCCCGTGGACATCACCACGCGCGGCGGCCTGCGGCCACGGACGTTGGAACGAGCGCTGCAGGATGCCGTGCCCGTGTAGGGAGCGAGGGAGGGTAGACTGTTGGCGCAAGGTCGAGACCCACAGGATCTCCTGGAGGAGATGCTGGAGGAGCTTACGTTCCTTGAGGATCACGTCGTCCCCATGGGGGTGGATGAGTTCCTCGAGGACCCGTCGAAGCAACGCGCAGCCGCGCAGAGCCTCGCGATCCTGGGGGAGGCGTCGAAGGCGGTCCCCGAGAAGGTGCGCGCAGCTTACCCTGAGGTTCCCTGGAGCGACATGGCCCAGATGCGGGACATCCTGGTGCACGCCTACCACCGCGTGGAACCCCGCATCGTGTAACAGACCGTGACGGAGGACGCGGTGCCCCTACGACCGCAGCTTGCGGCTCTTCTCCGTGAGCTAGAGCCTCGGAACTAGCCTACCCACCCAGGATGTCCGGGTCGTCCTGGAGCTTGCTCGCCACGGGCCCCACCTGGTCCTGGTACTTGCTAGGCCGGTCCACCCCGTAGGGTCGCGCCGCCGCGCTCATCAACTGGTGCACCACGATCTGGCTGATGCGCATCTTCGGCCGGAGCGCCACGGGGACGTGACCGAGGTTCGAGAGCTCCAGCGTGATGCGGCCCTTGAACCCGGGGTCGATGAAGCCCGCGGTGGCGTGCACCACGATGGCGAGGCGCCCCATGCTCGAGCGGCCCTCCACGCGGGCCACGAGGTCCGGCGGGATCTCCACGCGCTCGTACGTGGTGCCCAGCACGAACTCGCCGGGGTGGAGCACGAAGGCGTTCTCCCCTTCCACGGTCTCCAGCTCCGTGTACCCCTCCACGTCCTGCGGGTCCCGGGGGTCGATGTACGGGATGTGGGGCGTCTTGAACGTGAGGAACTCGTGGCCCAGGCGCAGGTCGATGCTCGCAGGTTGCACCTGGAGGTCCGGATCGTCCAGCGGGTCCACCACGAGGTCCCCCTTCTTCAACCGCTCGTGGATGTCCCGGTCCGACAGGATCATGACGCCGCGATGGCGGAGCGCCGGTAAATAAGGTTCGGCCGCCAACGCCACCCGCCTCCCCCATCCACCGCCTTGACGCGCCGCCGGAGGACCCCGCAGGCTCGCGTTCGACGCGTTGGGACACTCCTCATGACCCCCCCACGGCACGGGGATGGACGCAGGTGCCGCCATGGACCCCACCCCACCCCCGGCAAGACGACGCGTGATCCTCCTCCTCGCGGGATGCCTCCTCCTTGCACCTCTCCTTCCCACGGCCACAGCCACCGCCGACCCCCTGAACCTCCTCGGCGTGGGCGCCAACGACCTCCGGGACGAACCCAACCACGCCCAGGACGCCAACGGCATCCCCCACACGGGGTTCTCACCCCAGAGCTCCACCCTCGTGCTGGATGCCTACCACACCCCTGCGGCGAGCCCGGACGTCAACAACCTCCTGAACCGCCTGATGCACGGTGGGGACTACGACGCCTACGAGGCGGTCATCTTCCCCGGCCTCACCACGTTCCGCGCGTGGTGGGGATGGTGGCACGACACCGGCAGCGGCGGCTCCCTGCAGGAGCAAGGTCTCAGCGGTTCCCCCAACGGCGCCATCGACGACGCCCACGACGCCGACGCCATCACGTGGGACGAGTTCGTGTGGCGCGGCCTCAACCCCTGGGCGAGCATCCACGGCGAGGACACGTACGAGGACGCGCTCCTGCTCTTCCTCCAACCCGGCACCCACGCCCCGGTGCACGAGCAAGTGATCCGGGGCGCCGTGCTTTCCCAACGCGCCGACGACGGCACCGTCCCCGACCAGGCGTTCGAGGACCGGACGGACCGCCGCCCCGAGCTCGGGGTGCGGGAGGGCCAGGGATGGGTGGCCTCCGGCGCCATCCCGTTCCTCACCACGGACGCGAGCCTCCTCGTCACCACCACCGCCACCGTGAGCGTGAACCCCCAGCACGCGGGCGGCGACGCGTACGAACCCCTGGAGGCGGAGAAGGTGGACGTGGACGCGTACACGAGCCTCCACCCCGCGGTGGAGAGCCTGTACCGCACCGCCGTCTGGGACCCGGGCGACGAGGTCGACGGACCAGGGGACGACGCGGTGCATCCCGAGGGCGCGAAGGCCCTGGCGAAGGACACGTGGGCTGCCTACGGCGTCACCACCGAGGACGACGCCACCGAGCTCGCCGCAGCCCACATGGCTCCCGTGGCACCCTTCGCGCCCCTGCAGGATGCGGTGCGACCCCCGTGGACCCACGAACCCAACCACCCGGACGACGACTACGATGTGGACGACGACGGGAGGCCCGAGGCCACCCACGACCCCGCCACGACCTACGGCGGGAACCCGTACTACGACGCGGGCCCGGACCAGGGGTACCCCGAGTACTTGGAGGACGGGGTGCCGTGGCTCGACGCCCAGGCCCGCTTCGGCGTGCCCGCGTACCTGGGCGCAGGCCACGCCGTCTTCGCTTGGAACCACCGCCCCGCCCCCCTCACCCCGGAAGCTGCCGGCGCCTACCCGGGGGCGCTCACCATCTACGCCCACGGGGGCGTGTGGTGGGACGCCAACGGCGACACCTTCGTGGGGGACCTGAACGAGCACGGTCGCTTCACGAGCTCCCCCCACCCCTACGCCCGGGGCTTCGTGGAGGACCCGAACGACTACACCGACCACGCGCCCGCCACCCGGGCCGATCCTCAGAAGATGGCGCCGTGGGAGTGGCGGGGCCTCTGCCACGGCAGCGCGGACCTCGACGTGGTGGTGGAGCCCACGGGGGACACCGACGGCGACGGGGAGGGGAACTGGGGCACCGCGGGCGCGTACGTGGTGCACGACAGCGAGGGCGGGTCGAACCCCTACGATGACGCCGTGGAGGACACCACCGGATCGTTCTGGTTCGAGACCCCCGCAGGTGCGAACGTGTACGTGAACGACACCGACGACACGCAGGGGGGAGGCCACCTCAGCCGCTACGTCGCCGAGGGCCCCGTGACGCTCCCCATGACGTGCGATCCCGGCGACCCCGAGGGTGCGTGGACGAGCACCGCCCACATCCTCCTCCCCACCGGCACCCTCGAGCACGGGCTGGAGGTCCGGAGCACCCTCACCATCGTCGACGACGTGCGCTCCCCCGTGGACGGCGACGACCTCCGCGGGGACTCCATCCGGGACGTGGACGCGGTGGCGGCGTGGACGGACGATGGGTAACCCCCCCACGACCTATAGGTCCCTATAGGTGGCTGTAGGTGCTGTGGTACCAGGGCGAGGCCCCGCAACCTCCCCTCGTCACCCCATAGCATGGCCCGCCCCCACCCTTTATCAAGAGGGTCCGCCATGGGACCTAGCACGCCCCATGGGTGGGGGCAGGTGGAAGTGGCATGCCACGAGAACGCGTCGACCTTCCCTACGAGATCACGCACCTGTCGATCCTCGACGAAGACGGGCACGTGGACAAGGACCTCGAGCCCGACATCCCCGAGGAGGACCTCCGGATGCTCTACCGCACCATGGTGAAGGTGCGGAGCTTCGACGAGCGCCGGCTCCGTCTCCAACGCCAAGGCCGCATCGGCACCTTCGCCCCCGTGAAAGGCCAGGAGGCCGCCCAACTCGGCGCCATGTACGCCCTGGAGGACACGGACTGGCTCGTCCCCTGCTTCCGCGAGACCGCTGCCGCCATCTACCGCGGCGCCGACCTCGCCCGGGACCTCCTCTACGCCGCCGGGTACGAGGAGGGCGTGCAGATCCCCGACGACGCCCGGGAGCTCCCCATCAACATCCCCGTGGGAAGCCACATCCCCCACGCCGCCGGCGTCGCCTGGGCCTCCAAGCTCAAAGGCGAGGACGACGTCACCATCGCCTTCTTCGGCGACGGCTCCACCAGCGAGGGGGACTTCCACGAGGGCCTCAACTTCGCCGGCGTCTTCCAGGTTCCTGGCATCTTCGTCTGCCAGAACAACCGGTACGCCATCAGCGTCCCCCGCGAACAGCAGACCAAGAGCGAGACCATCGCCCAGAAGGCCATCGCCTACGGCGTCCCCGGCATGCAGGTGGACGGCAACGACATCCTCGCCGTCTACACCGCTGTGAAGGAAGCGGCCGAGCGTGCCCGCAACGGCGACGGACCCACCCTCATCGAGGCGCTCACGTACCGCCTCAGCGTCCACACCACCGCCGACGACCCCACCAAGTACCGGGACGACGAGGAGGTGGAGGAGTGGGCGAAGAAGGACCCCATCGACCGCTTCCGCACGTACCTGCTGGACCGCGACATCATCACCGAGGACGAGGTGGACGCGTGGCAGGAGGAGGCCGACGACGAGGTGGCTGACGCCGTGAAGCGCTTCGAGGAGCTTCAGGACGAGTGCGACGACCCGCTCGACATGTTCGAGCACGCCTACGCCGAGATGCCGAAGGAGCTCCAGCGGCAGAAGGAGCAGATGGCACGATGGACCCACCTCCACGTCGGGAGGGACCACTGATGGCCACAGAGGAACTCACCATGATCGAGGCCCTCAACCGGGCCATGGACGAGGAGCTTGCCCGGGACGACCGCGTCATGATCCTCGGCGAGGACGTGGGCGTCGACGGCGGCATCTTCCGCGCCACCGACCACCTCCTCGACAAGTACGGGGAGGACCGCGTCGTGGACACGCCCCTGGCCGAGGCCGGCATCCTCGGATGCAGCGTCGGCCTCGCCGTCAACGGCATGGTGCCCGTGCCCGAGATGCAGTTCAGCGGCTTCAGCTACCAGACCTTCCACCACGTGGAGCAGCATCTCGCCCGCTTCCGGAAGCGCACCCGGGGCCAGTTCACGCTGCCCATCACCATGCGCATGCCCTACGGCGCCGGCGTCCACGCCCTGGAGCACCACAGCGAATCCAAGGAAACGTACTGGATCCACACCCCCGGCCTCCGCACCGTCATCCCCCGGGACCCCCTCACGGCGTACACCACGCTCAAGGCGAGCATCCGCCACCCCGACCCCGTCATCTTCCTGGAGCCCAAGGCCCTCTACCGCAAGTTCCGGCAGGAGGTCCCCGCGGAGGACGACGTGGAGCTCCCGACCCTCGAGAGCCCCGAGACCGTGCGCGAGGGCGACGACCTCACCATGGTGAGCTTCGGGCACATGCTCCACCGCACCCTCGACGCCGCCGAGACCCTGAGCGAGGAGGACGGTGTGGAGGCCCACGTCCTCGACCTGCAGACGCTCTCGCCCCTGGACACCGACCCCGTCATCGACAGCGTGAAGCGCACCGGCCGCTGCGTCGTCGTGCACGAGGCGCACAAGACCCTTGGCATCGGCGCCGAGATCATCGCCCGCATCAACGACGAGGCGCTCCTGTGGCTCGAGGCGCCCGTGGCCCGCGTCACCGGCCCCGACGTCACCGTGCCCCTCTTCGCTCGCGAGCAAGCCTACATGCCCGACGAGACGAAGGTCCTCCACGCCACGCGGGAGACGCTGAGATTCTAAGTCGCCGTCACTCGTCGTCCATGGGTTCGACGTTGGCCAGGAGGTCCTCCGGGAGCTCGTTCCCAAGCTCGCTCACCTCGGAGGTCCCGTCCCACTCCAGGGTGCCGGCATCCTCCTCGCCGCCGACGCCCACGATGTCGTTGATGTTCAGGAGCTTGCTCCGGGCGTGATGGAGCTCCGTCTCGAGCTCCGCCACCGACGCCTCGCGGTCCTCCAGCTCCATCTCGAGCTCCGCCACGCGCACCTGCCGGTCCTCCAGGTCCTCCCGCAGATCGGTTAGCTCGTGGCGCAGGTCCGCCAGAGCGTCCTCCCGCTGCCCCAGCTCCTCCCGGGTCTCCGTGAGCTCCTCCAGCACCTCGTCCCGCGCACCCTGCGCCTCCTCGATACGCTCGCGCATGGAGCCCACGGCGCCCTCGTACGTCTCCCGGAGGGTCGCCACCTCCTCCTGGAGGGCCGACGTCAACTCGTCCTGGAGCGACTCGATCCGGGCCGTGACGTGGTTCACAACCTCCTCTACATGCTCCAGATCCCCCAGATCCATCTCGGGTGGATCCCCGGCGGGGGACCCGGGCTCCGCCTCGTTCACGGGCTCGAACTCCACCTCCTCAGCCTCTTCATCCACCAGCTCGAAGGGGCTCTCGTCGTCCAGCGTCGGGAGCTCCATGTCCTTCAGGTCCAGGTCCTCGGTGTTATCTTCCTTCGTTCCGAACATTGTACGCGCCCCGCGCCCCCGTGGGTTGGCCCCTCTCTTGAGGGTGGAGGGCGCGGGCGCCCCGGCCCAGAGCCACACCGCCACGGTGGCCCACCGGCTCAGGGACACCCAGACGTTCGGACGGAACCTTCATCAACCCCCCAGAGGGTGCCTCCCCCATGCGTGCCTTCGTCACCGGCGCCACGGGGTTCATCGGCTCCCACGTGACCCGTGAGCTCCTGCAGGAGGGTCACGAGGTGCGGGCCCTCGTCCGCGAGACGAGCGACCTCAGCCTCATCGAGGACCTGGACGTGGAGACCGTGGTGGGGGACGTGGCCGACCCCCTGAGCGTGCGAGAGGGCATGGAGAGGTGCGACACCGTCTTCCACCTCGCGGGTGTCGTCAGCTTCCGCCCCAGCGACGCTGACCTCCTCCACCGCGTGAACGTGGAGGGCACGTACAACATCGTGGAGGCGGCGAAGTTCCACGACGTGGACCGCCTCGTGCACACCGCCAGCGTCGCCGCCCTCGGGCACCCCGAGGGCGGGGAGGTGGCGGACGAGGAGACGGAGTTCAACTGGCAAGCCATCGGCATCCCCTACATGGCCACGAAGAACAAGGGGCAACGCATCGTCCTCGGGAACGCGGAGAAGGGCATGCTCGACGCCGTGGTGGTGAACCCCAGCACCCTCCTGGGTCCCGGCGACAAGAACAAGAACGGCGGCCAGTTCATCCGCACCATGCTCAAGGGGCACCTCCCCGGCGTCCCCGGCGGCGGACAGAACTTCGGGGACGTCCGCGACGCCGCCCGCGGCCACATCCTCGCCTACGAGAAGGGCCACAGCGGTGAGAACTACATCCTCGGCGGGGAGAACCTGAGCTGGCGCGCCTTCTACGACCTCGTGGAGGACGTCACCGGGCACCCCGCGCCCAAGCGCACCATCCCCTACCCCCTCGCGTACGCTGGCGCGTGGTGGGCGGAGGTCCGCGCCCGCTTCACGAACCGCCCCGCCTTCCCCACGCGCAAGGCCGTGAAAGCCGCGTACATGGACCTCCACTACAGCAGCGCCAAAGCCCGGAAGGAGCTCGGGTACACCACGCGGCCCCTCGACGCGTCCATCCGGGACACCGTCCGGTGGTACCGCGAGCACGGGTACCTCTGACCCGCAGCCGGACCCCACGGGGAGCACGTTCAACGCCAACACCACAACGGTTAAACCCTCCCACACCGGCTCCCCCGCGAGGCCCATGAAGACGAAGATCCTCGCCGTCACGCTCCTGCTCCTCACCATGCCTCTCCTAGGATGCATCGAGGGCGACCCCGTGGACCCCGCCGGGTCAGACATCACCTCCGTGGACCCCGAGCTCCCCGCCACCGCCGCCACCCTCCACCGACCCGGCGCCAACGTCCTCGCGGACGACCCCGCCGCGGTGCTGGGGGAGGACGTGCCCCTTCCCGTGGGCATCGCGCGTCTCAGCCCCATGGAGAGCTTCGAACCCACCCTGGGTGTGACGAGCGACGGCGCCGTCTTCCTCTCGAGCTTCGACCCCAGCCTCCCCACGGGATGGGGCCTCGTGGCCCGCAGCACGGACCAGGGGCAGACCTGGACCGACGTCACCCCCAAGCTCGCAGGCGACGTCACCTTCCCCCCGCAGAGCAACGACCCCTACGTGCACGTGGACCAGGACACCGACCGCATCTTCGTGAGCGACCTGCAAGCGCTCGTATGCAGCACCCTGAGCTGGAGCGACGACGGCGGCGGATCCTGGACGAACAACCCCATCGGATGCGGGCACCCCTTCGGCGTCCACGACCACCAAACAGTCTTCACCTCCACCCCCCGCACCATGGACACCGTCGGGTACCCCAACCTCGTGTACTACTGCATCAACCGCGTCGCCGACACCGCCTGCGCCACGAGCCTCGACGGCGGGCAGACCTTCGGGCCCCTCCGCGCCGGCGTCTTCAGCGGCGCCGACCCCAACGAGGGCATCTGCGGCGGCCTCACCGCCCACGGCGTGAGCGGCCCCGACGGCCGCGTCTACCTCCCCCGCAGCTACTGCGGCACCCCCACCGTGGCCGTCACCGAGGACGACGGCCTCACCTGGGAAGCCAAGGTCATCAGCGACACCGTGCCCGCCGCCCGCCACGACGTGGAGGTGGCCGTGGACGACGCCGGGAACGTGTACGCGCTCTGGATGAGCGACGACGACCTCCCCTACCTCGCCGTGAGCACCGACCACGGTGATACCTGGACCACCCCCGCCATGGTGGCACCGCCCAACGTGGAGCGCGGCGTCTTCCCCGCCATCAGCGCCGGCGCCGACGGCCGCATCGCCTTCACCCTCGTGGGCACCAACGACACCCGCACCTGGGACGAGATGGACAACACCACCACCTGGAACGGGTACATCACCGTGATGACCGACGCCACCAGCCCTGACCCCGTCCTCGTCACGAGCCCCGTGAACGCCCCCAGCGACCCCCTGGCCCGAGGCGCCTGCAACGACGACAACCGATGCGACGGCATGGGCGACTTCAACGACATCGTCATCGACCAGGACGGCCGCCCCTGGGCCGCCTACGTGGACGTCTGCCACGACGCATGCACCGTGGAGGACGGTAACGACGAACCCCGCGGCATGGTGGGCACCCTCGTGCAGGGCCCCAGCCTCCGCGGAGCCCTCACCCCCCTCCCGATCCTCGAGGGCGCCACGGCCGTGGCCACGAGCTGACCCCACGCCGCACCGGGTGGTCCGGCACCGGGAGCGCGCCGGCACCACCCGAACAACCTTTTTACCGAGGAGCATCGTAGGGGGTGCACCGCCCCCCGGTTCCGGCCGGGGACGCAGGAGCCCCATCCATGCCCGCCGCCGCCCCCCTGGAGGAACTGGAGCGAGCCCACGAGGAGATCCAGAGCCTGCGGATGAAGTTCCCCGACGCCCACGAGGACTTCGCCGACTTCTTCCGACGCAACCGAAGCGTCGGGTACAGCAACCTCTGCAAGATGCTCATGGGCGAGGCCACCCCCCGCAAGCTCAAGGGCCTCGACACCGAGGACGCGCCCACCCCCGGCGCCGACGCCGACGCGGAGTGA
>CAZDGP010000048.1:11424-13316 GCA_964505085.1 uncultured Thermoplasmatales archaeon
CCAAGGTGAACCCAACGTGAACCGCGTCATCGTCGTGGAGTCCGGTGCCAAGACCAAGACCATCCGCGGGTTCCTCCGCGGGGAGTACGACGTCGTCGCCTGCGGCGGCCACATCGCCGACCTCCCCAACGACGAGCTGGGTGTCGACATCGACCAGGACTTCGACGCCCCGGTGGTGCCCACCGTGGAGCGGGGCCGGGACAAGGTCCAGGCGCTCCGGGAGAAGCTCGAGGGCGCCGACGAGGTCATCCTCGCCACCGACCCCGACCGCGAGGGCGAGGCCATCGCCGCCGACATCCAGGCCCTCGCGGTGCCCCCCGGCGCCGACGTCTCCCGCATCGAGTTCAACGCCATCGTCTACCCCGCCGTGAAGGACGCGCTGGAGAACCCCCGCACCATCGATGAGAACCGCGTGAAGGCCCAGCGGGCCCGACGCAGCCTCGACCGCCTCATCGGGTTCATCGTGAGCAGCATGGCGAAGTTCGACCCCGAGGGCCCCCACGTGCCCAGCGTCGGCCGCGTGCAAAGCCCCGCCGTGGGCATCGTGGTGGACCGCGAGGACGAGATCCGGGCCTTCGAACCCCGACGGTACTGGACGCTCCACGGGAACGTAACGTGGAACGACCACAACCTCAGCACCGTCTTCGACGGCGAGTGGGAGGGCTTCGAGGACGTGAAGGGAATCGTGGAGGACCTCAAGGAGCGCGGGGAGCTCACCGTGACCCGGTGCCGCGTGGACCCCGAGGACGAGATGCATCCCCTCCCCCCCTACACCACCGACGCCCTCCAGAACGACGCGGACTACCTCCTGAACCTGAGCCCCGAGCGCACCATGAGCATCGCCCAGGAGCTCTACCAGGGCATCGACGTGGACGGCACGAACCGCGCCCTCATCACGTACATGCGAACCGACAGCACCCGCGTCTCCCCCAGCGCCCTCAACATGGCCAAGGCCACCCTGGCGGCGCGGGAGGACCTCGGCGAGAACATGTACCGCGGTCGCACGTGGCAGACGCAGGGCCCCGCCCAGGACGCCCACGAGGCCATCCGGCCCACGAGCCCCGACGACGAGGAGCTCTGGCCCGACAACCTCGAGGGGCACATCCCCCCCGAGCACCTGGCCCTCTACCGCCTCATCTACCAGCGGTTCCTCGCCAGCCAGATGGTGCCCGCCGTCTACCGCACCACCGAGCTCACGCTGACATCCGGGGACCACCAGGCCACCGCCCTGGGCCACGAGCTCAAGCAGGAGGGCTTCCTCCAGGTGTGGCGCGAGGTCCGACCCGACCACGGTCACGACGAGGCGAGCGTGCCGGAGCTCGACGAGGGCACCGTGCTGGAGCTCCAGCGCGCCTGGCCCGAACCCGAGGAGACGCGACCCCCCGCCCGGTACCGGGAGGGTAGCCTCGTGAGCGAGCTCAAGAACCGGGGCATCGGCCGCCCCAGCACGTACCAGGACATCCTCCGGAAGATCAAGCGCCGGGGCGGCAACGGGTACGTGCGGAAGGCCGGCGGCACCCTCCGACCCACGGAGAAGGGCGAGGCCCTCGTGGCGTACCTCCGGTACAAGTTCCAGGAGATCATCGACTACGAGTACACGGCGAAGATGGAGGAGGCGCTGGACCGCATCGAGGAGGGGGAGCTCACGTACGAGGACTTCCTCCGGCGGGAGTTCCAGTGGCTCCGGGCGCCCTTCGAGCACGCGAAGGCCCAGGGGTGGATGGACAGCGACCTCCCCACACCCAAGCAGATCGAGTACCTGGACAGCCTGGCGGAGGAGGCCGACGCCGACGTGCCCGAGAGCGTGTACGAGAGCAAGCGCGAGGTCTCGGAGTGGATCGACAAGCTCCAGGACGAGATCGATCCCGTGCTCAAGCTCACGCCCATCCACC
>CAZDGP010000049.1:0-5441 GCA_964505085.1 uncultured Thermoplasmatales archaeon
AGCGGCACCACGAGCGCGAACGACTACGCCTTCCCCGGCGGCATGAAGACCGTGCTCACGTACGAGGACTTCGAACCCCCCGGTCAACCCGACCAACCCGACGGCGAGCACGTCACCGCCGGCGACCTCGCCGTGTACGCCCCGAGCTACCTGCAGCGGTGAGGGCGCATGGCCACCTCCCGAACCGGACTGGGTGCAGCCCTCGTGATCGTGGTGGTGGTCACCGCTGCCTTCGCGGGCTGCATCGGCCCCACCGATGACGCATCGGCGACGCAGTCCGTGGACGATGCCGCGGTGGAGGCACCAGCCAACACCTCCATCCCGGGGCCCTTCACGCTCCGGAACTGCGATGAGCAGTTCGGGCTCTTCAGCATCTCCGCGGGTGAGGCGGAACCGTACCTCCCCGAGGGCTTCGAGCTCGCCGGCTTCTTCGGCACGCCGCTCCCGGAGGGGACGGCGCACCTCGTGATCCTCACCTACACCTGCGAGGAGGACGGGTCCACCGTCACCGAGTTCTCGGCCGACCTCATCGTGGAACCGCCCAAGGAGCTGCGGAACGACGACGCCGGCGACCACTACGTCAACGTGATGGGGGTCACCACGAGCGCAAGCACCCTGGAGGCGTTCCGCGCGTGGGGCCTCACGAGCATGCAGGAGGGGGACGTGACCCTGGAACACACCATGGACACCCCCCTGGGCATGACGTGGGGATCGGAAGCCAGCCACGGAACCGCCGAGGCCCGCATGACCACCGCCACCCAAGGGCCCCCCGCGGACCTCGACGGCGGCGAGGTGCGCATCTTCGGCGTGGAGGATGCCACCGTGACGGGCGCCGTGGACGTCACCTGGACCGGCACCGTCGGCGCCTTCGGGGAGACGGTGCTCGAGTCCAACGGGCTCGTGCCCCTGGCCAACGACGAGGTGGGCGTCGGCGGAGCTTTCCTGGGCTTCGACGAGACCTTCACCCCGGTGGAGCTCCCCCCGTAGTGCACCGGGCGACCCCCAGCCTCCAGGCTCACTGGGGCCTTGACCCGGCCACCACCATCACCGTGGCCGGGGTCACGACCTCGCCGTCCTCACGGATCCACCGCTGCAGGTTCCGGCGGGCCTCCTGGAGCACGGCCTCGCGCACGTCCTCCCCCTCCTCCTCGAGGGAGCCTCCGACGGGGGTGCCGTGGAGGATGGCGTCGAGGTACGCGCTCACGCTGGGGTGGCGCATCTCGAGGGTGACCTCGTGCTCCTCCACGTCGGTGAACCCCACATCCTCCAGGAGCTCCGCCAGCTCCCCGGGGGCGCCGAGCTCGTAGGGGCTTGGGACGTACCCGGTCTCGTCGGGTTCCGCGTGGTGGAGGAGAGGCTCCATGACGACGTGGATGAAGGGCACGCGGTCCCCGGGCGCCGCCCACAGGGCCGCCGCGTAGCGTCCGCCGGGCCGCAGCACGCGCAGGACCTCGGCCAGGCTCCGCGCTGGGCGTCCCAGGAGCTGGGGGCCGAACCGGTGCACGGCGGCGTCGAAGGACGCATCGTCGAAGCTCAGGTCCTCCGCGTTCATGACCTCGAAGCGCACGTTGGATGCCTTCACTTTCCTGGCTCGGTTCCGGGCCGCCTCCACCATGGCGGGGCTGAGGTCCACCCCCACCACCTCACCCCCGGGTTGGAGCGCGGGGGCGAGGCTGAGGGCGGGTTCGCCGGGGCCCGTGCACAGGTCCAGGACGCGTTGGCCCGGTTGGAGGCCGGCGGCCTCCAGGAGCGAGGGGTTCACCGCGTCGAAGTTCCCCAGGTGCACGCCGTACCGGTCCGCCACCTGGTTCCAGGCGTCGCGACTGTACTCCGTGTACGTCTCCGGCGTGAACGTCCAACTCATGACGCATCCTCCAGGGGAGCGGGTTCGATGTTCCGGTTCACGCGGAAGAGGTTCCCAGGGTCGTACCGCGCCTTCACCCGTTGGAGACGGGTGAGGTTCTTGCGGTACGTGGCCTGAACCCGCTTCGCGTCCTCGTCCGCAGTTTGGAAGTTCACGTAGTTCCCGCCGGTGCCGTGGGGGCGAAGCGCCTTCCACGCGTCCCGCACCCACGCGCGGTTCCTCTCACCCTGGGGGTCGTCGGGTGCCCACATGCCTTGAGCGGCGACGACGAAGCGCGCATCCCGGTTCCCCACGGCACCGTCGTCCTCCGGGTGCTCGTTGAGGGCTCCGCCGACGTGGGCGAGGGTGATCTGCCCCGCTGGGAAGGGGATGTTCCGCGCGGTCTCCCGTACGGTCCGGAGGAGGTCACCCGTGAGCTCGCTGGCCCACTCGGACTTCCAGTAGTAGTGCTCACCCGTGGGTTGCGTTTGGTCGGTGAGGGACTGCAGCTCCGCGTAGGGCCGCCGCTTCACGATGCTTGCCACGGGCTCACCCAGCGCCTCGTGGAGGCCCGCGAGGTCGGCGTCGGCCTCCTCCTTCGTTCCGACGTGGCAGATGACGAAGACGGCGACGCGGCGCCCATGCCACGCCTCCGGGATCCACGGTGCGGGCGGTGCCTTCCGAAGGATCTGGAACACCGTGAGGTCCCGGGGTGCGGTGGCGGTGAAGTCCCGGTACGCATCCTGCGCAGCCCGGGTCTCCTCGGGCGTCTCCGCAGGCCACGCGGCGAGCCCCCCCGTCACCTCGGGGCCGACCTCGTGGAGCTGGAACGCGAGCTCCGTGACCACGCCGAAGTTCCCACCACCTCCGCGGAGCGCCCAGAAGAGGTCCGGATGCTCCTCGCGGCTCGCCCGGAGCACGTCGCCGGAAGCGGTGACGACCTCGGCCTCGAGGAGGTTGTCCACGGTCCACCCGTGCTTGCGCGTGAGGTACCCGAAGCCCCCGCCGAGGGTGAGGCCCGCCACCCCCGTCTCGCTCACGAACCCCAGGGGCGTGGCGAGGCCGTGGACCTGCGTCTCGCGGTCCACGTCGTGGAGGAGGCACCCGGCCTGGACGCGGGCCACGCGCGCCCCGGGGTCCACCAGGACGCCGCGCATCTGCGACAGGTCCAGCGTGAGGCCGCCGTCCGTGAGGGCAAGCCCCGCGATGTTGTGCCCGCCACCCCGCACCGAGAGGTGAAGCCCGTGCTCCCGGGCGAAGCGCACCGTCTCGACGACGTCGGCCGTGCCCCGGGCACGAGCCACGAGGGCGGGTCGCTTCGTGATGGTGCCGTTCCAGATGCGCACCGACTCCGCGTACGCGTCCGTTCCCGGCAACCCCACGTCACCCTGCAACCTGTCGTTGAGCACCTGCGGGTCCACGGGGACCGTTCCCTCATCCAGCGTGCGTACGTGAACGTGATCCGACCCATCCATCGTCTTCCACCATCGCCCCGAAGCCGGGAGCCGGCCATAAACCCGTGTTGAACGGTCGTCCACGGTCGCGTCCCGAGAGGCGGCGCATGAGCCAAGCGTTGGCGTGAGGGCAACGACCGAGGATTCAAATCCTCGCGAACCCGTCCCGCCCCGTGGACCAGCTCGATGCGGATATCCTGCGGGAGCTCTGCCGGGGTCGGGTGCTCCTGTGGGGCGGTGGGGACCCGCGCCTCGGCATGACGGAGATTGCGGACCGCGTGGGCGTCGACCGCACCACGGTGTGGTCACGGTTGAAGGGATGGCGGGAGGACGGGTTCCTCCGGCACCAGGAGGTGGTGCCGAACCCGGGGCTCTTCGGCGCGGGGATGGCAGGAGGCGCGGTGCGCGTGGAGGACCCGCGGAGGAAGGCCGACGCTCTGGACGCCATCCAGCTCGTGGACGGGGTCCTCGCCGGGTTCGACCAGGTAGGTCCCTACGTCATCGTGCAGTACGCGGTGGAGACCCGCTCGGCCCTCACGCGGTGCACGCGTCTTCTGGAGCAGCTTCCCACCGTGGACGAGGTGAGCATGTGCGTGCCCTTCGAGACGCCACAGAGCACTCTGGAACCCACCCCGCGGGACTGGCGCATCCTCGACGCGCTCCGCGCCGCTCCGGACCGACCGCTGAAGGACGTGGCGAAGGACCTGGGGGTCAGCCGCAGCACCCTCACGCGGCGCTACCGGGAGCTCCTGGAGGCGAACGCCATCTGGAGCTTCCCCGTGCTCGACTTCACGAACTACCGCGGCGCGGTCATGGCTCGGTTCCTCGTCACACCCACCGAACCGGCGCGCTCCGCGGACCTCGTGAACGCGTGCCAACGGGAGCTCGACGAGATGGTGTGGTGGATGAGCCTGGAGGACCTCACCCCCACCGAGGAGGACCTCACCCCGTGGGTGGACGTGTACTGTCACCTGGACGCCGCGGCGGCGGTGGAGGAGGTGCAGACCTGGCTCCTGGACCTCCCCATGGTGGATGAGGTGGAGGTCTTCTTCCCGCGAACGTGGTACGTGGTGGACGCGTGGTTCGACGAACGTATCGAACGGGAGCTCCAGACCACCCCGTAACCCGTCCGCCCCCATCCTCGGTACGCCATCTGCAACCCCGGAACGCCCCCCCGGTAACCCTTAACAACCCACAGGGACATACGCCTCAGCATGACCATCGTCGCCCACCGCGACTGGGAGTTCGAGAACCCTCTAGTGCTCGTGGGGTTCCCCAGCCAGGGCCTCGTGGGGAGCGTCGCCGCAAGCTACCTCGTGCCCCTCCTCGACATGGAGCTCGTGGCCACCCTCCACAGCGACCGCCTCCCCCCGGTGGCCAGCGTGCGGGCTGGCCGCGCCGTCAGCCCCGTGCAGGTGTACGCGAGCACGTACCGGTGCGGCCTCGACGGGGAGTGCGACCAGCTCGTGGTGGTGCGCGCCGACGCCGCACCCGACGCACAGCACATCCCCCAGGTCGCTCGGGAGATCCTCGAGTGGTGCAACGCGGTGGACGCCAGCCTCGTGGTATGCCTCGAGGGTGCGAACCCCCAGAAGGCCGGCGAAAGCGTGCACGCGGTGCAGAACCTCATCTCCGATCTCGACACGTCGGCGTTGGACGTGGAGGTCACCGAGCAAGGTGGTCTCGGCGGCATCGCCGCGAGCCTCCTCGTGCAGGGGAACCACCGTGGCCTCCCCGTGCTCACGCTCTTCACGGGCGTGGAGGAGGATGAACAGGCGGACGCGGCAGCTGCCGCCCGTCTCCTCAACATCGCCGACCCCCTCGTCCCCGGCGTCCGCATGGAGCCCGAGACGCTCATGGAGAAAGCAGGAGCCCTGGCCGACACCCTGAAGAAGGACCGTCAGGAGCAACGGGACGCCCTGGAGCGCGCGCAGGAGGAAGCCCACCCCCACATGATGTACCGGTAACTCGGTTCGGGGCGTTCCTCAGCGTCTCCCGTCGGCAGACCCGCCTCGGTCCGCCGGTTCGTCACGCCCCTCCCTCGCTACGAGATCGTAGACCAACCTCTACGACGCCAGCGCGTCAGGGCTCGGGGAAGAGGGAGGCCCTCAAACGCACGCCACCGTCCCGTCCGATGCTTCGCA
>CAZDGP010000049.1:5541-9595 GCA_964505085.1 uncultured Thermoplasmatales archaeon
CGGCCGGGCCGGCGCCGGCGGGTCAGGGCTCGGGGAAGAGGGAGGCCCTGACCCGCTCCAGCCCGTCGAGGTCGTGGACGGACTCCCGCAATGCGGGGACGTGGTGCACGGGCGCGGGGATGGCATCGTCGAGGACGTGGACGTGCTGGGCGTGGCGCTTGGCCACCGCCTGGTAGAGGTCCGTAGCCGTCGCGGCGTCGTCCAGGAACCGCGTCGCCGCCTCCGCCCCGTGGTCCGTGGCGAGGAGCTCCAGGACACGGGGCCGCGCGGGACCGTCGGGGCGGATGCGTTCGATGCGATGCGCGTGGTCGAGGGGTTCGAGGACGCGGTTCACGATGCAGGCGTCCACGTGGAGGCCAAGGTCCTCCGTGACCTCGCGGTGGAGCCCGAGGGTCGTGGGGACGCTGCCCTCGTCGGCGCTCGTCACGAGGTTCACGCCGGTGCGCTCGGGATCCATGAGGATCTCCTGCATGTGGCGCACGCGGTCCTCCATGTCCAGGAACATGTCGTCGAAGGTGACGACGAAGTCGCTCACCTCCTCCAGGTACCGACTGCTCGTCCACCGCGCGAGGCTCTTCGTCATGTACCCGCCGCCAAGGCGCAGGAACCGCGTGGGCTTGAAGAGGTACTTCATGACGCCGCTCTCGAAGACGTTGATGAGGCGCTGGTTCACGTCCAGGAAGTCCACCGCGTGCTTCGACGGAGGCGTGTCCACCACCACCGTGTCCCAGCGGCCCTCCTCCAGGAGCTCGTACAACGCACCCATAGCCACGAACTCCTGGCTTCCGGCGAAGGCATCGCTCAACTGATCGTAGAAGCGGCTCTCCATGACGCTCTGAAGCGTAGCCGTGTCCTCCGCGTAGGTCGCCACGAGGTCGTCCAGCGCCTGCTTCGTATCCAGCATCTGCGCGTGGAGGTTCGGCCGCACCTCCCGCACCTCGTTCCCCAGGGGGATCCCCAGGGCGTCGGCGAGGCGCTTGGCGGGGTCGATGGTGAGGACGAGGGTGCGCCGGCCCTGCCGCGCGGCGTGGAGGGCGCTGGCGGCGCTCACGGTGGTCTTCCCCACGCCGCCGGCACCCAGGAGCACCACGAGGTCCTTCTCCACGAGCTGCGTCTCGAGGTCTATGGGAGCACCTCCTTCCCCGCGAGAGCCTCCTCAAGGTCCACGGCCTCGTGGAGCGCCTCGGCCACGCGGAGGAGGCGGCCCCGGCGCTCCGGGAGGAGGGGTACGAGGTGGAGCTTCGTCTCGATGCCCTGGAGGCGGCGGATGTGCTCGATGTTCTCCCGGCGCCGGGAACGGATGTGCCCGAGGGCGTCCACCCACGCGTCGGCTCCGCCAGCGTCCCCGTCCTCGGGGTCCAGATCCCGCGCAAGGTCCTCCCGGAGCTCGGGGGTACCCTCCAGTTGGGTGAGGATGGCGTCGGCGCCCTCGTGGGCGAAGACCGCCGGGAGCCACCGGTTCACCACGACGTTGTCCACGTGGACCCCGCTGTCGCGGAGCCCCCGGGCAAGCTGCTCCGTCTCCCGCACCGGCATCTCCTCGGGGAGGGTGACGATGACGGCCTCCGTGCACTCAGGGTTCTGGAGGAACCGGTCGAGCTCCCGGGCGCGCTCCCGCAGCTTCCCCGTGAGGATGGGCGCGCTCTTGCGGGGAGCCTCCAGGAAGCTCAGGCCGTGACCGGTGGCGGCCCCATCGAGGACGATGCGGTCGTAGGGTTCCCCGTCCACGTAACGTCCCTCGGCCTTGTTCACGAGGAGGTTGAGCACCGCGAGCTCCCGGATCCCGGGCACGATGTCCAGGAGCGACGCGTACCCCGGGTGGTTCACCACGAACTCCGCCATGACGCCGAGCCGCGTGATCCGTCGCACGATGTCGTCCACCAGGCCCCTGGGGTCCAGTTGGAGGAAGTCGAGGTTGCCCTGGAGCTCCAGGTCCGGCCCCTCGCCCTCCCCCGCGCCTTCGGCATCGCTCGATGGGGTGGGGCGGGCTTCGTCCCTCAGAAGCGCCTCCACCTCGTCGGGGGAGACGAGGCTCGTGAGGAGCACGCGCTCCCCCGCCCGCGCCCGGTCCACGGCGTAGGCCACGGCCACGGTGGTCTTGCCTACGCCGCCCTTCCCCAGGAAGAGGCTGAGGCGGGCCGCGTCGGTGCTGGGGTCGGGCATGGGAGGTTCCTCCGGGAGCGGTACGTGCCGGGGCGGGGATGAAGGTTGCGGCGGTGCTGGGTACCCGCTGGGGGATGTTATGAGTTGCTTATAACTTCCTCTTGGGGTGGGGGGTCAGTGGGCTCGGTCACGCTCCGCCCGACCTCCCCTCCCCCGGGTCCACGACCTCGAAGGACGCGCCTCCGGACCCGCTCCCTGCCTCCAACGCACGCTCCACCTCCGGGTCGAAGGTGAGCACCAGAAGCCACAAGCCCGTACCGAGGAGGATGAGGCCGATGGGCACCCCCGTGAGCATCGCCGTGAGCTCCTCGGTGCGTCCGCTGGAGAGGGCGGCGACGAGGGGGGCGACGTTCCAGAGGATGACGCCGAGGCTCACGCCCCGAGCCCACGCGAGGGCGCCCGGTTCCCGGTAGGCCCACCGGAGGTACGCGAGGTTCACGAGGGCGATGACGCCCAGGGTGAGGGCCACGGCGACGGTGGCCATGAAGAGGAGGAAGAGCACTAGGGCGCCGCCGAAGACGGCATCGGGCGAGCCACCGAAGAAGGCGCTGATGGCGCCGAAGAACGCGTTGGAGAAGGCGCCCACGAAGAGGAACACGAAGCTCAGGAAGACCATCACGAACATGAACAGGATGCCGGTGGCGAGCACGAGCCACGCCAACGCCTTCAGGAGGAACCCGGCGGTGCGGTACCGGCTCGGGCCCTCGGGCACGGGGACGCTCACGAAGCCCCAGAGCTTGGGGCGGTTCTCTCGCGGGGGAAGCTCGGGGCTGTTGGGGGGCATGGTGTCACGTCAGGGCGTCGTCGGGTCGTGGTCCGGGGGGAGATCGGGGCGGCCGTGGTCCTCCGGTTCCACGTGGACGAAGACCTCCCGGGCGCCCAACCGTTCCATGAGGAGCTCCTCCACCTCCCGCGTGATGGCGTGGGCGCGCTCCACGTCCTCCGCCTCCACGAGGATATGCAGCTGGATGAAGGCCTCGCCGGGGCGGCCGCGGCTCCGGATGTCGTGGGCGTCCTCCACGCCGTCCACGGTCTCGGCCAGCGTCTTCACCTCCCGGGGATCGTACACGATGTGGTCCGTGAGCACGGGGAAGGTGTCCTGCACCACGTTGTACCCCGTGTACGCGATGAACCCGGCGACGCCCACGGCCACGGCGGCGTCGGCCCACCCGTACCCGAGGTGGACGAGGCCCAGGGACGCGAGGACGCCGAAGCCCACGACGACGTCGCCGCGGGTGTGGGCGGCGTCGGCTCGCAGCATGGGGCTCTCGAGCTCGGTGCCGCGGCGCTCCTCGTACGTGGTGATGAGGAGGTTCACGACGATGCTCACCACCATGACGCCCACGAGGACGGGGCCCACCGTGGGCGGGGTGGCACCCTCCACGAGGCGTGTGACGGCGGCGCGAAGCACCTCCCACGCCATGAGGAAGAGCAGACCGCTCAGGGCGAAGGCACCCACCGCCTCGTACCGCCCGTGCCCGTAGGGGTGGTCAGCGTCCGGCGGTTTGTACGCTACGCGGGCCACGATGAGGAGGAGGATGGTGGCCAGGGCGTCCACGGCGCTGTCCACCCCGTCGGCAAGCACCGCCAGAGCCCCGTAGCTCCAGCCGGTGGCGAGCTTCATGGCGGCGACGCTGGCGTTCCCCAGGAGGACCGTGAGGAGCACGCGGCGCACGGCGGTGTCGCGGGCGGCCATACCTTGGCGCTCCAGCGGTGGCAACGTGCAAGAAGGTTGTGGGATGGGTCGGGAACGCCGAGAGGATGGGGAGAAGGGTTGACCGGGGGCGGGTTCGCCCGCCCCCGGCGGGTGGTGGAACACCCTGGCCGCCAACGCCCGGGCCCGGATCCGTGGTGGACCGTGGGTCCCGGAGGGTCGGCGGCGGAGCGTTCC
>CAZDGP010000049.1:9695-13310 GCA_964505085.1 uncultured Thermoplasmatales archaeon
GTGAGCCAGGTGTTCCGCTTCACCACCTCCATCTCCTCGCCACGCTTCCGTTCCAGCGGAGCTGGAGCCGGAAGCGCGCCGGTTGCCCCGCCCGCCGGCGTCGCCGGCCGGGGCGGGGCAACTCGATCTTCTGGCCCGGCCGTGGCGTCCTCACCCGAGCAGGTACGTGAGCCAGGTGTTCCGCTTCACCACCTCCATCTCCTCGATCTTGCGGTCGAGGCCGAGGATGCGTCCCGCGCCCAATGCTCCAAGGCCGAAGAGGAGCGCAGCGTACACGAGGTGGTCATCCACCACCCACCCGTGCTCCAGCGGGAGCCCCGCGAGGAGGCCGCCCTGGAGGGCGCTCAGCCAGAAGAGCACCATCATGGTGGCGCCCCAGAAGGCGCTCCAGCGGACGGCAACGCCCAGGAGGAGCGCCACGCCGATGAGGACGAAGCCCCAGATGACGAGGCCGTCCACGAGGGCGCTTCCCGCCATCCCCGTGAACCACGCGGCCAGGGGGTTGTTGGGGTGGATGGCGTGCTGGAGGTACCCGGCGGCGGTCCACCCGGGGTCCAGGAGCTTGTCGATGCCGGCCTGCAGGAACACCCAGCCCATGATGAGGCGTAGGCTCAGGATGGCGTACCCCAAGGTGCTCTCGTGGTAGTTCACGGTCACCTCGCGACCGAACACCTCGGTCGTCATGTGGCCGTGGTCGTGCGCTTCGGCGGCGGTGTGGGTCGTGGTCGTGCCCATGGTGTCCACCTCACAAACCCCTCTGTCCCTCCGGAGGGATACCAGGGAGGGCGATTCTCATCGGTGGGTCCAACGGTCCGGAACCGAGCGGGCGCCAACCGATCCAGCCCGGGGATCCTACGCCCCGCTGGGGTTCCGCTCCCGCAGGTGCCCCTTGGTGACGGGGAGGATGCCGAGGTCCTGCAGGCGCTCCTCCACCTCCTCCTGGTGGGCGAGGCCCTCGGGTTGGTTGAGCACGTACCCGTTGCACCCGGGCGTGGTCTCCACCGCCTGCTCCAGCATCCCCTCGTCCACACCGCCCTTGAGGTGGTACCCGGGGAGGATGTGGCCCACGGTGCAGTCGTAGCTTCGCACGAGGTCCGTGTGCTTGGGCGCGTAGTGCCCGCCGCCCACGGCGAGGAGCACCGGAGCACCCATTGGGGCCACCGGCGGCGGGTCGTGGGCGAGGTCGAGGATGAGGTCCGCCATGATGCCTCCGAGGCGGGGGTCCATCCAGTGGTCCTCCGTGGTGCCGATCTCCAGGAAGCACGTGGGTGTCTCCAACAGGGGCCCGTGGTGCGTGGCCTCGAAGGTGGCATCGTGGGGGAGGTCCCGAGCGGCGTCGCGCAAGCCCAGGAGGAGACGCGCTTGCACCGCAGGGAGGCAGGGCACGAGGCTGTGGGGTTCCCCCCCGTACCTGGCCTCGTCCCCCCAGTTCCCGATGGGGTGCACGGTGAGGCTCGGGCGCCCGCTGCGGGCGGCGTGGCGGCTCGCCACCACGA
Source organism: uncultured Thermoplasmatales archaeon (assembly GCA_964505085.1). GTDB lineage: Archaea > Thermoplasmatota > SW-10-69-26 > JACQPN01 > CAZDGP01 > CAZDGP01. The sequence goes on from CAZDGP010000049.1 coordinate 11,192, forward strand.
CACCGTCGAAGTCCAGGCCGGCCTCGTCCTTGAGCTTCGCGTCGACGCCGTCGGCGTGGAGGTGCTTCTCCTCGATGGTGGCCACGAGCATCTCGTCATGCTGGAGCACGGGGCGGTCCCGGAAGGTGGCCACCTCCTCCCACTTGGCCCGGGTCCGAAGCTGCTTCCCGATGTTCACGCTGGCGGGGTCGGCGCGGCTCACGAGGGTCAGGAGCGTCACGGGGAACCACCTGGATGATGGGGCGTAGGACGTGGGGGGTTACGTACCTTGGGGCCCGCGGGACAGGGGGAAGCATATTTGATGGTCCAGCGTCTTGCGGAGGCCATGAACCGGTTGGTGACGTTGCTCGCGGTGGCTCTCCTCCTCACCACCTCGGGCGGGGCGCTTGCTCAGGGAGGCACAGGTCCGAACCTCGAGGTGCGCGTGGACCCCCTCGGAGAGCTCCTGGAACCCGGGGACGATGGGGTGGCTACCACGGTGACGGTGCGCACGTCCTGCCAGAGCCTCTCGGGCTCCCGCACCGTGGACCTCACGGCAGAGGACCTGCCCGCGTGGGTGGAGGTCGAGTTCGATCCCACCACCGTGACGCTGCGGGACACCGCCTGCCCGGGTGCCGGGAACGTGACTGCCACCAGCACCCTCCACGTGGCGGCGACGCGGGACGCGCCGGCGCGGTTGGAGCGCACCCTCCGCGTCATCGCTGAGAGCCAGGATGGCGCGCGGGACGGAGCCATCCTCGACGTGGAGGCCGCGTACTTCAACGACATCGAGCTCGACGTGCCCGGCGTGAAGGACGCGGACCCGGGCGAGGCCGTGGAGCTCTCGGTGACCTTCACGAACCTGGGGAACGCCCCCACCACCGTGTACGTCTCCCGGGTGAACGTGCCCAGCGACGTGCGCGTCGCCATGCCGGGCACCACCACCGTGGCAAGCCTCCAGCGGGGCGCGGGGGACAACACCGTGGACGTGACCTTCACCGTGACGGCCCCCGAGGACTTCCCCTGGACCGACCGCACGGACACGCTGAGCTTCCGGGCGCAATCGTGGCTCGCGTGGGACCGCACCGTGGAGGGTGAGGACCAGAGCTTCGACCTGCAGGTGCACACGCGGGGCGTGTACGTGCCCGCGCCCCTGATCGCCCTCGTGGTCCTGGGGCTCCTGTCCATCGTGGTCATCCCCCTGGCACGGGACCACCTGGCGGAGAAGCGCGAGGAGTGACGCCACGGGGTGCCCGGCGGCCCGCTGGACACCGTTCCGCAGAAGGTTGAAGTGCCTGCTCGGCCCTGGGCCACCGGGGATGTCATCGTGGGTATCATCAAGGAGTTCCGGGAGTTCGCCGAGCGCGGGAACCTCTTCGACATCGCCGTGGGGTTCGTCCTCGGCGCCGCCTTCAACGACCTCGTGAAGAGCTTCACCACGAACATCCTCATGCCCCCCATCGAGTTCGCGTTGCGGGAGGCGGGGTGGCAGGACCTGTTCCTGGTCCTCACCGGGGGCCAGTACGCCACCGCCGAGGAGGCGCGGGCGGCGGGGGAGCTCGTGCTCACGTACGGCGAGTTCCTCACGAGCTTCATCAGCTTCGGCCTCACGGCGCTGGCGCTCTTCCTCTTCGTGCGCTCCATGAACAGGTGGCGGGAGCGCCGACAGTCCGGGGAGGCACCGGCGGAGGAGACGCGGGAGTCCCCCAACGTGCCCTGCCCCTTCTGCCGCACCGAGATCCCGCGGGAGGCCACGCGGTGCCCCCACTGCACGAGCGACCTGCCTGAGACCGCAGGGGCGGAGAGCCCCCTCACGGGCGGTTCCGAACCCGCGGACACGACCGGGTGATGCCCTGCCGCGGGTGCTCGTGTACGGGACGCTGAAGCGCGGCGGCCGCCTCCACCACCACATGCAACCCGCGCGCTTCCTGGAGGCCCGACGCGTGGAGGGCCTCGTGCTCCTGGACACGGGCCGGGGGTTCCCGGCGGCGGTGCCGGGCGAGGGCGCGGTGCATGGGGAGGTGCACGAGGTCCCGGAGGCCACCCTGGAGGTGCTGGACCGCCTGGAGGGAACCCCCGACCACTTCGTGCGCGTTCGCTTCGGGGACGCGTGGGTGTACGTGTGGCGGGGGGAACCGGA
>CAZDGP010000050.1:0-13209 GCA_964505085.1 uncultured Thermoplasmatales archaeon
GTCCCATCCCACACCCCTTCAAGTACCGGAGCGCCCCTTCCCCTTCAACCATGGGATCGGAAGAGGACCCGCTGAGCTCCCACATCCTCACCCTCGCCCTCCTCACCGCGCTCCTCCTCGTCACCTTCGAGCGTGCCTTCACCCGCATATTCGTGCTGAACTTCAGCACCGCCGGCCCCAACGAGACCGCGCTCCTGATGCTCCTCCTCGTCACGGGGTGGGTGCTGCCCCTCGCAGCGCGGGTGGAACGCTGGGAGGGGCGGGTCGTTCAAACCGGGCTCGTGGTGGTGGCGTTCCTGGCGCTCCTCTTCACCCTGAGCCCCTGGGTTCGCCTCGCCGCCCTCGCGGCCGTGCTCTTCCACGTGGCCACCCTCCCGGTGGTGGTGGCCCTCGTCTCGGAGCTTCGGGAGCACACCGCCGCGGCCGCCGCCCTGGGCGTCGTGCTCCACGTGACCCTCCGGGCCCTGGTGGATACGGTGCCCCTCTACGCCACACCCCTGGGCCAGGTGCTCCTGGTGGGCTCGGGTCTCGCCCTCCTCGCCACGTGGGGGACCCTCGTTCGGGGGGCGGCGGTGCCGGAACTCCCCCGAGGTGAGGTGGCCGTCCACGTGGGCCCCCTGTGGGCCTTCCTCCTCCTGCAGGTCTCCTTCCTGGGAGCCCAGGCGGTGCTGGCGGAGTGGATGCTCCGAAGCGTCCTCGTGGTGACGCTGGCGAGCACCCTGGGCCTGGCAGCAGGGGCGTGGTGGGTCTCGGAGCGCGACCCCCCCAAGGACCTCGTGCAGGCGGGGGTGTGGGTGGGGGTGCTCGTCGTGGCCCTGGCGGACCTGCTGTGGTGGGACCTCGCGTGGGGGCTCACGGCGCTCCCGGCGCAGCTCGCGGCCGTGGTTCTCCTGGCCACCGCGAGCCGCCGCTGCTGGCCCGTCCCACCCGCGCGGTACGGCGCGCGGCTCGCGGGGCTCCAGCTCCTTGGTGTGGTCCTCCTGTTCCTCTACGTGAGCGCGGGCAACTGGGCGTTCATGCCGAGCCCCGTGGACGCGCTCACGCGGGGCCGTGCCGCCCTCTTCCTCCTCCTCGCGGGGTTGCTCCTCCCTGCCCTCGCCCTCCTCCGCTCGTGGGAGGCCCGGACCAGCGCCCCGCCCCCGGGGGTGGGATCGTGAGGCGTCCGTGGGTGGGGGTGCTGGTGCTGGCCCTGGTGGCTTCCGGGGCCACGCTAGCGTCGAACCTCGCGTACGCGCCGGCGGACGTGCCGGATGCGCCGCCCATCCGGGTCATGACGTACAACGTGCACCAGTGGTTCAGCGAGGGGAAGACGGGGCACCACAACCTGCGGGAGGTGGCGGAGGTGGTGCGCCGGGGTGGCGCCCACGTGGTGGGGCTCCAGGAGTCCGAGGGCGCCCGCCTCACCGGAGGCAACCTCGACGGGGTCCGGTGGCTCGCCCACGAGCTGGGGTACCACGCCTTCTACGGCCCTGCCACATCCGAGCAGATCTACGGTGTGAGCTTGCTGAGCGTCTACCCCATCCTGGATGCGCGTGTTGTGGCCCTCCCGGCCGAGGAGAGCATCGAGCGCGTGGCGGTGGTGGCCACGGTGGACGCGCCCTCCGGCCCTCTCCCGGTCGTCGTGACGCACCTGCAAACGGGGGAGTACCCGGCGGACCGCACCGCCCAGGCGCAGGTCATCGTGGACCTGGCCACGGTCCAGGAGCGCGCGGTGGTCCTTGGGGACTTCAACACGCAGCCGGACCCCGCGGACCCGGCGTACCAGGTGCTGGACGGGAGCCTCACCGACGCGTGGGTGGCGGCGGGGAACCCCCGGAACGCCAGCGCGGGGTTCACGAGCACGGCCGGCGACCCGCACCAGCGCATCGACCACGTGTGGCTCCACGGCACTTGGTCCGTGGACAGCGTAGAGGTCCTGGGTGACTGGCGGGCGTCGGACCATCGGGCGGTGGTGGCCTCCGTGACGCCCGAGGGTGGGGGGGCGGGCCGTTAGCTACTTGCGGGGAAGGTGCCATGGCGCCTCCATGAGCCCGCCCCGTGCGTCGGTGGTCCTGGTGCGCTACGGCGAGATCGGTATCAAGGGCCAGGCCGTGCGCAACCGCTTCGAGCGCATCCTCGTGGACGAGCTGCGCGCGGGGCTCCAGCGCGCGGGGGTGGATGGGACGGTGGAGCGCACCTACGGGCGCATCTTCGTCCACGCCGACGATGCAGACGGCGCCGCCCACGTGGCGTCCCGAACCTTCGGCGTGGTGAGCGCCAGCCCCGCGGCCGAGGTGGAGGCCTCACCCGAGGCGGTGGCGGAGGCCCTGGCGGAGGTCTCCCGGAACCTCCTCCCCGAGGGGGCGAGCTTCGCCATCCGGGCCCGGCGGAGCGGAACCCACAGCTTCAGCAGCGTGGACGTCGCCCGGGCGGCGGGCACCGCCGTCCTCGAGGCGCACGAGGGCCGGGGTGTGTCGGTGGACCTGGACGCGCCGGATGTGGAGCTCCACGTGGAGGTGCGCCAGGAGGCTGCCTTCGTCTTCACCCGCACCCTGGAGGGTCCCGGTGGGTTGCCCCGGGGAAGCCAGGGGATGGCGGTGCTCCTCGTGACGCGGCCCCTGGACGTCCTGGCGGGATGGCTCATGCTGCGGCGCGGATGCGACCTCACCCTGGCGATCCCGGAGGATGCCGACGACGATGCGTTGGAGGCCGTGGCTGCATTGGACGCGTGGGCGCCCCTGGACACCGTGGAGGTGGAGCCCGGTGACGCGTGGGGTGGAGCGGAGGCGGTGGCTCGGGAGGTGGGCGCCCGCGTCCTGGTGGCGGGGCATCTCCTGGCGGAGGCGCGCACCGTGCCCGAGGTGACCCCCCCGGTGCTCCAGCCTCTCGTGGGCTTCCACCGGGAGGCCCTGGTGGAGCTGGCGGAGCGCGTCGGCATCACCCCCAGCATCCCGGAGGTGGTCCCGTAGAGATCGTGGTGCTGGGGGCGGGAGCCCTCGGAAGCTTCTTCGGCGGGGTGCTCGCCCAGGCCCACGACGTGACGCTCGTGGGGCGGGACCCCCACATGGAGGCCGTCCGGAAGGCGGGGCTTCGCATCGGGGGACGCACCGAGGTCGTGGTCCGTCCCAGAGCCGTCACCGGGGTGCGGGACGCACCGGTGCCCGACGTCCTCCTCGTGACGGTGAAGGCCTACGACACGGAGGAGGCTCTGGCGGAGGCGCGACCCATCCTGGGGGATCGCACGGTGGTGGCGAGCCTCCAGAACGGGCTGGGGAACCTGGAGGCCATCCGGAAGCACGTGGACCCCCGGCGCGTGGTAGGTGGCGTCACAACCCACGGGGTCACCTACGAGGCGCCGGGGGTGGTGCGTCACGCCGGCACCGGGTACACGGTGCTCGGGAGCCTCGCGGGGGATGGGGGGCCCGCACGGGAGGTGCGGGATGCCCTGGTGGGCGTGGGGGTGGAGGCGGAGGTCTCGGAGGCCATCCTGGGGGAGGTGTGGGCGAAGGTGGTGGTGAACGCGGGCATCAACCCCGTCACCGCCATCACGGGGCTTCCCAACGGCGCGCTGGTGGAGGAGCCCCATCTGCGGGAGCTCGTGACGCGCGCGTGCGAGGAGGCGGTGGCGGTGGCTCACGCGGAGGGGGTGGAGCTTCCGGAGGACGACCTCGTGGTGCGGACGCGGGAGGTGGCGGAGGCCACGGGGTCCAACAAGTCGAGCATGCTCCAGGACGTGGAGCGGGGGAAGCGCACGGAGATCGGTGCCATCTGCGGTGAGGTGGTGACCCGCGGGCGCGTCCGCGGGGTGGAGACGCCGGTGAACCAGGCGTTGTGGGCCCTCGTGCGGGGTATCGAGTCCACCACGATGCGGTGACCGGGTGGAGAGAAGAGGGGGGAAGGGAACGTGGCCGGAGAGGTTACGCGGTGGCGGCCAGGGCTGGGGCAGCGGTCTCCTCCTCCACGTGGAGGACGTTGCCGCGGCCGCGGCGCTCCTTCGTCACGAGGCCGGCGTCGGCGAGGCGCCCCACGTGCCAACTCACGAGAGCAGGGCTCATGTCGAGGGTCTCACCCAGCTCCTTCTGGCTTGCAGCGGGGTTGTCGGTGAGGTACGCGAGGACCTCCCGGGCGCGCTCGCTCTTGAGCAGGGGGATGGCTTCGCGGGCCTCCTCGGTCACGGCGCCGCCGTTCTCGAAGATGCACTTGTGGTTGCCGCGGCGCTCGGTGGTGAGCAACCGTGCGGACTCCAGGCGTTCGAGGTGGTAGACGGCGGTGCCCCAGCCCACGTCCACGGCGTCGGCGAGGGCGCTCACGTGGACGCCGGGGTTCTCGCGGACGTGGTCGAAGATGGCGCGACGGACGTCGTGCTCAAGGAGCTCGTCCCGGCCGAGGCGGCTGTAGAGGGGGCTCAGGATCCCCTGCCGGAGGAGCTCACGCCACGCGCTCCAGGCGAGGGCGGTGCCCCCGGCACCTGCGGCGCCGGCGGCGAGGGTGCGCTTCGCCTCGGGGCTCGCGGTGAGGAGGGAGTGCCCCAGGCCTGCCACCAGACCCGCCACGGTGCTGACGACTGCCGCCACCGCGGTGGCTGCAGCCTTCGCCACGGTGGTGATGGCGCCGTGGAGCGCCACGAGGCCGGACACCGCAAGGCTCGTGGTGGAGGTGGCGGCGAGGGTGACACCCTGGAGGGTGCTCGTCGCAGCGTGGGTGAGAAGGCTCCCGGTGGCGGCCGTGAGGGTCCCCACCGAGGTTGCCGCCGCTGTCAGGGAGGCTTGGGAGGCATCGGCGGTGACGCGAAGCGCGTTGGCGGCGGCGTCCACGACGGCGTTGGCGCCGTGGGCCACCCAGGCTGCCATGGAGGCGAGGCCCGTGGTGGCGGTATGGGCACCGTCGCCTGCGGCGGTGGCACCCTGGGTGAGGGTCGCGACCATGCGGTCTCCGATCTTGGGTAGCGTCGCTTCGAGGTCCTCCGTGGCGTCCGCATCCTGGACGGGGGCGGCGTGTGCCGTCCCCGCCACGACGATGAGCATGACGAGGGGAACTACCCGATGGTACCGCATGCGCCCTCTCGTACGCGAAGCCCCATATGAAGTTTGTGGATATCCTCTTTGAAGCCGGGACAGGTGACGATGCCCGGAGGTTGTCCGTACCCCCATCCGGTGCAACCTGCCGTTGGCCGTCGTTCATCCGGTCCACGGGGGTTGGTTCCCCAACATGCCTGCCCTGAAGAGGGTGCACCAAGGGAAGACCTTTTCTTGCGGGGAGGCTCTCCAGCGGGTGGGATGCCGATGCACCGCCCCTCCTCCACGATCCAGCACGGCAGCGTGCTCCTCCTCGCCCTGATCCTCATCACCCCCATGTCGGGGTGCCTCGGCGTGGCGAACATGGAGGAGCTCAAGACCCAGCTGGGGGCCAACGATGATGAACCGCCAGCGCTCCCCGAAGCGCGGGCGCAAGCAGCTCCCGAGGACGCGCTGGTGGGTGAGATCGTGCGGTTCTCCGCCGCCGCCAGCACCGACCCCGCCGGAGCGGGGCTGGAGGTGGTCTGGACCTTCGGCGACGGCGCCACCGCCACCGGCGTGGAGGTCACGCACACGTACGTGGACGTGGGCGTCTACCCCGTCACCGCCACCGTCACCGACACGCGGGGACGAAGCGACACCGCGAACCTCCAGGTGGCCGTGAGCTCCGGCAACCAGGCTCCGGAGGCCACCTTCGTCGTGGAGGCGCCGGCGGCTCCCGGGGTCGGGGACGAGGTGGTGCTGGATGCCTCCGGCAGCTCGGACCCCGACGGGGACGCGCTCACCTTCTCCTGGAGCCTCGGGGACGGCACCACGGCCTCCGGCGAGTCCGTGACCCACACCTACGACGCACCGGGGGCGTTCCTCGTGGAGCTCATGGCCCAGGACCCCTCGGGGGCAGAGGACAGCGCCTCCCGCATCGTGGCCGTGGAGCTCCATCGGGTGGAGCGGGGGGTGCTGAACCTCACCGACGAGCGACACCGGGTGACGTTGCCCGTGGCCAACGAGGGGCGCCTGGTGGTGAACCTCACCTTCAACGCAAGCGCCGGCGTGGACGACCTGGACCTGGTGGTGCGGGATGCCGATGGTGAGCGCGTGGCCCGAGCGAACAACACCACCCCTCCGAGCACGTCGGGGCAAGCCTGGGAGGAGATCGTGCTCACGGATGACATCCTGGAGACCACGGCGCCGGGATCCTGGACGGTGGACGTGGTGCGGAAGCAGGGGGTGCAGGTGAGCTACACCCTGCGCGTGGACCAGACGTTCCCGACCTCTGGCCCGTGAAACCCATGAACAAGAACTTAAATAGGCCGTCCTCGATTCGGGGTACACCGGGGCACCAAGATGGCTGAAGAGTCCGATCTCAGCGAACTCGAGGAGGAGCTTGCCCGTCTGGAGTCCGAGCTCGATACGCTCGAGCCCCGGGAGAAGAAGGGACCCATCGCGACCCTCATGGAGAAGCTCCCCTTCGGAGGGTCCCGCGAGCCCGACGAGAAGGAGGAGGACGAGGGTCCCAGCGAGCCCGACGAGGAGCCTCCTGAGGAACCTCCAACCCCCGACGACGACGCGGAGCAACCGGAGCCCGCACCTGAACCACGGCCCTCCCAAGCGGGCCAGGCCACACCCGTTGCCTGGTCACAGGAGGGTGGCCGGTGGATCCGGCCCGGGACCCGCAAGGACCATGACGTCTTCCTGCGGAAGCTCGACGACGAGGGGAACGTGGTGGAGGAGGCGCCCACCGACGACCCGGAGATCGTGGCCATGGCCAACCCCCACGAAGCGGAGGAGGTGGAGGACGAGGAGAGCGACGAGGGGTCCCGACGGGTCCTCATCATCGTCGGCGTGGCCCTCGTGGTGCTCGCCATCATCGCCGCCGCCGCGGCGCTCCTCGGTGGAGGCGGCGGAGCGGGGGCGGAAGCTCCCATCGCCACGTTCTCCGTGGCGGAGGGCGCCACCGTGCCCGCGGGCCAGGCCATCACCTTCGACGCATCCGCCACCGAGGTGCCCGGCGGCGCAACCGCCTCCTACGCGTGGGACTTCGGGGACGGGTCCACAGGCTCCGGTGCCACCGCGACCCATGCCTTCGCTACCGCGGGCACGTACAACGTGACGCTGGAGGTGACGGCGGACGGCGCCAGCGACACCACGTCCCAGACCCTCACCGTTGTCACGCCGCCGTCGGCGTCGGTGACGGTGCTCGTGAACGGCACCGAGGCCTCCACGCAGGACCCCATCCTGGCCGGGTCCCCCGTGACGTTGCAGGCGAGCGTGGACCCCGGCGCGGACGTGAGCTCCTACGCGTGGTCCGTGGCCGGGCAGAGGGCCTCGGGCTCGGAGACCACCTTAACGCTCGACGACCCCGGTGCCGCGGCGGGTGGCCTCACGGTGGCCTACGGCGGCGGGCTCCAGGAGGAGACGTCCTTCACCCTGGGTGTGAGCTCCGAGCACGGGTTCAACGGAACCGTGCCCCAGAGCATCGGCGGCGCCACCGCTGGCCCCATGCACAACTTCACGAGCAGCCCCGGCGGCCTCACGCCGGCGGCCCTCACCGTGAACCTCACATACGACACGGGCCCCGGCGGCCTGCTGGGTGGCGCAGGCGCCCAGCCCATGGTGAACATCACGGACGCTGACGGGAACGTGGTGGCGAACCTCACCGGCGAGAACGGCTTCGCAGAGGCCACCTTCACGGACGTCGCCGATGCCGCCATGGGCACCTGGACGGCGGTGGTGGAGCAGGATGCCGGCGGGGCGGAGAAGACGTACACGCTCCGCATCACCGTCGTGGTGCCGCCGGGCCCCGCGTGAGGCGGCTCCGAAGCCTTTTGTACCATCCGGGGGTTCCCCCGGCGGGTCCCGTCCCGGACCCGTGGTACCATGTCGAAGTTCACCCGACCTCGTGGAACCCGCGACTTCGGTCCGGAGGAGCTCGCGCACCGCCGCGCCCTGGAGGAGATCTTCCGTCGCACCCTGGAGGATTTCGGTTTCTCCGAGGTGCAGACACCCACCTTCGAGCACACGGACCTCTTCACCGCCAAGAGCGGTGACGCCATCCTGGACCAGATCTACGAGTTCGAGGACAAGGGCGACCGGAGCCTCACGCTGCGCCCGGAGATCACCGCCCCGGTGATGCGGTACTTCGTGAACGACCTCCAGCACCTGCCCAAGCCCCTGAAGCTCTACTACTTCGCCAACTGCTTCCGCTACGAGCGGCCGCAGTCGGGGCGCTACCGAGAGTTCTGGCAGACGGGCCTGGAGCTCATCGGCCCCGACACCCCAGAGGCCGACGCGGAGGTCGTGGGCACCGCGGCAGCACTGCTCATGGCGGCGGGGCTGGAGCGGCACCGCGTCCACGTGGGGCACATCGGGGTGCTTCGCGCGTTCCTGGACCCCCTGGACGTGAGCGAGGACGTCCGTGGGAAGGCGTACCGCCTCATCGACAAGCGCCAGGTCGACGAGCTGCGACAGCACCTCCTGGACCACGACGTGGCGCCGGAGACGGTGGAGACGGTGGCGGGGCTCGCGGACACCCGGGGGGAGGTGGAGACCGCCACCGCCGGCGAGGACGACCTCCTCGCCGGGGTGCGGGACCTCGTGGCGGGCGTGGAGGACGCGGAGGCTGGGTTGGACCACCTGGAGGAGGTGGTGCATGCTCTCAGCGCCTACGACCTGGACACCGTCACGGTGAACCTCGGCGTGGCCCGGGGCCTCGACTACTACACGGGTGCGGTCTTCGAGGTGCACCACCCCGACCTTGGGGCGGAGAGCCAGATCTGCGGCGGTGGCGCCTACCGGTTGGCGGAGGTCTTCGGCGGACCCGACGTGGGGACGGCGGGCTTCGGCATGGGCTTCGACCGCGTGCTCCTGGCGCTGGAGGAGGAGGATATGCTCCCGGGGGAGAAGGAGCACGCGCGCGTCTTCGTCATCCCCATAGGGGACGAGGCCCGGTTGCCGGCGCTGGAGCTCGTGAACGAGCTTCGGTGGGCTGGCATCCCGACGGACGTGGACCTGCTCCGTCGCGGCCCCAGCAAGAACCTCGACCACGCCAACGGCCTTGGGGCTCCCCTGGCGGTGCTCGTGGGGAGCCGGGAGCTCCAGGAGGGCGTGGTCACGGTGAAGGACATGGCAAGCGGCGACCAGGAGACGGTGGACCGCGACGCGATCCTCGACCACCTGCTTTAGCCCGCTTGGTCCCCGACTTCAGGGGAGCGGCCCGGAGCGGACCTGGAGGTCGCTCCCGGAGGCCGTGGCGTCGGAGGGCACCGGGGCCACGAAGCGGTAGGTGCCCCCGGTGGCGGGGTCCACGTAGGGACCCTGCACGGGGACGGTCCACGTGCGGTGCTCCGTTCCATCGTCCTCCTCGTAGGTGTGCTCCGTGGTGACCCACGAGGTGCCCTGGGGTCCCGTGGTGGTGTAGGCGGAGCCGGTGGGGGAGAGGACCGCGGTGGTGGGGTCGGGGGCGCCCTGGGGCGTGACGTAGATAGCCAGGTCGCTCCCGCAGTCGAGGCCCACGCGGTCGACGCTGGGCGGGACGTCCACCCTCACGCCCAGGACCTCCACGTGGCAGCGCACGTCGCCGATGAGGTCGAGGGTGGCCACGGCCTCGTCGCCCACGATGATCTCGGCGTACGTGGTGTGGCCCTCCACCACGGGGCGGTCGGGGGCAGTGCTTCCCACGGTGGGCACCGCGATCAGGAGGAACGTAGCTACCGCTATGGGGACCTTGAGGTTCATCTGGTTCGCCTCCCCGCCCGCCCCCGAGGCGCGTCGTTGTCACCGCGGGAACGAAGGGTTGTAACTCACGCGGGTTACAACCACCACGGGCGGGGTACAAGAAGGTTCCTGTTGGTCCCCTTCGATAACCCTTCGGAGGGGTCGTGGAGGACCCAGTGCCCCCGCCTCCCTAGGTCCGAAGGGTTCATGGTGACGGTGGGAGGTGGGGGCGGCGATGCCCTCCAAGGCCCACCGGCCCCGCACGCGTCACATCGCCTTCGAGGTGGAGGCGGACCGCCCGGTGGCACGCCGGGAGATGGTGGGGGCCGTGAGGGGGGTGGCCTCCGGGCAACTGGACCCGGAGGAGCTGGAGCGCATGGACCCCTGGCTCACGGTCTTCGACGGTCGCCGGGGGCTCCTGCGGGTGGACCACAGGATGCAGGAAGCGGGGGTGGAGGTGCTGCGGTCCATCGAGTGGGCGGGGGACCCGCCCCGCGAGGTCACGGTGCGCACGCTGGGTGTCAGCGGGACGATCCGGGCCGCGAAGCGGCGCTACCTGGATTAGGGTATCGAAGGAACGCTGACGGACCCGGGGGAGGTGCCGTCACGAGGAAGCGGGGTCAGCCGTGCCAAGCTCCACGAGGTTCGGGACCACCGCGGGCTTCACGCTGTAGAGCACGCGCCGACCCGCCTTCCTTCGCTCCAGGAGGCCGTCCTCGTGGAGGTTCCGGAGGTGGTAGCTGGTCGTGCTCGCGGCGAGGTCCACGCGCTCCGCCACCTCCCCGCTTGGGAGGGCCCCGCTGCGGGCGATGGTGAGGAGGATATCCCGCTTCCCCTCGGTGTGGAGGGCCTGCGCCACCATGCGGGTCACCTGGTCCACGCGGGCCCGGTTCTCGAAGTACCGGACGCGGGCACCCTGCTCGTCCCGTGTGACGAGGCCCACCTCCGCCAGGATGTCGAGGTGGTAGCGAGCGGTCTCGTAGTGCACCTCCAGGCGTCGCGCCAGGGCGGCGGCGGTGAGGCCCGGGGCATCCCGCACGTGCGTCATGATGGCCCGCCGGGTCTCGTTCCGCAGGACCTCACGGCGTGCCAGGCGAGCCATGACGTGGCTCGCCACCGGCAAAAGGGGCAGGGACGCCACCAGAACCCACGTGCGAGAGGTGGAGATGCCCTCGCCGGTGAGGGCGCCCGCGTGGGTGTCCACGGTGGGAGCCGGCGCGGTGGCGACAGGGCCCCGGGTGCCTTGGGGTCGTTGGTTGCGGGCGGCGGGGTCTTGGGGGGCCCAGGGTTCGACGGGGTTCGTGATGGCGCCTGCCACGTGGTTCGTGTCCTCCGTCCCGGCGGTGTACGTGACCACGGGACCGGAGGTGGGGATCTGGGGGGATCGTGTGAGGGACTTCCGGTGGCATGCCCGGGAGGCGGTTCGATCCCAGGGAGCCACGGGGAGCGTGTCCTGAACCTCGTCGGCGGTGCCCACGCCCGTGAGGACCACCTCGGCTCCCTGGGTTCCGCAGGGGTCCCGGGAGTTGGGCTTCGTCACGTCCTCGGCCCCAGCCTGAACCTCGGGCGCTGGGGGTGGCGCGGGGGCAGCTGGCTCGAGCTCTGGGGGTTCGGGGGATGGGGCGGGGGCAGACGCCGGGAGGGTTGCGGGGGAGGGATGGGGCGCGGGTTCAGCCACCGGGGGTTCGGGGTTGGAGGGCAGCCCGAGATCGTCCGATGGGACGATGGAGCTCGAACTGGTGAGGGCCCCGACCTGCGCGGTAGCCGCAAGAAGGGCAAGGGTCGCGATGGTGAGGGTGAGGGGGATCGTCCTGCGGGTCATGGCATCACGGGCATCACGCGGGGGAGGGGCCTGGGTGGCGGTGCCAAAGGAGCCTCGGCTGCCTCCCACGCACGCATGCACGAGGGGGGCAATGAAGGTTCGTGCCGACACCATGTGTGAATGGGATGGGACCGGTCCCGGGAGGCTTGTTGGCTAGTGGGATGGGACCGGTCCCGGAGGCTCGGAGGCTGAGACCAGCAGCGGGGGACACCGCTTGCAAGGGGGTCCCCGGCCCTGGTGCTTCGGCCCAGAACGTGGATGGGGGCTGGGGGGTATGAGCGTTGTCCGAAACCCATCGAAGGGAGGCCGTCCCTGGGTGCGTGGGTGATGTCGCGGCGTCGGTCCGGGAGGGAAACGTTATATAGGGACCATGCGTTTGCCCCCGCGTAGCGAAGCGAAGAGGGAACGATGTCCCTTTTGCACCGAGGACGCGCCGCGGCGGACCGAGATGACCCGTCCCGCCTCCTCACAAGCGACGATCCGCCCCTTCACTGACCGACCTTTGGAACCAGCTGAGGAAAGGAGGAACACGAGTTGTCGATGCCACAGCAATCCCAGATGTACGATCGGGCTATCACGGTATTCTCTCCCGATGGGAGGCTCTTCCAGGTCGAGTACGCCCGGGAGGCCGTCAAGCGAGGAACCACCACGGTGGGCTTGAAGTTCGAGGACGGGGTGGTCCTCATCGTGGACAAGCGGATCTCCAGCGAGCTCATCGAGCCCACGAGCATCGAGAAGATCTTCAAGCTCGATGAGCACGTGGGATGCGCCACCAGCGGCCTGGTGGCCGACGCTCGGGTGCTCGTGGACCGGGCCCGCGTGGACGCCCAGATGAACCGGGTGAGCTACGACGAGTCCATCGAGGTGGAGACCCTCGTGAAGAAGATCTGCGACTTCAAGCAGACCTACACCCAGTACGGGGGCGTGCGGCCCTTCGGCACCGCGCTCCTCATCGCGGGTGTGGACGACCACGGTACCCACCTCTACGAGACCGACCCCAGCGGGGCTCTCATGTCCTACAAGGCCAGCAGCATCGGCGCGGGCCGGGGCTCCGTCATGGAGATCTTCGAGAACGAGTACGAGGAGGGCATGAGCCAGGACGAGGCGGTGTCCTTCGGGCTCGACGCGCTCTACCGGGCCACCGAGGGCCAGATCAACGCCCCCGCCCTGGAGATCGGGGTCGTCACCCAGGACGATGCCTTCCGGAAGCTCGACCAGGACCGCATCAAGGCCTACGTGGACGAGGCCCTGGAGCGGAACGAGGACGACGACGGAGAGGACGACTGAACCCCGAGGTGACGTGGGTATGGTCTCCCTGGACGAAGCGGTCACGGCCCGCCTGGAGAGCCACGGGATGCAGTTCGAGATCCTCGTGGACCCCGACGTGGCCGTGCGCTTCAAGGAGGACCCGGAGAACGCCCACGTGAACCTCGATGCGATCCTGGCGGCGGAGCAGGTGTTCGAGGATGCGAGCCAGGGCGAACGGGCCAGCGCCGAGGACCTCACGGAGGTCTTCGGCACCACCGACCTGGAACCCATCGTGGACCGCATCCTCAGGAAGGGTGACCTGCAGCTTACCACGGAGCAACGGCGGGAGATGCGGGAGCGGAAGCGGCGGGCCATCGTGGACCGCATCGCCCGCACCGCCATCAACCCCCAGATGAACGCGCCGCATCCTCC
>CAZDGP010000051.1:0-12830 GCA_964505085.1 uncultured Thermoplasmatales archaeon
ACGGCGTGCTCACGGACCGCCCCAGCCTCCTGCAGGACGTGTACGCGGAGCGGGCGAGCTAGCGTTCCGAAGCTTGCGGTGGGCGCGGGCATCGAGGTGTTGGTGCTGGGTGCGGGCAGTTGCGGGCTCGCCACACCCAGAGCCCTGGGCCGGAGATGTTAAGTCCATCCAGGGTTACGGGTCACCATGCGAGGCGTGGAGGCGCTTCTCATAGCCCTCATGGTCATCACCGCAGGGTGCGTCGCATCGTTGGCTCCAGCCAGCGACACGATGGGTTCGGAGAGCGTCGAGCCTGCCACCCTCAACGCCACGAACCTGAAGGAGAGCACCCTCACGTTCACGGTGCCGGCGGGGGAGTGGGCCACGGTGCGGTTCTCCGAGGTGCTGGACAACGAGGATCGGGCGGTGGTCATCTCGGGGAACCTTTCCGA
Source organism: uncultured Thermoplasmatales archaeon (assembly GCA_964505085.1). Classification (GTDB taxonomy): domain Archaea; phylum Thermoplasmatota; class SW-10-69-26; order JACQPN01; family CAZDGP01; genus CAZDGP01. Next base: position 432 of record CAZDGP010000051.1, read on the forward strand.
TGGCACCGTAGGGGTCGTGGGCTCCTACTGGGAACGCTCGTTTCTGCCTCCACTTATGATGTACGTTCCAGTGGACCCTGATCACAGCGCCCAAACGTACCGGAGCATGTACGCGGGTACCCCCGCGAGGGCCAACTGGACGTACGTCCTTGGGTCCATGAACGGTACGACGACGTTCCACATCGGGCTCATGAACAGCGGCCACTGGGACACAGCCACCGAGGAGCTCGAGCGCGCCATCCTCAACCGCATCCAGGTCCCCACCGAACCCGATCACCGGGGCGAGGGCGCGTGGGCCGGGTTCGCGCGTGTGGATGATGAGGCGGACGGGACCCGCATCACGCGCATCGGGAACGTGAGCGCGCGTACCATCAACGAGACCGGCCCAGATGGCCCGATGAAGCGCATCAGCGTAGGCGGGTTCGAGGAACCGACCGAGGGAACGGCGGCCTTCTTCATGGGTGGCGCGTGGAACACCTCCCAACGCGGAGGTGGGGAATGGCGGAGCCGGCTCATGATGCACCCCATGGAGGACGACGGCGCCGCCGTGGAGGCGAGCACGGGCCCCGTGCCAGACGAGGACGGGCCCAGCGTAACGCCGTACCTCTACCCCTTCGCTCCCGTGACGCCACCCTTCGGCATCGCGGGCGTGCAGACCGGTGGCGACCCGGCGCACGCGAGCTTCGTCCTCGACCGCCGCGTCACGAGCCCGGGTTCCGTTACGGTGGTGACCTGGGGCTGGACGGGGGCGAACCTCACCGAGCTGTACGACCTCCCGTGGGAGGACCACATGTTCTTCCCGCCGGCGGACGTGCAGGACCTGCGGCAGATCTGGCTCGATGACATGGTGGGCATCGGCGTGGAGGGTGGGTTGCTCGACGGCCCATGGCGGTCCCGTTGATCGCTCGAGGAGCCCGCGCCCCCCGTGCTCTCTCGGCACCCTGCAGGTTCGAGCTTGTGGGAAAGAACCCAAACCACACCCCACCCCCACCCAACCATGCCCGACGATAGGAAGGTTGAAGCGTTTACACGTGTAAACAGGGGGGTGATGCCCGTGGTGAGCTTCCGCTTGAGCGAGGAGGACCTCGAGAAGCTCGAGGCCCTCGGCATCCACCCAGGTCCCAGAGCGCGGGAGCTCCTCCTGGAGGAGCTGGAGATGGAGCGGTTCCGGGAGAGCATCCGGTGGTTGGAGGAGCACTCGGTGACGCCGTCGCGTCCCGTCGCGGACACCATCCGCGAGATGCGGGAGAGCCGGTAGGATGCGCCTCGTGGTGGACGCAAGCTGCCTCGCGAAGCGGTTGCTGAACGAGCCCGGTTCGACGGGGTTCCGAGCATGGTACCACGAGGAGGTGCAGGACGGGACCGCGGTCCTGGCGCCCACGCTCCTCGAGTACGAGCTGGGGAACGTGATCCAGCGGGAGCTCCGTGAGGAAGCCGCGGACCTGCGCGAGAGGACGCTTGTGGACACGCTCCGCAGGGTCCGGCTCGTCCAACCCCCCATGGGTCGGGCCTTCGAGATCGCGGGCGACCTCACCTACTACGATGCAGCGTACGTGGCGCTGGCGCTGGAGGAGGATGCGGTGCTCGTCACGGGGGACACCGTGATGCAGGAGGCGGCGGAGGATGCGGGGGTCGAGGTGCGGGTGTTCTGACGCCGCCGTGGACGGTCACCCCCGGAGCACGGCGATGAGCCCCGCCAGGGACGCCACCACGAGGGTGGCGATGACCTCCTGCCAGATCCCCAGGAGCATGCTCTTGAGGCTCGCAGCTTCGCCGGCGGCGTCCGCCGTGGCCGCGTCCCCGCCCTCGGGAGCAGCCGTCAAGGCCAGTTCGTCCCCGGGGTCCACATCGGGCGGGGAGGGCTCCGCGGGGGTGCCGGTGCCGGGCACGACCTGGGTCGTGGCGGTGAACGTGATCTCCTCGCCCTTGAACGCCACCGATACCTCATGGTCCACCTTCTGTCCCTGCACGGCGTCGGCGGGTGCGGTGACCGTGAGGTGCGCTTCGCGGGTCCCGTTGGGGGCGAGGTGGATCAGGGGCTCCAGCGGGGTCGCCGTCCAACCTTCGGGGGGCCCGTCCACGGTGACCGTCACGGCCCCCTCGGTCGCCGCTAGGTTCCAGACCCGCATCGTGTACGTGGTGGTGTTGCCGGGGCCTGCGCTCGAGGAGGTGCCCTCCGCGCTCACGGCGATGTCCCCGTGCAGGTGCGAGCGGAGAAGCCCGGGGAAACCGGGGCCGTGGAGGGACGCGGGGTAGGTTCGGCCGTTCACGAGGTAGTACATGCTCTGCGTCGGGTCGACGTAACCGAAGAACGCCGCCTGCAGGTCGAGGGTGTCGCCGGACTCTAGGAAGGTGGACCCCACGTCGAAGGGGATGTCCAGACGGAGGGGGCCCGGGTTGGTCGCCATGGCATCGCTGGGGCAAACGGCTGCAGGCTCGAAGGGGTAGTACCCCTCCTCTGCGGCGATCTTCTCGTCGTTGCGGAGGAGGGTGATCTTGTAGTCCACCCCGTTGTCCCAGCCACCGCCCCGGGTCACGAAGGGGGTTTCGCAGAAGAGCCACACGGTGAGGGTCGTCCCGGGTCCGAGGCTGAAGCCGTCGGTGACCTCGTACCGGAAGTTCGTGAGGCAGGCGACGTTGCTGCTGGAACGTCCCGCGTGCACCTTCTCCGCGTCCGCCGATCTGGGGATGCCGACATCCATCCCGTGGACCGGCCCGTACCCCTCCTCGTAGCAGAGTTCGTCGCCTGTGGTGTCCACCCGCCCCACCTCCTCCCCCGTGAGGTAGATGTACCCGTGGCTCACGGACGGGGTGTCACCGGAGCCCGCGTCCTGCGCCGCCACGAGCACCGTGGCGCCACCGCTGGCGAACAGGGCCACCAGCGTGAGGACGAGGATGCGCCTCCCAAGCATGAGGCCAGGGACCCCTATGTCAGCATAAATCTTGCGTAGGAACGGGGGTGTCGGGACCTACCCGTCCACGACCTCGCCCATGAGGTACGTGTGCCGTGCTTCCGTGATGCGCGCTTGGACGCGGCCCCCCATCTCCAGGCCGTCCTCGGAGAGGACGACGATGCGGTAGTTGTCGGTGCGGGCCTTCACGGTGCCGGTGCCCTCCTTCCCCTGCTCCACCACGAGGGCGCTGCGCGTGGCGCCCACCTGCTCCTCCAGGAGCTCGCGCTGGATGCGCTGGGTGACGTCGGTGAGCTCCCGGCTGCGCTCCTTCACCCGCCATCCGACGATGTGGTCGTCGCGGTCGGCGGCGGGGGTGCCCTCGCGGGCGCTGTAGCGCGTGATGTTCACCTTCTCGGGGCGCACGCGCTCCAGGAGCTCCACGGTGGCGTCGTGGTCCTCCTCGGTCTCGCCGGGGAACCCCACGATGACGTCGGTGCTCACGACGCCGTGGGGGCAGCGCTCCCGGAACGTTCCCACCTGGCGGGCGAAGTCCCCGAGCTCGTGGGCGCGGTTCATCTCCTCCAGGATGCGCTGGGACCCGCTTTGCACGGGGATGTGGAGGAAGTTGTACATCTTCTCGTGCGTGAAGGCGTCCAGGAGGCCGTCGTGGATGCGGTCGAGGATGAAGGGGTTCATCATGCCGACGCGGACGCGGAAGTCCCCGGGCACCTCGAGGACGTGCTGGAGGAGCGTGGGGAGGTCGGTGTCGCGGTCGAGGCCGTAGGCGCCGCTGTCCTGGCTCGTGAGCCTGATCTCGCGGGCGCCGCGGTCCACGAGGCCCCGCACGTCCTCCACGAGGTCGCGCACGGGGTAGCTTCGGAGGCCGGGGCGGGCGATCTTCGTGATGCAGAAGGTGCACTTCCCCGAGCAGCCCTCGTTGATGGGGACGGTGGCGACGACGCCGTCGAGGTCCCGGGGGAGCCCCACCTTGGGCGCGTAGCAGAACTCCACCTCCTCCTGCACGAGGAGGTCCCCCACCTGGTGGTGGTACTGGGGTGGGAGCACGAGGGCGTCGGGGGCGGTGTGCTTGATGAGCTCCACCTGGCTCGAGGCCATGCACCCGCTCACCACGAGCTGCACCTCCGCATCGCTTAGCGCCTGGATGCGGTCCACCATGCGGCGCTCGGTGGTGTCCACGACGGTGCAGGTGACGAGGACGGCGGCGTCGGCGCCGTCGAGGTCGTCCACGAGGCTGTGGCCGTCGTCCCGGAGGATGGCGCGCATGCTGTTGGCCTCGCCCTGCGTGACGGCGCACCCGTACTGCTCCACGTACACGCGCTTGCGGTCGGCGGTGGGGTCCCGGGAGCCTACACGGGTGGGGAGCTCCGCCTCGTCGCCGTCGACGTTGCGGCCGTCGAGCTGCAACGGGTGGTGGCGGAAGGCTCCGTTCTCGAAGGTCACGGGCTGCCGGGCCATGGGGTGGCGTGGGTAGGCGGCATGCGGTATAAAACCGTTGGGCCGGGGGGTGAGGGTGCCTGGGACCGTGCGCGGGGCTGTGGGTGGGCTATGGGGTGGGCGACGTTACGGCAGCGCGTCGTCGTCGGTGTCCCGTTGGCTTCGGCGCATGTACCCGAGGACCGCCAGGACGATCCCCACGAGGAGGAAGGCGGCGCCTGAGGCCAGGTTGTCGTTGCCGCCCGTGAGGGCGTACCCGAGGTACCAGATCCCCACGAGGGTGAGGATGGTGCCCACCACGAGGCTCACCATGCCCAGGGCGTACCCGAGCTCCTGACGCATCTCGTCGACCATGTGACGTCCTCACATGGGTTAGGGGCGCGGGGGTCTTGAAGGTGCCGACTTCACCCCCTCGGGGGTGGGTGGGGCCAGAGGTCCGGGGTCGGCGGGGTCAGAGGAGGGTGCGCTGAGGGTAGTGGCAGAGGTGGATCTCGAGGTCGGTGACGCGGCTGCGGAAGTAGCGGCGCCCCTTCTCGCGCTTCTCCTCGAGGAGGGGCGTGAGCTTCTGGATGGCGGCACCCACGGTGCCCGGGTTCTCGCCCAGGGCCTCGCTGATCTCGCTGAGGTAGAGCCAGCCGCCGTCGGGGTCCTGGCGCCGGGCCTCCATGAGGGTCCGGAGGATCTCCACGTTGACGCTGGCGCCCAGGATGCGGACGAGGCTGGCGATGCGGTCCGGCTCGGAGGCGAGGTCGAGCTCCTCGCGCACTTCCTCTGTTTCCACTGGAACAAGGTAGCCGAGGTGTGGTGGATAAGGGTTTCGTTTCATCCTGAACCTCAGATTCCCGCGTTGATGCAGGTCGAGAAGCCCTAGCTTCGAGAAGACAGGGTTTCAAGAATCACAGAAACCTATTTATACTCCCAGGGGGTTCGGGATGTAGTCGCGGGTCCTTCCCCTTCCCGCGAACCACGGATGCACGTTGGTAGGGTACACGGGCCCCGGGCCCGACCACCAACAGCCGGGCCGGCGGGATGCCCCCTCAACATCCCCCGAGCCTTCCGCCCGCTGGGGACCGCGCCGCGGTCCCCGGCGGGATGGGTCCCGTGCGCAGGGATGCGCTCGGACCCCCTGGGGGCGGACGCCCCCTTCTTCTCCTCACCCCACCCCGCAGGGCAACCTCCCCGACGTCAGGTGCCCTGGGGGGTTGGTGCTGACGGCCAACTCGACCCATCCTCGGCGTGGCGGCCGTCCCACTCGGCCCCCCCCTCGACGCCAAAAGGCGCCTCGGGGGGTCCGGCCCGCGGCTCAAGCCATCCAGTTCACATCAGACGGATCGACGGTCGTGGGACGTTCTCCGGGAGGGAGGTCGTCGGGCCCCGGCGGCCTCCAGGGGCCGGAGCCGCCTCCGCCCTCGTGGGCGTCCAACCCCTCACGCAGGAGCTCCTCCACCGCCGCCTGGAAGGAGGGGTACTCCCCCGCCTCCACCAGGCGCCGCACCCGCAGTTCGATACCGTCCGGGATGGTGACCTCGGTCGCCATGTAACCACGTCCATCCCACCCTTGGACCTCGCGGCGGGAATACCTTCCGGAGCTCCCCCGCGCCCTCGCGAGGGCGGGTTAAGTTCATGAGGGGGCACCGGCTTCCCTGCCCCGGGTGCCCCGATGAAGCTCCTCTTCATCCACAGCGACCTCATCGAGTTCCAAGCGAAGAAACCCGCGCTGCGGGACCTCCCCGACCTCCCCGACGACGCCAAGGAGGGCCGTCTCGAGGACGCCCTCGTGGTGTTCTTCAGCGTGGAGAGCGGCGACACCGACGCGTCCGACGCCATCGTCCAGCAGGCCTTGGCCGAGGTGCAGGACGTGGCCGGCCAGGTGAACGCGCAGAACATCGCCATGTACCCCTACGCGCACCTCAGCGAGGACCTGGCGCCGCCCCGGGATGCCCAGCGCATCGGGAGCGCGTTCAAGGACGCGGTGGACGAGGAGGGCTACACCACCATCGAGGCACCCTTCGGGTGGTACAAGGCCTTCACCCTCCAGGCGAAGGGCCATCCCCTCTCGGAGCTCAGCCGCTCCGTGGCGGCGGACGAGGCGGCCGAGGAGCAGGAGGAAGAGCGGGAGAGCGAGGCGCTGGAGAAGGAGAAGGAGCTCGCAAGCAGCTGGCACGTCCTCACCCCCGAGGGCGAGCTCACGCCCGCCGCGGATTTCGACTTCAGCCCGCACCCGGAGCTGGAGGCGCTCTACCGGTACGAGTCCGAGGGCACCCGCGCCGCCCAGGGCACCCCGGCGCACGTGGACCTCATGCAGGAGCTGGAGCTCGTGGACTACGAGGATGCCTCGGACGCCGGGAACTTCCGGTGGTACCCCAAGGGGCACCTCATGAAGGACCTCCTGGAGACCCGCGTCTCGGAGCTCGTGCAGCAAGCGGGGGGGATGCGCGTCGAGACCCCCATCATGTACGACCACGAGCACGAGGGCCTCGCGAAGTACCTGGACCGGTTCCCGGCGCGGCAGTACATCCTCAAAAGCGAGGACAAGGAGTTCTTCCTCCGCTTCGCCGCGTGCTTCGGGCAGTACCTCATCGGTCACGACGCCACCTTCAGCTACCGGCACCTGCCCCTGCGCCTCTACGAGCTAACGCACTACTCGTTCCGCCGGGAGCAGAGCGGGGAACTCAGCGGCCTCAGGCGCCTCCGCACCTTCACCATGCCGGACATGCACACCTTCACCGCGGACCTGGAGCAGGCCCGGGGTGAGTTCCTGAACCAGTACGAGCTCAGCATGGACTGGATGCGGGACCTGGACGTGCCCTACGTGCCCGCGGTGCGCTTCGTCCGGAGCTTCTACGAGGGGAACGAGGACTTCGCCCGGAAGCTCGCGGAGCTCCACGGCGGCCCCATCCTCGTGGAGATGTGGGACGAGCGGTTCTTCTACTTCGTGACGAAGTTCGAGTTCAACGTCATCGACACCCAGGGCAAGGCCTCGGCCTTGAGCACGGTGCAGATCGACGTGGAGAACACCGAGCGCTTCGACATCACGTACACGAACGAGCAGGGGGAGCAGGTCCACGGCCCGCTCCTCCACGCGAGCCTGAGCGGCAGCATCGACCGGAACCTCTACGCGCTCCTGGAGCACCAGGCGCGGCGCACGGAGGACGGTGAGAAGCCCGAGCTTCCCTTCTGGCTTGCGCCCACGCAGGTGCGGTTCATCCCCGTGAGCGACGACCACGTGGAGGACGCCGTGGCGCTTGCGGAGCAGGTGCCCGGCCGCGTGGACGTGGACGATCGGGGCGAGGGCGTGGGCCGGAAGATCCGCGACGCCGAGAAGGAGTGGGTGCCTCTCACCGTGGTCTTCGGCGACCGGGAGAAGGAGAGCGGGACCCTGCCCGTGCGGCGGCGCAGCGGGGCACAGGAGGACATGCCGGTGGAGGAGCTTGCGGAGCTCGCGCGGGAGCTGCAGGGGGATATGCCCCAGAAGCCCCTGCCGTTGCCGCAGCTCCTGAGCCGGCGGCCCATCTTCCGGGGGTGACGCGGGACCAGCGGCCTCGGAGGCTCCTGGACCCCCCTCCACCCCTTGACCTATAGGGCGCTATAGGTCCTCCCGGGGGTGATGTAGCCGAGGGGGGCCGTTCGATGTGCTCGGAAAGATACCAAGACCTCCGAGCTTGGCGTATCCCCCGGTGACCGAACCTCTAAGTAACAGGAAGTATGAATATCATACAGGTAGGAACGATGGCGGACACCGACACCGCAGAGGACCCGGGGATCACGCGCATGGGCAAGCGCGGCCAGGTGGTGATCCCCAAGCACCTGCGGGAATCCCTCGACCTTCCGCCCCGCACGCGGTTCGTCGTCTACGGCCGAGGCGACCTCATCGTGCTCAAGCGCCTCCAGCTCCCCGACCTCGAGGAGGAGTGGGAGGAGATCTTCGCGGCGGTGGAGGGGAAGGAGCTCGACCTATCCGACGACGATGTGCGTCGGGAGGTCGAGGCTGCTCGCCGGGAGCGGCGGGACAGGAACGTGGATTGAGGCCATGGTGCGGGTGGTTGCGGACACGAACGTGCTCGTGAGCGCGGTCATCGCCGACGGGAAGCCCCGGGAGCTCCTGCGGCTGTGCATCCGTGGCGACATCGAGCTCGTGCTCTCGCCCGGGATCCTCGACGAGGTGCGTGATGTCCTCCACCGCCCGAAGTTCAGCTTCGAAGCCGAGGAGGTCCACCGGGTCCTGCGAGCGCTGGTCCGCACGGGACGCATCGTGGAGACCCGGTCATCCTTCGAGGCTGTGGAAGCGGACCCCGATGACGACATGGTGATCCACGCGGCGGTGGACGGAGGCGCCGACGTCATCGTGTCGGGGGATGGTCACCTCCTCGGCCTCGAGCGGTGCCGGGGCGTCCGCATCCGACCGGTGGCTGCGTTCCTCGAGGACCTGGAAGCGCCCTCCTGAGCCGCGATCCCCCCGCGACCGACCTCCTCCCGGAACCACCCCCACCCCTTGACCTATAGGGCACTATAGGTACCTATAGAAGGTGTCGTGGTGGGGGAAACCGTCATGTACACCCACTGTATTGGCGTGTCAAGGGTTCCCCATGTCACAGTACCAGGTGTTCCTCAACGGCGAGTTCATCCCCGAGTCGGAGGCCAGCATCAGCATCTTCGACCACGGGTTCCTCTACGGCGACGGGTGCTTCGAGGGGATCCGCGCCTACAACGGCCGCGTGTTCCGCCTGGAGGAGCACATGGACCGGCTCTACGACAGCGCCAAGGCGCTGAACCTCGACGTCCCCTACACGCAGGAGGCGCTCACGAGCCTCGTGCTGGAGGCCTGCCGCGTGAACGAGCTGCAGGACGCCTACATCCGCCCCATCATCACCCGGGGTGAGGGCGACCTGGGCCTGGACCCGAGGAAGTGCGCGGACCCCACGGTGCTCATCATCGCCCGGGAGTTCCCCACGCTCTACGGGGAGGAGCTCTACGAGACCGGGCTCAAGCTCGCCACCGTCTCCTGGCGCCGCAACAGCCCCGAGACGCTCCCGCCGAACATCAAGTCCATGAACTACCTCAACAACATCCTGGGGAAGATCGAAGCGAACCAGAAGGGCGTGGACGAGGGGCTCTTCCTGGACCTCAACGGCTTCGTGAGCGAGGCCACCGCCGACAACATCTTCCTCATCAACGACGGCGTCGTCGTGACGCCGCCTGCCCACAACAGCCTCGTGGGCATCACGCGCCGCACCGCCATGGAGCTGGCGGAGGACCAGGGCTTCCCCATGGAGGAGAAGCCCGTGACGATGTTCGACGTGTACCAGGCCGACGAGATCTTCATCACCGGCACCGCCGCCGAGATCGCGCCCATCGTCGAGGTGGACGGGCGCGAGGTGGGTGATGGCACCCCCGGCCGCATCACGAAGCGCCTCATGCAGGCCTTCGAGAAGGTCACGCGCTCGGACCGGCTGGGGACCCCCATCTACGAGGACGGGGCGACGGTCCAGGCGTGATCTGGGGCGCCCTCCGTCCCCATCACGTCCCCTACCGAACCCTCCTACGCCCCCCTTCCGGTGCGGAGCCTTTATGAGTTCTCCCACGGAATCGTTGAACGATGGGCGAAGCCGCGCGGCGCATGCTGCGGAAGCAGCCGCCCCAGGTCCGGTTCGAGATGGGCGTGGAGCTGGCGCAGGCGGCCATGCGTCATGTCGTCCGAGACGTGGACATCGAAGGGTTGAGCGAGGAGGAGGCTGCGCGGAAGGTGTTCCATGCCATCCGGCGACGTTCCGAGTGAGGGGGAGCACCCCGACGCCACCTGACGCCCAACCCCGAGACGTCCCCTACCGAACCCTTATTCCGCCAGCGCGAGCATGGGATGACGGTGACCTCCGTGGCGGAACCCCAAACCCTCCGGGAGCGCGTCGGAAGCATGTTCGCCCAAGAGGATCGCGTGATCCTCATGGACTACCTCCTCCTCATCCTGGCCTTCGCCAGCGCCATCATCCTGTTCCTGGAGTGGAACGTGGAGCTGCCCCCGAACCAGGAGGCAATCCTCACCCTGGTGGACCGCGTGGCCATCGGGCTCTTCGCTCTGGGGTTCATGGGGAAGGTGCTCACGAGCCCCGAGCCCGGTCACACGCTGAAGACCCGGGCGGTGGAGCTCATCGGGCTCTTCCCCCTCACGCAACCGGTGCTGGTGGACCCCACGTACTACCCCATCGTGCAGGGTCTCGCCCTCATCACGCGCTTCAGCATCGGGCTCGACCGGCACCTTGGCGACCGCGCTCTCAGCCGTATCTTCCAACGGTACCGCTCCATGATCGTGGAGGAGCTCACGGACCCCATCCTCATCCGCGCCAGCATCATCACGGAGGATGTCATCCAGAAGGGAACCTACGCCCAGAGCATCGGGGAGAACCTCGAGGAGAAGCGACCCCAGGTCCACGAGACCGTGCTGAAGAGCATCGAGGCGAACCCCAAGGCCCGGCGCCTCATGAAGATCCCTGGCATCCCCGGTCTCGTGCGGGACGCCGTGGACGGCGCGCTGGATAGCACCGTCACCGCCCTCACCGCGGACGAGATGGAGGAGATCGTGGAGTCCACCGTGGCGGAGGTCTTCAAGGACTTCCGGCGGGAGGTGGGTCGCAAGGAGTGGAAGACGAAGGGCGTGGGCGTGGGGACCGTGATCCCCACCGTGCGGCGTGGCCGAGGCGACGAGGACGACCAGTTCGCCTCCTGATGCCACCCCGGGTGCACCGTGGGAAACGTCTTTGCCCCCGGCCACCCTACGCCCTCCAGGGTGGACCCACCGTGGAACGTCGCGTACGCCGCATCTACGAGGAGGTGGAGGAGCCCCAGCCGGACGTGCTGGTGTTCTACAACGCCGTGGAGCCTCATCTCGACCCGAGCTTCTTCTACGTGACGGACCTCATGGGCGGCGGGCTCTTCGAGCGGAGCGTCGCCCTGGCGTGGCCCGACGGCCGCGTGGAGATGGTGACGAGCCCCCTGGAGGAGCCCAGCGCCAAGGGCGGGGACGTGGACGAGCTCACGGTGCTGGAGCGCCCCAGCGAACGGGACGCCTACCTGGCGGACCGCCTGGCGGGCCTCGACCGCGTGGGCATGAACGGGAACGAGGTCGTTCTGAGCTGCGTGGAGGACGTGCGTGAGGCCGCGCCCGATGCCCAGGTCGTGGACGTGAGCGAGGCCGTGGCCCAGGCGCGCCTCGTGAAGGACGATGGGGAGCTCGAGCGCATGCAACGCGCCGCGGACATCGCCAGCGACGTGGCGCGGGCGCTTCCGGAGCTCCTGGAGCCCGGCATCCGGGAGACGGAGCTCGCGGCGGAGATCAACTACCGCTTGCAGAAGCTCGGCGCCAGCGGCCCGAGCTTCGACACCATCGTGGCCTTCGCTGAGGGGAGCGCGGTGCCCCACTACCACGCGGGCGAAGTGGAGCTGGAGGAGGGCGTCTTCGCTCTGCATGACTTCGGCGCTCGCGTGAACCGGTACGCCAGCGACATCACGCGCACCTTCGTGGTGGGGGACGCCTCCGACGAGCTGCAGGGCATCTACGAGACGGTGCTGGCGGCGCAGGAGGCGGGGTTGGACGCCATGGAGCCCGGGGTGCCCGGCGGCACCGCCCACGAGGCGGCGGAGGCCGTCATCGACGCGTCGAAGTGGGAGGGGCGCTTCATCCACAGCCTCGGTCACAGCCTGGGGTTGGCGGTGCACGATGGTGCCAGCCTCCACCCCCGGGACGGCACGGTGCTGGAGGAGGGGCAGGTGTGGACGGTGGAGCCCGGCATCTACGTGCCCGGCCTCGGCGGCGTGAGGATCGAGGATGACGTTGTGGTGACGGCGAACGGGGTGCGGTCCCTCACGGACGCGCCGAAGACGTGGGACTTCGCCAACATCACGTGACCCGCGGGGAGGACGGGGTGGGAGGCGCCATCGTCGGGACCACTACCCCCCGATCCACGCGTCCTCCGTCCAGGGCGTAGGCGTGGGCACGGGCACGTCCTCGTGGAGGTCGAGGATGTAGGCGCCGCTTTGGGCGTCCATGGTGAAGACG
>CAZDGP010000052.1:0-12711 GCA_964505085.1 uncultured Thermoplasmatales archaeon
CGGCCTCATCGTCCTGGGCGGCCTCGGCTTCGTCATCTTCTGGCTCATGACGGAGCTCCCGCGCTTACTCGGTATCTGACCCCAAAGTGCGGGAGCGACCAGGGTTCCCCTGGTCAACTTCCCCGCCTTCTCGGGATCTGACCCGGTCGGGACCACCACCCGGCTCCGCCCGGCCGGTCGCATCGTCACCCCCGAACCCATCCTACGGGAAACCTTTTTGTACCATCACCGCGGTCGGGGCTTTGCTTCTCCTCAGAGCAACCACCCCCGAGGGAGCCTATGCCCGACCAAGACATCGACGAGGAAGGCGGCGACGGAGAGCCACAGGAAGATGAGGTGGCGCCGAAGATCTACGCCCTCAAGACCACCATCAACCAGGAGAAGACCGTGGCCAAGATGGTGGTGAACAAGGCCAAGAAGGCCGGCGTCCCCATCACCGCCATCCTCGCGCCCAACGAGCTCCGGGGCTACATCCTCATCGAGTCCTCGGAGCGCGAGGGCCTGGAGCGCGTCACGCGCAACGTCCCCCACGCCCGGGGCCTCGTCACCGGCGAGACGGCTCTCGCCGAGGTGGAGCACTTCCTCACGCCCAAGCCCGCCGTGGCCGGCATCGCCGAGGGCGACATCGTGGAGCTCATCAGCGGCCCCTTCAAGGGCGAGCGCGCCCGCGTCCAGCGCATCGACGAGGGGAAGGAGGAGATCACCGTGGAGCTCTTCGAGGCCATGGTGCCCATCCCCGTCACCGTGCGCGGTGACCACGTGCGCGTTCTGGAGAAGAAGGAGAACGAGTGAACGCGCACGTTCCACCGAACGCTGCGCGTTCGGTTCCATCCTCGACCGTGTCCGCTACGCTCCCACGGTCTGCGGACGACCACGTTCGGGTCGAGGAAGCTCTGCTTCCGAGAGCACCCGCGACCGTAGGGCGCGGGCAGATGCTCGAGAAGAAGGAGAACGAGTAAGCACCCGAACCTTCCGCCGAACGCTCGGCGTTCGGCTTCATCCTCGGCGGCCGCTTCGCGTCACGCCTGCGGACGACCACGTGCGCGTTCGGGGCGCTACAGCTTCTTGAGAACGCCCGCGACCCGGGATCCGGGCAAGACACCAACCTATAGTCAGCTATAGGTCCCTATAGGTCGCCAGGGGGGGTCCAGTGCGCCGGGCGCTCGGGCTGTAGGCCCTTCACGAGAGGAGCTGCACGCGCTCGCCTGCCACCTTCTCGTCGGCCTCGGGGCAGTCCGTGCGGTTCGGGTCCGCCTGCTTCTGCAGGCCATCGCACCCGTTGCTCTCCAGCCACAGGCTCGCGCCCACGGCGGTGGTGGTGTCCCAGTCCACGCTGCAGGTTGCCCCGCACTTGATCCGGGGACGGTCGGGCACCTCGGCATCGTAGTTCACGTACGCGGTGTCGGCCACGTTCACGGCGCTCGCGGGGCTCGCGAGCACGAGCAGGGCGGTGCACAGGCTCATGAGGACGAACAGGGATCGTCGACGGGTCAGGGGGATGCCTCCACACGTCGGAACGCCTCTGAGAGCTATGAAGCTTCGCCTCCCAAACCTTTATCTATCCCAGCGGGGTAGGTAGCCCGCTCCATCCTCCACCTCCCCCGAGGTGTACCCTGGGACCCCCGTGGTCCTGAAGGTCGGAGCAGGAAGAACCCCCAATGGCAGACACCATCGAAGCTCTCGTGGACGGAGGAAGCGCCAGCGCCGGACCGCCCCTCGGACCCGCCCTCGGACCCATGGGCGTGAACGTGATGGAGGTCATCAACGCGATCAACGAGAAGACGAAGGACTTCGAGGGCATGAAGGTGCCCGTGGAGGTCGTCGTCGACGAAGGCGACTTCGAGATCACCGTCGGTACCCCGCCCACGAGCCAGCTCGTCATGAGCGAGATCGGTATCCCTGGTGGAAGCGGCATGCCCAACCTCGAGAAGGTCGGGGACATCAGCATCGAGCAGGCGAAGAAGGTCGCCCGCATGAAGCAGGACGACCTCCTGGGCGCCGACCTCAAGGCCAAGACCCTGGAGGTCCTGGGCAGCGTCAACAGCATGGGCGTCACGTGCGAGGGTCAGGACCCCCGGCACATCCAGCGGGCCATCAAGGCCGGCGAGTACGACGACAAGTTCCAGGACTGAACCGGCGGCCCCAGAGGTCCCGGCTCACCCCTTCCCCCCTTCTCCTCTTCTTGATCCTTCCTTCCAACTACCCGACCTCGATGACCTGGTGCATCGTGGCCTCGTGGAACGCGTTGATCTCGCAGTGCACGTAGTACGCGCCCGCATCCTGGAAGACGTGGGACTCGGACTCGCCGGGGTCCAGGTGGATGTCGAAGCTGTCCCCGCCGGTCCCCGTCACGAGGGTGACGGTGTGCGCCATGACCCCGTGGTTGTGCCACACCACCTCCGTGCCGGGGGCGATGGAGAGCGCCGCCGGGTCGAAGGGTTCCAGGTCCTCCACGTGCACGTGCTCGCTCGGCTCGCTCTGACCGTGGTAGCTCGCGAGGCTGCTCGATGCCACCAGGGGCAGAACGAGGGCCAGCGCGATCCCCGTCATCAGCTTGGCTCGGTTCGTGATCTTCATCATGGTCGGTTCTCCAAGGGCCTCCAGGCCCGGCACCAACGGGGCTCCGGGGAGCCTTGAAGCTTCCCTGGAGACCCCCGAACGGCGTGGGGGAACCATCCTGTGGTCTCAGGGCAAGCTACTTATGGAGCTTGGGGAACTGCCATGTGGAGGCCTCACACGGTGCGCCGTCGACCACCTCTCGCCCTGGTGGTGCTCATCACCCTTCTGCTCGTCCTCAGCGCGAGCCCCGCCATGGCGTACCATGACGGCTTCATGGACCACTACTACGGTCCAAGCACCGAACCCTGCGTCACGCTCTCGGAGGACGTGGAGGCGGAGTGCAGCGTGGAGGGGAGCGAGCGCGTGGAGCTCCCGGCCGAACCCGTCGAGGGCCAGGAGCATTCCACGAGCGTCGAACCCCGGAACACCACCGAGCCCGCCACCGCCACCCACGGGGTGCTCCCCGCTGAGGAGACCCGGCGGGAGGCCGTGGACGCCGCGCTGGAGCCCACCCTCTCCACGGGCTCCACCACGGACCCCGTCCTCCTGGAGGCGGCGGAGAAGGAGCAGCGGCTGAAGGACTGGAGCCTCTCCACCGCGGAGACCACCGGGTACCACTTCCGCCTCGCCTGCGGGTGGGACCTCCCTCTCACGCGGCCCGTCTGCGACGTCCACAACCCCGAGGAGGCGAGCAGCCTCGCCTACGCCCGGAGCCTCCGGGACACCACCGTGGAGGTCGCCACATCCACCGCGCGCCAAGGCACCACGGACGCCGCCCGCGACACCGCACCAGGTGTCCACGTGGCGGTGCGCGTGGGGGACGTAAATGTGGCCGTGGCGGGTCCCCCGGCGGCCAGCCACGACGGCGCGGGGGCGGAGGATGGTGCCTTCGTCCCGCTCGCCACCACGTCGTCGGACCACGTGCCCGGGGTCGCCCCCCACGGCGGCACGCCCCAGGCCGCCTCCCCGCACCTGGGCTCCACCGACCCCGTGGTGACGCTGGGCTCCGACGATGCCTCCACCTCCGGCTTCCTCGGTCAGGCCACGCCGGGGCTCCACGCATGGCCCGGCGCAGGCTCCACGTTCCTCGCGGTGGCCGGCCTCGGCACCGTGATGGCGCTGGCGGTGCTGGCGTACCGCCATCTGGAGCGCCGTGCCCTCCTCGCCAACGACACGCGCCGCGCCGTCCACGACCACGTGGGCGAGCACCCTGGCGCCACCATCGCCGAGGCCGCCCGCGCGGTGGACGTGGCCCACGAGACCGCCCGCTACCACCTTCAGGTGCTGGCGGAGCATGGGATCGTGGTCACCGAACGCGTGGGGAACCGCGTGCACCACTTCCGCACCGACGACCCCACGACGCGACGGGAACGCCTCCTCACCGCCCTGGATGCCAAGGGGGCCGCCCGCGACGTGTTCGCGGCCCTGGACGATGGCGACGGCTCCACGCTCAAGGCTCTCTCCAAGGAGCTCCCCCTCTCCAAGTCCGGGGTCCACTGGCACCTGAAGCGCCTGGAGGAGCTCGGGCTCGTGGAACGTCGCGCTACCGATGGGACACCCCGGTACCGCGCCGCCCCGGGTTAGCGTTCGGTGGTTTCCCGGGAACGTTCAAGTCCCTCCCAGGGGCCTCGTGCATCGTGAACGCCCCAGGCCGGGCCCGCACCGTTCCCACGATGCCTCCCAAGCTTGAGGGTCCGGTCCGGGTCGTTCCCATGGTCCTCCTCCTGATCCTGGCCGCTGGCGCTCCCCTGGGAGCCGTGGATCCCGCCGACGCCACCGCCCACGAGGACGTCCACGTGGTTCCCGGGGACGAGGCCACCGTCACGATCCTCGCTCACCAGTTCGTGCCCCAGGTCCTCATCGTGACCCCCGGCACCACCGTGACGTGGGTCTTCCCGGCGGAGGGCGAGGACCCTGCGGGCCTCAGCGCCCACACCGTCACCAGCGGGAACCCCGCGACGGGCGACGCATCCGGTGACCTCGACAGCCCCCTCCTCGAACCCGGCGACACGTACACCCACACCTTCACCGAGGACGACGCCGGCTCCGTGGTGCCGTACTTCTGCAAGCCCCACCGCATCATGGGCATGTGGGGGGCTGTGGTGGTGACGCCCGCGGACGCGGACGCCGATCCGGGAGCGGACGACCAGGTGGACGCCCTGGTGGAGCAGGCGCAGAACCTCCTGGAGGAGGCGGAGGGGACGGTGGGGTTGGACGACGACGCGGACGGGGACGGGGGGGACGACGGCGGGGACGGAGATGAGACCGACGGATCAGGCGGTGCGGACGGCGACGGGAACACCACCTCCGGGGATGGGAACACCACGTCGTCCGAAGGTGACGACGGCAACGCCACGAGTTCGGAGGGGGACGGGAACGCCACGGCGTCCCAGGACGATGATGGGAACTCCACCTCGTCGGATGATGACGGGAACGCCACGACGGGCAACGACGACGGGAACGCCACGACCTCGAGCGACGGGGGGGACGCGGAGCAGCCGCCTCCCGAGGGGGACACCTACCACGTGGACGTGGACGAGTTCTCGTACGAGCCCCAGGACCTCCAGGTGCTCACGTACGACACCGTGCGGTGGAGCAACGTGGGGGGCCAACCCCACACCGTCACGTCCCAGGATGGCACCTTCGACTCCGGCAACCTCGACCCCGGTGAGGACTTCGAGCACACCTTCCAGGAGCCTGGCACCTACGGGTACGTGTGCGAGTACCACCAGGATCTGGGCCAGCACGGCACCGTCACGGTGGAGGAGCGTGACGACGCTGGCGGGACCGCCGACGCCACCACAACGGAGGACGGGGACGGGGGGGATGACGATGCAGGCGACGACGAGGGCGGCGGCAACGAGGACGAGGTGGGGGGAAGCGACGACAACTCCACCTCCACCTCCGACGATGACCACGACCACGGCACCCACGACCACGGCGCCGCGGGCGACGGGAACGGCACCGGCGACAGTGGCACCGACGGTGAGGGCAACGGTACGGGCAGCAACTCCACCGCGGAGGACGAGGGTGGGGATGGGACCGCCAGCGACGACGCGGCGGGGTCCGGCGAGACCGTGGACCTCCGCGTGGAGGTGGACGAGTACACCTTCACCCCCGAGAACGCGGAGGCCACCGTGGGGGACACCGTGCTCTGGGTGAACATCGGCGGGGTGCCCCACACCGTCACCAGCGCCGACGGGACCCTCGACTCCGGGCACCTCGATGCGGGGGACGAGTTCCAGCACACCTTCACCGAACCCGGCACCTACGGGTACGTGTGCGAGTACCACCGCACCCTGGGCCAGCACGGGAACCTCACCGTGCGCGCGCAGGACGCGGGCGGTGCCGGTGCCCAGGACCCCGGTGACGACCCCGGAAGCGACGACACCGGCGACGATGCCACAAGCGATGGCACGTCCCAGGCTCAGGCAGGGGACCCCCTGGACGGACCGCGCGACGACGATCCAGGCTCCGACGGGAACACGAGCGGCGCGGTGGTGGACCGCGAGACACCCGCAGCCCCCCTCATCCTCGTCCTCGCGGCGGGCTTCCTCGCCGCCCTTGCCGCGGCACCCCGGCGCCGCTGAACCCGCACACCCCCGCGGCCGCGGAGCCGTTCCAGAGGGGGCTTCTGCCAAGCTTCAAGACCCCCCGCGTCGCTTCACCCGACCGGGTGCACCATGTTCGCACGTATCCGTCGCGGGTGGGAGCTCACTAAGGCCAGCCTGGACGTGCTCCGGTTGGACAAGGAGATCCTGCTCCTCCCGATCCTGAGCGGCATCGCCCTCGTCCTCGTCACCGCCAGCATGCTCGGCGCTGGGTTCCTCGGGGTGCAGGCCCTGGGCCCCGGCCTCGGCGAGGAGAACCTCGAGGTCGCGGGGTACGCCTGGATGTTCCTCCTCTACACCGTCACGTACTTCGTCATCATCTTCTTCAACGCCGCCGTGGTGGAATGCGCCAGCATCCGATTCGCCGGCGGCGACCCCACGGTCCGCGATGGGTTGAGCCGTGCGTGGAACCGGAAGCTCCGCATCCTCCAGTGGAGCCTCGTGGCCGCCACCGTGGGCATGATCATCCGGGCGCTCCGGAACCGCTTCCGCGGCGCCGTGGACCAGCTCATCCTCGGTGGCATCGGGCTTGCGTGGAACATCGCCACGTACTTCGTGGTGCCGGTGCTCGTCCACGAGGACCTGGGCCCCGTGGACTCCATCAAGCGCAGCGGCCACGTGGTGAAGGAAGCGTGGGGCGAGGCTCTGGCCGGTGAGGTGGGCACGGGCATCGTCTTCTTCCTGGCGGGCGTGGTGTGGGTTGGGGGTCTCGTGGCCATCGCCTTCACCGTCGCCACCTCCGCGGTCGTCACGGCCGCCTTCCTCCTCGGCGTCCTGGGGGTCCTGGTGATCCTGGCTGCGAAGGTGGCTGTGGACGGCATCCTCGTCGCGGGTCTCTACCGGTACGCGGAGACCGGGGAGGTCCCCACGGGCTTCGAGGACACGGGGATCCCGCCGGTGCAGCACGTGCCCGCACCCGACGTGTGAACGCCGCACCCGCAGGCCCCGCAGCCAGATGGGTGGGGTGCGGGGTCCCACGGCCCCACCCACACCCTCCCAAACATACATATAGTCCAACCGTCTTCTCCGCTCACATCCCCTACCACGTAGGAGGAGCTTAATCCGGCACCCTAAGCCGCTTCGGCGGTGAGAGGGGCCTCCGCCCGGGATCACAGACCGGCGCGGGCTCCGCTGGCACTACGAGGAGGACGGTACCCATGGTCGAACGAGAAGCCATCGTAGACGCGGTAGAGTCCGCCATCTCGGACTCCACGCCGCGGAACTTCACCCAGTCCGTCGACATCGCCCTCAACCTGCGGAACGTCGACCTCAGCCAACCTCAGAACCGCATCGACGAGGAGGTTCTCCTCCCCCGTGGACGCGGCGAGGAAGCGAAGGTCGGCGTCTTCGCCAGCGGCGAGACCGCCCTGAACGCCCGCGACGTGGCCGACGAGGTCATCGAGCCCGAGGCCATCGAGGACCTCGCCGACGACAAGACCGAGGCCCGGGCCCTCGCCAAGGAGATCGACTTCTTCCTGGCCGAGGCCCCGCTCATGCCCACCATCGGGCGCACCCTCGGACCCGTCCTGGGCCCCCGCGGCAAGATGCCCCGGCCCCTGCCCCCCGGCGAGGACCCGCTCCCCATCGTGGCGAACCTCCGGGACACCGTGCGGCTCCGGAGCCGCGAGCGGCGCTCCTTCCACGCGAAGGTGGGTCAGGAGGACATGGACGCGGAGGACATCGCCGACAACGTGGACGCGGTGCTCCGCCGGGTCACCCGGCACCTCGAGCGCGGCGAGCTCAACCTCGACGGCGTGTACGTGAAGACCACCATGGGCCCCGCGAAGCGCGTCCTATGAGGTGAACGAATGGTAGAAACGGCCCACGTCGCACCCTGGAAGAAGCAGGAGGTCGAGGACCTCACGAACCTCATCACGGGGAACCCCGTGGTGGCCATCGCCAACGTGGAGGGCATCCCCGCAGCCCAGATGCAGCAGATGCGCAAGCAGCTGCGGGCGGACGCCACCCTCCGCGTCGTGAAGAACACGCTCCTCACCCGCGCCCTGGAGAAGGCCGGCGCGGAGATGGAGGCGGTGGACGACCTCATCGGCTCCGTGGAGGGCCAGACCGCCCTCATCGCCACGGACATGAACCCCTTCACGCTCTACAAGCGCCTGGAGGCCGCCAAGACGAAGGCCCCCGCCAAGGGCGGCGAGACCGCCCCCGAGGACGTCGCGGTGGAGGCGGGCGACACGCCCTTCGCCCCCGGTCCCGTGGTGGGGGACCTCCAGAAGGCTGGCATCCCCGCCGCCATCGAGGGCGGCAAGGTCGTCATCAAGCAGGACAAGGTCCTGGTCGAGGCCGGCGGAACCATCCCGCGCGAGGTCGCGCAGATGCTCACCCGCCTCGACATCCACCCCCTCACGGTGGGGATCGACCTGCGCACCGCCTACGAGGACGGCATGCTCTTCGACCGGAGCGTCCTCGACGTCGACGAGGAGGCCTTCCTCAACGACCTCAAGGCCGGCGCCGCCGGGGCCTTCAACGTCGCCGTGAACACCTCGTGGTTCACGGAGATCACGGCCCACCCCATCCTCTCCCAGGCCCACCAGCGGGCCATCAACCTCGGCGTGAACGCCGAGCTCACGGAGCCCGGCATCGTGGACCGGCTCCTGAGCCGAGCCCAGGGCCAGGTGCTGAGCCTGGCGAGCCACCTCGACGAGGATGCCCTCGACGAGGACCTCCAGTCGCGCCTCGGAGGCGCTTCCGCCCAAGCTACCGAGGCCGACGACGAGCCCGAAGGGCCGTCGGACTCGGCGGACGGCGAAGCCGGCGGAGAGGATGACGAGGATGACGACGAGGACGTCGAAGAAGGCGCCGCGCTCGGTGCCATGTTCGGGTGAACGCAGATGACTGCTATCGCCCGAAGATCCCGACCGTGCAAGCGAGCCCGAGCGAGCGCGCACGGTCGGATGTTCGGCTAACCCCCTTTCCCCCTACACCCAACCCGATAGAACTCAACGGAGGAACCAAAGATGGAGTACGTCTACAGCGCCCTGCTGCTTCACGCGGCGGGCAACGACATCGATGAGGACGGAATCACGAGCATCCTCGACGCCGCTGGCGTCGACGTGGACGAGGCCCGCGTGAAGGCCCTCGTCGCGAGCCTTGACGGCGTGGACATCGAGGAGGCCCTCGAGACCGCCGTCGCCGCCCCCGCCGCCGCTGGCGGAGCGGCTGCCGCCGGTGGCGCCTCGGACGACGGCGACGCCGCCGACGACGAGGACGAGGAGGAAGAGGAGGACGAGGACGAGGTCTCCGAGGAGGAGGCCGCCGCAGGGCTCGGCGCCCTCTTCGGCTGACCCCTTGCTGACGCGGCGGGCTCAACCGAAGGCCCTTCGGGCGGTTCGGGTAAGCCCTTGCTGACGCGGCGGGCTCACCCGAACGCCCTACGGGCTGTTCGGCTAGGTCCCCCCTTCCCTACCCCCGCTCTCTCCCGCCGGGGCCCCGTGCCCCACCCCCTTCCCCCCACCTTCTCATCTCCTCACACCCAGCGTAGGCGCTGGACCGGCAACGGTCCCAAGCGAGGGTGGCGGAGCTCACGCTGGAGGTCCACGATGCATCATCGTCCACCCGTCACGCGCTGGGGTTCAACCGACCCATGACGAGGACGTCCACGAACCCCCCGTTCTTGCGGTACGTGTCGCGCTTGCGACCCTCCTCCTCGAAGCCCATGGCCTCGTAGAGCTTGATGGCGTGGGTGTTGTCCACCATGACCTCCAGCTCGACGCGGTGGAGGCCCAGCTCCTGGTCCGCCAGGTCCAGCAGGGCCGTCATGAGCCTCGTGCCGATGCCCTGGCCCTGGTGTCCGTCGTGCACCATGATGCCGAGGTCCGCCACGTGGCGTTGCTTGCCCGCGTGGACGCGCAGGTCCGCCATGGCCACCACGGGGCCGGGACCGTCCTCCACGCTCTCCGCCTCCACCACGAGGGCGTGCCAGCGGTCGTTCCCCAGGTTCGACTCGAGGTACGCTCGCGTCTGCTCCAGGTCCTCGGTGGGGATGGCTGTGGTCCCCGCCACCACCTGGGGGGATCGCCTCACCGCGTTCAGGTCGTCGGCATCCTCCATCCGCGGGGGTCGCAGCTTCCACTCGGTCATGGGTTCCGTATGGATGGGTTGGGGGTCTTGACGCTTGCGCCAACGCCCCCGGCCCCCTTCCCAGAGGGGGGCTAGGCGCCTTCCAGGGCCTCGCGCACGGCCTCCGCCGCCGCCTCGGCATCCACCTTCTCGAGCTTCCCCTGGGCCATGGTGCCGCGGCCACCGCCCTTCCCCCCGAGGACCTCGGCCACGCGCTGGAGGATGGCGGGCGCCTCCACGGCCACGTCCTCCTCGCTCGTCACCACGATGGCCTGCCCATCCTGGGTGGCGCCGGCGGCCACGCGGCCCGCACCCTCGTTCACGAAGGTGGTGAGCTCCGCGAAGAGGTCGTCCCGGGTGGTGTCGGCGTCCACGTCGAAGCGGAGCAGGAGCTCCACGTCGGCCACGGTCTCGGTCTCCACCGCCTGGGTCTTGAGCTCCGCGATCTCGTTCCTCAGCTCCTCCACCTCCTTCCGGTACGCCTTCCACTCCGTGAAGAAGCGGTCGGCGGTCTTGGGGAGGTCGTCCATGGGCACGCGGAAGACCTCGCTCGTGTCCTCCAGGAGCTGGTCCCGCTTCTGCGTCTCCCGCACCGCCGCCAACCCCGCGCTGAAGTGGATGCGCTCCACACCGTCCTGCACGCGCTCGGTGCCCAGGACCTTGATGGGGCCCACGTCGCTGGTGCTCCACACGTGGGTGCCGCCGCAGGCCTCCACGTCGAAGTCCGTGATGCGCACCACGCGGATCTCGTCCCCGGGGGGGATGCCGCCCTGGTAGAGCTGCATCCCGTGCTTGCGCTCGGCCTCGTCCCGGGGGAGGAACCGTTTCTCCACGGGCATGCCCTCGAGCACCACCATGTTGGCGAGTTGCTCGATCTCCCTGAGCTCCTCGTCGGTGACGCGGCGGAAGTGCGTGACGTCGATGCGGGACCGGTCCGTGCCCTTCTGGGCGCCGGCCTGCCACACGTGCCCGCCGAGGACGTGGCGGGTGGCACCGATGACGATGTGGGTGCCGGTGTGGTTCCGCATGAGGGCGATGCGTCGTCCCCAGTCCACGCGGCCCTTCACCACGTCGCCGGTGCGGAGCTTCCCGCCCTCCACGTGGTGCACGACGACGCCGTCGTGCTTCTGCACGTTCGTCACCTGGAGGGTGCGGGACCCCGTGAGGAGGTGCCCGCGGTCGCTGGGTTGTCCGCCGCCCTCGGGGTAGAAGGCGGTTTGGTCCAGCACCACGGCGCCGTCCTTCGCCCAGAGCACCACGGCCTCGAACTCCCGCGTCTTCGCGTCCTCGTAGTAGAGGAGGTCCGTGGGCGGGAGGTCCTGGAGGCGCCGCTCGAGCTTCTGCTCGGAGCGCTCGTCCTCCACCGTGGCGGTGGCTTCCTCGTGGCGTTCCGCCACCTGGGTGTAGAAGTCGTCGGGCACCTCCACGTCCACACCCTCCTCGAGGGCGACGTCCCGCACGATGTCCGGCGGGACGCCGTGGCTGTCGTAGAAGTCGATGACGCGGTCGAGCTCCAGGTGGCCGTTCCCGAGGTTCCGGGCTTCCTTCCGCACGAGGCGCGTGCCCTTCGCCAGGGTCTCGCGGTAGCGCTCGGTCTCGAGCTCGCAGATGGTGAGGGCCGTGTCCTTCATGGACTTGAGCTCGGGGAAGTCCTCGGAGAGGAGGTCGAGCTGCCAGGACACGAGCTCCCCCAGGGGATGGGGGATGCCCAGGTGGTCCATGAGGCGCAGGGTGCGGCGGATGACGAGGCGCGTGAGGTACCCGCCCTTCACGTTGCTGGGGACGATGCCGTCCCCCAGCATGAAGGCGAGGCATCGGGTGTGGTCCGCTACGGCGTAGACGGCCTCGAGGGGTTCCATGAGGTCCTGGAGCTCCTCCAGGTCCACGTCGAGGTCCGGCGCCCGCTCCCGGAGGCGCTCCAGCACCTCGCGGCGGAGGTCCAGAAGGCGCTCGCCGGCGTCGACGTCCACCACGCTGCTCGTGCGCGCCACCTCGGTGAGCACGCGGTTCACCCGGGGGTCGTCCACGTGCTCCTGGAGGCCCGCGGCCTCCACGAGGCGGTCCACGATGCCGGGGTAGATGGCGTCGTAGATGGTGGGGGCGCCGTTGCTCGCCCACACGAGGCGCTCGAGGCCGTACCCGGTGTCCACGATGCGGAGGTCCATCTCGCGGTAGGACGTGCCCTTGATCTCGATGTCGCCCTCGGGGTGCTCCTCCAGGCTCATGAAGACGAGGGTGGCCACCTCGAGGCCGCCCACGAGCACCTCCAGGGCGGGGCCGGCGTTGCCGCCGCCGCTCCAGGGGTTCTCCTTGTACGTGATGGCGTCGCCGTCCATGCCCAGGCTCCGCGTCATGAACTCGTGGCAGAGCTCCACCGTGCGGTCCGTCCAGTAGACGTCATCCTCGGGCGTGTTGAAGGCGTGGTGCGCCATCATCTCGAAGGTGGTGAGGTGGCGCCCGCTCT
>CAZDGP010000053.1:0-12568 GCA_964505085.1 uncultured Thermoplasmatales archaeon
GGATGAGGATACCCTATCGAGGAGGACCTATAGCCACCTATAGGGCCCTATAGGTCACGGGGTTGGAGACGTGGCGCTCACGCTGGGTTGGAGGAAGTTGTCGAGGAGATGAAGGAGCATATCAGGGGGTGAGGGAAGCGGATGCTCTACGCGTCCACTTCGACGCGGTCCAGCAGGGGCTCAAGCTCCCGGAGACGATGCCGGAGGGTGACCTCGCTCACGCTCGTCGTCTCAGCCACCTGCTTCTGCGTGATGTCCACGTCGGCCTCCTTCGCCACCGCCAGCACGCTCGCCGCCGCGATGCTCGTGGGGGCCCGCCCGCTCGTGAGCCCCTCGTCCTCCGCGATGCGCACCAGGCCCATCGCCCGCGACTCGAGCTGCGCGCTGAGCTCCAGGCCGCTGGCGAAGCGCGGCACATGGTCGATGGCGCGGAAGAGCGGCACCTTGATGTCCAGCTCGTGGGTGAGCGTCCGGTACGTGCGATGGAGCGTACGACGGTCCACGTGGCTGCTCCGAGCCACCAGGTCCAGATCCCGCGGGATCCCGTTGAGCCGACAGCTCGTGTACAACGCCGCCGCGCTCATCCCATCGATGCTCCGACCCCGGATGAGGTCCGCATCGCTCGCCCGCCGGTAGATCCGGATCGCCTGGTCCGCCACATCATCGCTCACATCCAACGCCGCAGCCAACCGCTTGATCTCCGTGATCGCCTGCGCCAGGTTCCGCTCGCTCCCGCTCCGGAAGCTCGCCTGCCGATGCAAACGCCGCATACGGTAGATGCGGTGCCGGGTCCCGCTGCTGATCCGCTGACCCCCAGCATCACGACCCCCGTACCCGATGACCGTGCTGAGCCCCCGATCGTGGAGGCTCTCCGTCATGGGAGCCCCCGTGCGCGCCTTGTCCTTGCTCTCCTGAGGGTTGAACGCACGCCACTCCGGACCGTAGTCGATAGCGTCATCCTCCACCACAAGGCCACAGCTCGCGCAGGTGGTCTCGCCCCGGGCCTCGTTGGCCTCGAGACGGCCCCCGCACTCAGGGCACTCCGTAACGTGGTCCTCGAAGCGGTCACCATCCACCTCTCCATCAGCGGAGGACCGCTCCTTGTGTTCCTGGTTCGTACTCATGGTTGTACCGCAGTCGGGCCAGCATCTCCCCCGTTACTGCCTTCAAGGTTGTGTTTCCACTTCTATATAAACTTTGTGCCCCGTTCGTCGAAGGGACACTCCCCTCCTCACCCCTTAAGGAACGCCTCCAACCCTTGGAACGGGAGGTCCCGCCCCGGGGACCCATGGCCCCGTACCTCCTACTTCAATCTTCGTTCCGCCACGTCACCGCTCACCGATCCACGCCGCGAGCGCATCCAACGCCCGGCCGCGGTGGCTCACGCGGTTCTTCTCCGCCGGCGGGATGCGGCTGAAGGGCTCCCGGAAGCCCTCCGGCACGAACACGGGATCGTACCCGAACCCGTGGGGACCCTCCAGCACCTCCTCCGCCACCGTGCCGTCCACGCGGCCCGTGAAGAGCTCAACCTCCCCGGTGCCGGGGTCGCCGAAGGCCACCACCGCCTGGAAGTGCGCCGACCGGTCCACCTCCCCCTCCAGGAGCCCCACCACCCGAGGCAGACCCAGCGTCCGATGCACGTAGCTCGTGTACACCCCCGGGAAGCCCCCGAGGGCATGGACGAATAGCCCCGAGTCATCGAGCACGAAGGGTGCCTCCATCCGCTCCATGAGAGCCCGCGCACCGTAGCGCGCCACCTCCTCCAGCGAGTCCGCCTGCACCTCCGGGTACCCCCCCGCATCCTGCGTGAGCTCCACGCCCACCGGCGCGAGCTTCCGCCGGGCCTCCTCGAGCTTCCCCTCGTTCCCGGTGACGAACACGAGCTCCATGGGCCCGCCACCGCCACGGGGACCCATGAACGTTCCCCCCAGGTGGAGACCACCTCCTACGTCATCTGCCGAAGGTACCGGCCCCGACGCAGAACCTCCTCCAGCTGCTCCACCGCCCGCACCCGCGCCTCCCCACCGCCCGACCCGCCCTCCTCCACCCCATCCCCTCCCACGTACCCCGCCAGCACGTGCTCCCACGCACCCTCCAGGTCCGCGTGGGTGGCCTCCAGCGCCTCCATGAGCACGTGGAGGTCCGTGGCGTGAGCCTCCGCCTCCCGGCTCCGCTCCCCAAGCCCCAGGTCCAGGAGCACCACGCTCCCCGACGGGTTCAGGATGGCGTTGCTCGTGGTGAGGTCGCCATGGACCAGGCCCGCCCCGTGGAGCCGAGCCACCGCCGCCCCCAACGCCTCCAGCACGCCTCGGGCGTCCACCCCGTCCCCCGCGAGGTGCGTCCGCAGGGTGGGCCCGGTCACGTGCTCCATGACGAGGTCACCCCGCCCCAGATCCACCTCGTACACCACGGGCGTCGGGACGCCCGCCCGCCGCGCCTCCCGCAGGAGCTTCGCCTCCAGCTTCGCCCGCCGGACCCTGAGCTCCCGGTCCAGCTGCGGATGGCGGTAGGACTTGGGGAGACGCCGCTTCCGCACGGCCTCCCGCCCCAGCACCGCATCCCGCTCCACCAACGCCTCGGCGCCGTGGCCGACGCGTTGCGACGGCCACGGCGCCGGCCCTTCGGGCGCACCGCCGTGGCCAACCTGTCGTGTTGGTCCAAGCGAGGGGAGCAGGGATGCCTCGGCCTCCGGGTCCCGCCACACCACGTCCACGTCGTCGGTGCGCCACGTCTGGTCCACGTGGCTCTCGGAGACGGGGATGGTGGCGCCCGCCCCCAGGTGCAGGAGGCCCGTGTGCGCGATCATGACGCCGTTGTCCACGCAGAGGTCCGGGGGCGGCGCGAAGCTCTCGGCGCCCCGGTCCCGGGCCATGAGCTCCACCATCTCCCGCAACCGCGCGTTGCACGCCACGCCACCGCCCAGCACCACCTCGGTCTTCCCCGTGTGAGCGAGCGCCCGCTCCGTCACCTCCGTGAGCATGGCGTAGGCCGTCTCCTGGAGGCTGTTCGCCAGGTCCTCCGGCGCCGCCCCGTCCTCCAGGAGGCTCGTGGCCGCCGTGAGCAACCCGCTGAAGGCCACGTCCATACCCTTCACGCTGTAGGGAAGCTCCAGCAGCACGTCCGAGCCCCGGGCCATGCGCTCCAGCTCCGGCCCGCCGGGGAATGGCAGGCCCAGCTCACGGGCGAACTTGTCCAGGAGGTTCCCCACGCCCACGTCCAGCGTCTCCCCCACCACGCGGTACCGACCCCCCGTGTACGCGATGACCTGCGTGTTCCCCCCGCTCGCGTAGAGGAGCACGGGGTCCTCCGCCCCCGTGACGGCCCGCCCGATCTCCTGGTGGGCCACGCAGTGGTTCACCCCCGCCAGCGGTACCTCCGCCGCCAACGCGAGGGTCCGCGCCGTGGTGGCGGCGGTGCGGAGGCACGGCCCCAGGCCCGGGCCCCGGCTGAAGGCCACCACGTCGAGGTCCCGAGCCTCCACCCCCGCCGCCTCCAGCGCCGCCCTCAGCACCCCCGGCGCCCTCTCGGCGTGGTGGTTGGCAGCCTCCCGGGGGTGGATCCCCCCCTCCTCGGGCGTGTACATGGCGCGCTCGTTGGCAAGCACCTCGAGGGAGCCGTCGCTCCCGTGCGCCACGATGCCCACACCGTACGTGTGGGCGGTGCCCTCGATGCCCAGGGCGAGCTTCATCGCTGCGGGATGCTCCGCTCCGGTTCATAAGCCTTCGCCCGGTCCCGCAGCCGCTCCCCCATGAGGGCCACGGGTCGGGCGAGGTGGCGACGCGCCCCCGGAGGCACCTCGTACCACCCCTCCTCCACCCCCCGAGGCACCCGGCGCGTCGGCACCGCGTCCTCCCCGACCTCCGCCCCGCAGGAGGGGCACCGGTACCCGGCATCCCGCCCCCGGCTCCCCATGGCCCGCTCGCACCCCTCGCATCGCGGGTTCCCGACCTTCACACGACGCGGGGGCGCCGAGAGGACCCGGAGCTTCTCCAGGTGGAGGGTGAGGTCCCCGCCGGGACCCGCCTTCACGCCACCGCAGGCCACCACGCGGTCCCCGGGTTCCAGGGCGGTGACGACGTGGCGGAAGCTCCCGGTGGGTTCGAAGGCCGCCAACGTCACGGACCCCGACGCATCCTCCGCGGGGAGGAAGACGTGGCCACCGCGGATGCGCCACGGCTCCCCCGCGACCTCGACCTCGACGCGCGCGGCGGTGTGGGGTTCGAGCGCCTCCACGGTGCGGTGCCTGAGGTGGTCGTCGCTCCCCTGGTTCGTGCGGAAGAGCCGCGTGCTCGCCGGCGCCTCGCCCACCACGTCCTCCGCCGCCGCCAGAGGGGCGTCCCGGTCGGTTCCCCGGAGCCCCCAGAGCACGGGGTCGGGACCGCCGGGGACGCAGGCGGGTGCCCCCGCGTCGGGGTCCCACGTGTCGAAGAGCGATGGGTGGCGGGCGTCGATGCGCCGGAGGCTCCCGGCGTCCACATCCCGCGGCGTACCCCAGCGCGCCGGTGTCCGGTAGGCCAGGAGCTCCCACGTGCTCCGGCGCGCTGGATCCGCCGGGTCCCACGCCAGGGCCGCGGCGCACCCCACGAGGCCCCGGCCCCCGCTCCAACCCCGGGTCCGGGCGCCCACGTCGTCCAGCACCTCCCTCGCCCACCCGGGGTCCACGAGCTCCTGCACCGTGCGCTGGTAGACCTCCCCCGGCGGCCGCTCGCGGGAGACGGCGAGGCCCGGTTGCGTGTCGGGGTCGTCCAGCACCGCCATCTCCTCCACGACCTCCGCGGCCTCCGCCAGCACCTCGTCCAGCGTGAGGTCGGTGCGGAGGCTGAGGGCCACCGCGCCGTTCCCCCGGGTGCGCCAGGGGACGCTGGGGTTCAACCGCACGAGATGCGGCGCACCCACGGGGGTGGCGTTGGGGAGGGCCTCGAGGAGCCGGTGCGCCAGGTACGTGGTGCACATGCCCTCCTCGCGGCTGTCGGTGTCGTCCACCGCCACGTGCACGAGCTGACCGGCGTCGTCGTGGGTCATGGGAGGTCTCCGGTCACTTGGTACGGTGGGGGAGGAGGTGGGGGATGCACGCCGCGAGGTCCTTCCCCTCGATGACGACGTCCGCCGCCGCCCGCACCTCGTCGTCCAGCGGGTAGAAGGCGATGCCCAGGTCGCACACCCGGAACATCCCCGCGTCGTAGCGGCTGTTCCCCACGGCCGCCGCCCGGGACCCTGGGACGCCCAACGCCTTCAGGATGGCGCGGCTGGGCGTGGTCTTGTCCCGGATGGGCACGTGGATGCGGGGCTCCCCCGTGAGGTACCCGTCGGCCCCCACCTCCACGCCGTTGGCCGCCACCAGGGGGATGTCGAGCTCCCGGGCGACGCGGTGGGCGAGGACGTCGAGGCCGCCGCTCACGATGACGGGAAGCACCCCCGCGTCGTGGAGCGCCTCCAAGAGCGCGTGGGTCCCGGGCATGAGAGCGGCCTCGTGGAGGCAGTCGCGCACGTCGTCGATGTGCACGGGGCCGTCCCCGGTCCAGAGGGCGATGTCGCTCCGGGTGAACTCCAGGTCGTCGATCTCCCCGCGCTCGTACCGCTCCCAGTTCGTGCGGTTGCTCACGCCGAAGTGGTGGTGGACCCACTCCCAGCTGCTGCGTTCATCCACCAGGGTCCCGTCCATGTCCAACAGCACCACGTCGTAGGGGCGGGACGGGTCGGGCCGGATGCGGAGCGCGTCCTCGGTGAACCCTGGGGCCAGGTGGGCGTGGTCCGCCACCTCGGGGGGGCGTGTCCAGGGCATGGTCAACCCACGTAGAAGAGGTTGAAGCGCTCCACGCCCCGCACACCCCGCAGGCCGTTGGCGAGGCGCCGCACGGCGTCCCCGTCGCCCTCCACGATGAGCACCTCGAGGCATCCCTCGTCGGTGTGGCTGTGGAGCATGCTCGTGGTGATGTCGGCGAAGGCGTGCTTCACGCGGGCCACCCTGTCGGTAGCCTCCTCGTCGTAGGCGAGGGTGATGGTGGCGCTGTGGGCGCCGTCCCGGGCCGCTTCGTCGTCCAGGGTCTGGAGGAACTCCCGCAGGGCGGCGCGCACGAGCTCGCTGCGGCCGCTGTACCCCTCCCGACCGGCCACGTCGTCCACGTGGTGGATGAGGTCCTGGGGGGCGCTGATGCTCACGACGCTCATGTTTTGATAAAGAAACCGCAGATGTTGATAAGGTTTCCGGGGGGTCAGTCGGCCCCGTCCTCGTCGTCGGACCCCACGAACCGCTCCTTCTGCGCCTCCGCCCGCTCCACCCACCCCTTGGGCGCGCGGGCCCGGATCCTCTCCACGAGGCCGGCGGCCAGGGGGGAGACAGGCGCGAGGATGAGGAGGCCCACGATGAGGAAGAGGATGCCCTGGAGGATGGGGAGCACGAGACCCACGATGCCCAGGACGATGAAGCCCCAACCGACGGCGAGGAGGAAGACGCGCTTGGGTCCGTCCATGGGGTTCGCTCCTATGGTCCCTTCGCGCCATGGGGGGAAAAGGGTTTTGGCACAGGGATGGAACCGTCCCGCCTCACGAGGTCGCGGCATCCAGCGCCTGCTCCACGTCCGCCACGAGGTCCCCCGTGCCCTCGATGCCGGCGCTCACACGCACCAACCCCTCACCGATGCCGGCGGCGGCACGCTGCTCGGGGCTCAGGGGACCGTGGGTCATGGTGGCCGGGTGCTCCACCAGGGTCTCGGTGCCGCCCAGGCTCACGGCGAGCGTCGCCACGTCCACGGCTTCCACGAAGGCGCGCCCCGCCTCCAACCCACCCGCGAGCTCGAAGCTCAGCATCCCGCCGAAGCCCAGCATCTGGCGCTTCGCGAGGTCGTGCTGCGGGTGGGAGGCAAGACCTGGGTGATGGACCTGCGTCACGGCGTCGTGGGCCTCCAGCGCCTCCGCCAGCGCCCGAGCGTTCCGGTTCATCTGCTCGGTGCGGAGCGCCAGCGTCTGGAGCCCCCGGAGCACGAGGAAGCTCGCCTGGGGGTCCGCCGTGGCACCCAGGAGCTTGTAGTGGTACCACGCCTCCTCCAGGAACGCCTCGCTGCACAGGATCGCGCCGCCGGTGACGTCGCTGTGGCCACCGAGGCTCTTCGTGGTGGAGTGCACCACGATGTCCGCCCCCAGGTCCATGGGGCGCTGGTTCAGGGGGTTCGCGAAGGTGTTGTCCACCGCCACGAGGGCGCCGTGCTCGTGGGCGAGGTCCGCCACGGCGGCGATGTCCGTGAGGACCATGGTGGGGTTCGACGGGGACTCCAGGTACACGAGGTCCGTCCCCTCCGTGATGGCCTCCTCCCAGGCCTCCACGTCGTCCTGGGGCACGAGCTCCACGTCGACGCCGAAGCGGGGCGCCAGCACGTTCTCCAGGAGCTCCGTGGTGGCGCTGTAGAGGCTCGTCTGCGCCACGATGCGCGCCCCCCGCTCGGCCCGCGCGAGGAGGACGCTGCTGATGGCGCCCATGCCCGACGCCGTTACGAGGCCCGCCTCCGCCCCCTCGAGCGCTGCCAACCGCGCCTCCAACCTCCGGTTCGTGGGGTTGCCCCAGCGCGTGTAGAACGTGGAGGGTTGCGTGGCCTCCGTGAACCCCGCGCCCTCCTCCGCGCTCTCCAACCGGAAGGTGCTGGAGCGCTCGATGCCGGGGGCGAGACCCCGTCCCTCCCCCCGTGCCGCGTGGACGGCGCGCGTGAACCGATCCCAGGACTCATCGCTCATGGACGGGGAAGCCCGTAGGTGGGGATGAAGGTTGGGGCCTACCCGCTCCGCCGGAACCCCGGCACGAGGCCCGGGACCTCCTCCATGTACTCCCGGTACGTCTCGCCGTAGGCCTCCAGCAGCACCGACTCCTCGTGACGCACCCGGAGCAGGATGAAGGGGAGGAGCCCCAGGAACCCGATGACGGCGCCCACGAGGCTCCCCACGATGAGGGGGCTCCCCGCGAGCACGAGCACGAGCGCGGTGTAGCTGGGGTGGCGAAGGTACCGGTACGGGCCCTCCCGCACGAGGGGCACCTCGTCGCTGGCCTCCACGTGCACCTTGAAGGCGCTTCCCAGGGTGCGCTGGCTCCACACCCGCCCCAGGATCCCCCCGTAACCCAGGACCACGCCCAGCACCTTCACCCACGGGGCCACGGGCGTGAGGTGGAGGCGGCCCGCATCGAGCACCGCGAAGCTCACGCCGAGGAAGGCCAGCGGCAGGAGCTTGAGGCCCGCGTCGGCCACCTCGAGGCTTCGCCGGTTCGCGCCCATGCCCCACACCTCCACGATGCCCTCGCCCACGGCCACGCCCAGGAAGAGGACACCCCAGACGTTCAGGAAGTTCCCGAGGCCGCCGCCGAGCACGTGGGTGAGACCCACCCACATGGCGGTCCACAGGAGGAACACGGGGATCCGGAGCTTCGGGGGGAACCCATCGCCCATGAGCCTGGGAGCGATGCAGCGTTCCTAAGCTGTTCCGGTCCCCACGAGCCTCCCAGTGAGGTCGTGGAGCGGTGCAACCGTTATATGGTGCGTGCACCCATCCCGGGACCGCATGGCGTGGTTCACCCGCGAGAACTTCAAGTGGTTCCCCCACGGCATCACCCTGGGCCGGGTGGGTCTCACGTTCCTGGGGTACGGCGCAGCCCAGGCGCGGGATACGTGGCTCCTCACGGGCATCATCGTGGCGGCCGTGGTGACGGACTTCCTCGACGGGCCCGTCGCCCGGTACATGGACGCCAGCGGGCCCTTCGGGCAGGCGCTGGACACCGCCGCCGACGCCATCTTCTACGGGAGCCTCCTGGCGTGGGTGTACCTCTGGTCACCGGAGATCGCGCTCTTCACGGAGCTGTGGTGGGTCGTGCCCGTCATGGGCGCACTCCTCATCGGGAGCCTCCTCTTCGGGAAGCTCCGGCGAGGCCTCCTGGGGTTCCACAACCGGTACACGAAAGCAAGCTGCACCGCCGCCGTGCTCAGCACGCTCTACGTGATCCACCTCGGCTTCACCATGCTCCTCGTGTACGGGATCCTCGCGGTGCTGGGGGTGGACGTGGCCCACCGCTTCATCGTGAGCATGCGGGCGGACGAGGGGGACGAGGCCGACGAGGGCGGGGCCGCGGACGCGTGAACACCACACCACCGCGCCCTTGCGTTCCCGTAGCTCCCGCGACCTTCACCCCCAGAACCTTCGCGTGCGCTTCCTCCCCAGGATGAAGTAGATGAGCCACCAGAAGGGCACAAGCAGCAGCAGGAGGTAGAGGAGCTTCTGCCTGATGCGCAGGTCGCCACGGAAGAGGATGTGGAGGAAGGCGAGGATCCCCCCGACCCACCCGATGATGAAGAGGAGGATGCGGAGCGGCCCCGCGATGCCGAGGACGAGAGGGAGCGCGTCGAGCATGAGGGTGGATGGGTGTGGGGGGTGATGAAGGTGGTGGGTTCCGGGGCCAAGAAAGCACCTATAGGTGACTATAGGTGCGGGGGTCCTCAAGTGGACTCCCCTTCCTATGGCGACGTCCAGGCGTCTACAGCATCGAGGAAGCCCGCGTGGTCCCGCCAAAGCGCGAAGGGGCACCCGTGCTGGACAAGGTCGTTGTAGTACGTGGTGCGATGACCGCGCTCGTGGCTCTCCAGCTCGCCTGAGGATGTGTGGATGCTGGCGGCGTCCTCCTGTACGAGCAGGAGCACGGTGTCCGGCGCAAGTTCGCCTCGACCGATCTCGCTTGTGAGGATTCCAAGTTCCCAATCGAGGCCGGACCGTTGGGCACCGTAGGGCCAGTACACCAGGAATCTGGCCACGCCCGTGTCCCGCCGGATGCGGTGGAACAGGTCCGTGTTGGACTCCTCATCCCGTGCGGTGTAATCCTCCATGAGCACCGCGTCCAGACCGTTCTCTTGGATCTTGCCCTGAGCGGCGGCACGCATGTCGATGGGCCTTGGGGGGTCGTGCGAGCTCCAGTCCCCGGGGAGGTTGGGCTCGACATCGTCCACCGTCAGGCTGGGGGGCGCGTGATCGGGGCGCCACTTCGTGGGGCCGAGGACCATCCAGGTCATCCGCACGGTCTCCGTCACGCGAGGAGTTCTTCCGACCAGGACCCAAGCTCGTCCCGGTGGCGGCGCACGGTCTCCTGCACGTCGTGGAGCGCGGGCAGGACCTTCTCGGCCTTGGTCCCAAGCTCAAGGACGACGCGGATGCGGCCGTCCTCGAACTCGGCGTCGCCGGGCGCGCGGAACCGGAGTATGGCCCACTGGCTCAACCGCTGCGTGAGGCGCTTGAAGCTCTGCGGGTGCGAACCCACCTCGCGGCGCGCCTCCTCGTAGGGGACCGTGCCCTCGCTCTCCAGGAGGAAGAGTAGGTGGCGGGCGTCCCCGTGGTAGAGGAGGAACGTGAGGGGGTTCTCGTGAGCCTGCATTACATCACACCCTGTGATTTGTCGTCGTGCTACTTGAACGTTCGGTTGCATCCACGTCCCCGCGGGGCGTGGTGGCGTCTTGGTCTTTCCCCGAACGCGTCGAACAGGGCCTCCGCCCGAACCCACGGACCTATAGTCACCTATAGGTCCCTATAGGTGCGAGCCCCCGCCCCCCTTGGAACCCCCCGCCCTCGCGCCGAAGGTGTTAAGCCCCACGCCACGAACCACCCCCGCAAGCCCTTGGGAGGCTTGACCCCGATCACCACGCACCGCATCCCGGCCCGTGTCCTCACCCTTGCCGTCACTGCGCTTGTGGTAGCTTCGCCCCTGGCAGCGGGGGGTATCCTTCCGGATGGCGTACCGGGTGCCACCAGTGGCCCTTGGGGTGCGTGGGGTGTGGAGACGGTGTGGACCATCGGTGCGAAGGAGGGGCAGGATATCGAGATGGATTCCATGGACCGGGCGGTGGTGGCGTTCGAGTCGGATCCGTGGCCGAATACGCTTCGCGTGGGCGTGAAAACGGGAGTCAGTGCGTGGGAGTTCCAGGAGGTGCGGGAGTGGGGGCACGACCCGAGCCTCGTCATCCAGGATGGGGTGCTGCACGTAGCTTATGTTAACAGCAACATCAGTGCGGGGGTACCGGATCCGCAGGTGGAGTACGCCACCGCCTCGAGCTACGATGGGAGCTGGAGCATCGAGGTCGTGGATACGCGTACGCCGGGCGGTGGGCCGTCGCTTGCGTTCGATGACGTGGGTACACCGCATGTGTTGTACCGTGTGAGCGGGAACACTGTTATTCATGCGTGGCATGAGAACGGGTCGTGGCTTAAGGAGGACGTGACGAAGGGCCCGAACGCGGGGGCCTTCGTGGATGTGGCGGCGGATTCACAGGGGGACTTGCATGTGGCGTACTCGTTGAGCGCCCGTGGGAACTCGAACTATTTCGATCTGAATTACGCACATTACGATGGGTCGGCGTGGAGCGTGGAGGCGGTGGTGGATGATTGTGGGTGGGGTGCGGGCATCGCGGTGGATAGCCAGGACCAACCTCACGCGACATGCTCGGGGCAGGGTGGGCTGTACCACCACGTGAAGACGAACGGTTCGTGGGAGACGACGGTGGTGGACGATGGGTCGAAGGAGCTGCGTTCCCCGGAAGACCTTCGGCGAAGTGAAACCAGCATCGAAATCGACGCACAGGATCGCCCACACATCGGTTACGCGTACGGGGATGACCCCTGGAGCAATTACGACCTCACGACGCCAGGGCGTCCCCATTACGCGACGCAGCTTGGTGATGGGTCGTGGTGGACGAGCGTGGTGGAGCACGTGGATCGGGATAACGGGGATGGCATCAGCTTGGCGTTGGATTCGAGTGGGCGGCCGCACGTGGCGTATCAGGTGACCGAGCGCGTGAACGCGTGGAGCTGTAGCCATCCGCTAAACTCATGCTTCCACCTCCGCTACGCCACGCCCGTACAGTCCGCGCTCGCAAGCCTCGGCGAGTAGCCTTTGGGCGGCCCTGGGGGCGAACCTATATCATCCAGCGCCCCCGTAGCCGGGCGTGAGGAGTTCCCCTTGCGCGTGTACGTCGTGGACAACGGGGGTCAGTGGACCCACCGGGAGTGGCGCGTCCTGAAGTACCTGGGTGTGGAGACGGAGATCATCCCGAACACCACGCCCTGGGATGACATCAGGGACCTGGACGGGCTCGTGCTCTCGGGCGGTGCGCCCCGCATCGGGCTCGAGGACAGCCTCGGGGAGATCGGGACGTACCTCGACGAAGCCGACTACCCCATCATGGGGATCTGCGCCGGGCACCAGTTCATGGCCACGCACTTCGGCGGCGAGACCGCGCCGGGGGAGACGCCGGAGTTCGGGAAGACGAAGCTCGTGCTCGACGGTGACGGCGGCCGCCTCCTCGCGGGCCTCCCGGAGGAATCCACCGTGTGGGAGAGCCACAACGACGAGGTGGTGCGCGTCCCCGACGGGTTCCGCGTCCTCGGCCACAGCAAGGACTGCCCCGTGCAAGCCATGGAGCACGAGACCCGGGACCTCTACGGCGTCCAGTTCCACCCCGAGGTGGACCACACCGAGCACGGGGAACGCATCTTCCAGAACTTCCTCGACGCTTGCAAGGATTGAGGCTGTGGCGGGTCCGGCCCCAGCGGC
>CAZDGP010000054.1:0-12140 GCA_964505085.1 uncultured Thermoplasmatales archaeon
CGGTAGTACTGGCGCACGAACTCCTTGCTGAGCTCCTTGATCTCGCCGTTCTCGTAGGCGGCCTTGTCCCACCAGCGGTCCTCGTCGTGGGTGCCGAAGCTGTCCACCACCATGAGGTTGCGGTCCGCGTCCATGGCGAGCTCCTTCTTGCCGTCCACGTGGATGAGGCCCCGGGGGCCCACGGTGTCCTGGATGAGCTCGTCGATGCGGAGCACGGTGTCCCGGAGCGCTTGCAGTTCGGCCTCCGTGAGGCCGCTGATCTCCTGCGCTTCCTGGGGGGTGAGGGGGCGGTCCGTCTTCTCGAGCTTCGTGGTGAACTCCACGAAGGGCTCCGGCAGCTCCTCGCCGTACTCGGGCACGTGGCCCTCGGGGAGGCCCGCGTCCGTGGGGTCGAGCTTCCCGACCTCGATGCGGTCGATGAAGGACCCGGCGGCGTAGTGCCTGCACACGACCTCCAGGGGGATGAGGAAGTTCGTGGTCTCCTCGGTGATGGCGTCGTAGTCGTGGATGACATCCACGCGTTGCACGCGCATGCGCTCGGGGCCGGCGAGGCGCTTGTAGTGCGTGGGGATGCCAAGCTCCGCCTCCACCTTCTCGAACCAGTACGCGCTCTCGCGGCAGAGCACCTCGCCCTTCTTGGGGACGTCCGTGGGGATGATCTTGTCGAAGACGCTGATGCGGTTCGAGTACCGGAACTCGAGCTCGTCCGGCCCCACCTTGTACACGTCCTTCACCTTGCCCTTGCGCAGGAGCTCCATGATGGATCGGGTGAGCAACGGGGGCATACGTTGATGAGGGTTTCGGCCCCCGCGGTGCGCATCGGAGCCCTTTTCCACCCGCAGCGCCCTACGGCGCATCATGACCGAGGGGCACCTCGTGGTGCTGGAGGGCATCGACGGCACCGGGAAGTCCACGCTCGCGAACACCTTGGTGGATGCGCTGGGAGCCCGGGGCGTGGACGTGCACGGGACGCGGGAGCCCACGGGCACGTACCTGGGAGCCTGCGTCCGGGAGTCCCTCGCCGACGCCAGCGCCATCCCCGCCAGCGAAGCGTTCCTCTTCATGGCGGACCACGCCACCCACGTGGAGTGGGTGCGCACCCGCCTCAAGGACCACCCGGACCGCGTCGTGGTCTCCGACCGGTACGCCGACAGCAACTACGCGTACCAGGGCGTGCTCCTGGAGGAGACGCTGCGGGAGCACGGGGTCGACGACGCCATGATGTGGCTGCGCAACGTGCAGGCGCCCTTCCACCGGGACCCCGACCTCGCCATCCTCCTGGACCTCCCCGTGGATCACGCCCTCGAGCGCGTCTCCGACCGGGGGGCCTCGGAGAAGTTCGAACGGGATGCCTTCCTCCAGAAGGTGCGGTCCAACTACCACCGGTTGGCCGAGGAGCTTCCCTACTACGTGGTCGTGGACGCCACCGGCCACCCCGACGAGGTCGCCGCCCGGTGCCTCGAGGTCGTGGAGCGCGAGCTCCCGCTCCCGGAAGCTTGAAGGCTCTCCCACCCATCCCCCGGTCAGACCATGGCCCGGTACCGAACCCAGCACCCGGTGCTCCTCTGGAGCGGCCTCACCGTGGCGGTCCTCGGCCTGCTCCTCGCCGTCTACGCGGTGACGGGCACCCGGAAGTTCCACCTCGCCTTCTTCCCCGTGCTCCTGCTGGGTATCCTCACCGCCGTGGTCGGAGGCGCCGTCGCCGCCTACGGGCGCGTCGCACCCACCACGCGGGCCGAGCCCCTCATCCCCGTGGACGATGACGAACCGGAGCCCGAGCCCGAACCCGACGCCCCCGTGGTGATGGCCGACGTGCGGTGCATCCGGTGCGACGAGGAGTTCACGGTGGAGGGGCAGCGACCGCTCCACGCCACCTGCCCCAACTGCGGGCAAGCGGGGCGCTTGCCCCTGGACTAGGCGTAGGGGGAAGGGGTTAAGGCACCGGACGCGCGTCACCCGCCACCCATGGCTCCCCGCGTCCTCCCCAAGTGGAAGTTCTTCCTGCCCGACGCCGTGCACGATTGGCGGTTCCGCCGCAGCCTCCGACGCCACGTGGCGGAGGCGCAGGAGGTCCTGCACGTTACCGACGGCGACCTCGACGGCGCCGCCTGCGACGTCATCGTGCGGGAAGCCCACGGGGACGACGCCACGGGCACCTTCTACGCGAGCCCCTACGACCTCCTGCGGACGCTCCGCCTCGTGGCGGATGAACCCGGGGACGGACGGCACCTGGTGGTGAGCGACCTCAGCATCGACCGGGACGACGCCGACGAGGTGCTGGAGCTCCTCCAGCGCCTGGTGGACGGGGGATGGCGCATCACGTGGCGGGACCACCACCACAAGCAATGGAGCGACGCGGTGCGAGCCCAGGTGAGGGACATGGGGGTTGAGCTTCACCTGGACACCACGGGGGAGCGCTGCACCACGAACCTCGTGCAGGAGGACCTCGCCCCCGACGACGAGTTCGCGGAGGAGCTCGCTCGCGTGGTGCGGGATTACGACCTGTGGCTTCAGGAGGAGCCCTGGAGCCAGGTCCTGAACGACGCCGTGTACGAGATGGGGCGCCGCCGCTTCGTCCACCACCTCCTGGAGCACCGGGACGTCCACGACAGCGTCTTCCAGGAGCGCCACGAGGCTGGGAAGGCACGGAAGGAGGCCGAGGCCGCGTGGGGCGTGGAGCACGCCACCATGCACGTGGGGAACGAGGCTGTCGTCGCGGTAACGTACGGGAGCGGCCCCACCAACGACACGCTCCACGAGCTCATGGAGACGCACGGAGCCCACCTGGGCATCATGCTCCGCCCCGAATCCAGCTTCAGCCTCCGAAGCCGCGACCCCGTGAAGGTCTGCCACCTCGTGGCTGGGCGCCACGGCGGCGGAGGCCACCCCAACGCCAGCGGCGGGAAGCTCGACATCCCCATGTGGGACCTGCCCCGGTACTGGGTCCGCCGAAGCAAGCACCCGGCGGTGCAGGCGCTCCTGCAGGATGCGTTGGAGCACGTGGACCTCCACCTCGCGGGGGAGCTCGACGAGGACGCGAACTGAGGCGGTGCGCCGACGTCAGGACGGGTCCGCCACGTCACCCTCCAGCGGCTCCCCCTGGTCCCCACCGAGGCTCGTGGCCATGTTCTCCTCCCGCCAGAAGTTCAGCACCGCCACGAAGAGCGAGAGGATGAGCGGCCCGATGATGAACCCGATGAAGCCGAAGACGAGGAGCCCCCCCAGCACGCCCACGAGGACGAGCACGGGATGCATCTCCGCGCGGCTCCCCACGAGGTAGGGCCGCAGGAAGTTGTCGATGAGGCTCACGGGCAGGAGCCCCCACAGGAGGATGCCCACACCCCCGAAGGTGTTCCCCAGGATCATGAGCACCACGCCCGCCGGCATCCACACGAGGAACGCCCCCACCACCGGGATGATGCTCAGCACGATCATGACGAAACCCCAGAAGATCGGGTTCGGGAGGCCGAAGATGATGAACCCGATGGCGCCCACCGTCCCCTGGGCGATGCTCACCACGATCTGCCCCAGGAACG
Organism: uncultured Thermoplasmatales archaeon; assembly: GCA_964505085.1. Classification (GTDB taxonomy): domain Archaea; phylum Thermoplasmatota; class SW-10-69-26; order JACQPN01; family CAZDGP01; genus CAZDGP01. The sequence goes on from CAZDGP010000054.1 coordinate 3,537, forward strand.
CAGCATCCACCGTGTCCCCGATGCGCTTGAACAGGTGATCGGTCTGCGTCGCCGACAGCGGGATGGTGCCCCGCACGTACTCCAGGAGCGCCCGACCGTCCACGAGCGCGTAGAAGATGACGAAGGCCATGAGGAACAGGCCCACCAGGAGCCGCGTGAAGAGGGTGAAGATCGTGCTGAGGCGCGCGGTGAGGTACGCCTGGATGGTGGGCACGATGCGCGTGAGGACCTCGCTGGCGAAGCCCGGGTCCGGCGGTTCCCGACCCACGAGGCTGTAGGACTCCGCCACCACGAGCTCGAAGAACGCCCGGATCTCCGCCGGCGTGTAGTTCCGCACGATGTTCGTCAGGTCCCCCACCAGGGCGAAGGCCACGTACACCAGGGGCCCGATGATGATGACGAAGACCAGGACGAGCATCAGGAAGGCGCTCACGCGGGGCCGATCCCCCAACCGCTCCTCCAACCACTGGTACACGGGGTGGACCGCGTAAGCTAGGAACAACCCCATGATGATGTAGCTTCCGAAGGGCGCGAAGATGAGGAAGCTCAAGACGCCCAGGACGAGAAGAAGCCCGAGGATGAACCCGCGGTTCGCCCGATGTCCCACACGTGCCTCAGCCATGGGGTTCACCCCGCCAAGGCCCGCCCGACCCAAAAAGGTTGGCAATAGGCCCCACGCCACGGTCCAACGCACACCCTCACCGCGCAACCTTTATGCAGCGCGCCGGGGTATCCCCGGCTCGAGGACGCCCATGGCACCGCTCCGCTCCCGCCACCTGGACGACCCCAGCGACCACGACCAGTGGGGGCTCCGCGCCGCCCGCATCATGCTCCAGGACCTCCGCTTCCCCAGGACACGGGAAGCCCTCCTGAACCGTGCCGGAGCCTGGCGTCTCCCCATGCCCGGCCGCGTGAAGCTCCGCCTCGGGGACCTCCTCGAAGCCCTCCCCAACCGGGAGTACGAGAGCGCTGAGGACGTGGTGCGCGCCCTCAAGCACGCCTGGCCCGACCTCCAGGAAGCCCAGGGGCCCTGGAAGGTGGAGCACCAGGACGACGCCAGCGAGTGACCCGCCACCCCGTGCATCGGAACCTATTTAACCCCGCACGGGGGATGGGCGGGCCGCCATCCGGCACCTCCTGCCGAGGTAGCTCAGTCTGGTAGGGCGCGGGCCTGGAAAGCCCGTGAGCGTTCAGCTCTCGGGAGTTCAAATCTCCCCCTCGGCGTCGTAATCGCCCAGCGGAGCATGGGCGATTACGACGCCGGCGCTACGCGCGCGGCGCTCTGAGAAGCAGCGGAGCGTGGGCGATGACTACGCCGGCGCGACGCGCGCTGCGTAGGGGGGGGAACGGAGCGTACCAACCCGACCACACCTCCAGGGGATCCCACGTAGCATCGCGAGGGCCCCTGGGGACGTGGGACCCGGGGTCCCAGGAAGCCTCCGACCGTGGGCACCAGGCCCCCGAGGTCCGGTCGCCCGTCGGTCCACGGGCCGGGGACACCCTCGCAGGGTTCATATAAGGGATGCTGACAGGAACCAGGTACGACCCCAGGGGTGGAACCATGCAACGACCCACGAGCCTCTTCCTGACCATCATCCTCCTCACCGGCGCCCTCGCCGGCTGCGTAGGAGACGACAACGGCACGAACGACGGGCAGCAGGATACGAGCCCCACCCTCTCCGTGGAGAAGCTCTCGGGAGGTAGCGAGTACACCGAAGCCCAGATCACCGCCGTCACCGGGGACATGACCTACGACGACCTCGTGGTGAGCGTCAACGGCAACCCCTACAGCTTCGCCCAGCAGGCGAACTACGACGAGCGACGCTACAGCGTCGCCGGCGTCCCCACGGCCACCGCCGACGTGGCCGAGAGCCACCGCATCCGCATCCCCGCCGCCGGGCTCGTGGACGTGGAGCTCCGCGACGGCAACACCGGCGCCGTCCTCGCCTCGTACAGCACGACCGTCGCCGACGACACGGCGCCCAGGTCCCCCTCGAACCTCGCACCCGAGGACGGGTCCCAGGCCGTCTCCCGCACCCCCGTCTTCCGGTGGAGCCCCGTGGTGGATCCCAGCGGCGTCACGTACCACCTCGAGGTGAGCCTCGACCCCAACTTCCAGGCACCCCTCATCGTGGAGCGTCAGGAGCACATCGGCGCCAACAACTTCGCTCTCGGTGACGGCGAGGAGCTGGCTCCCGGCCAGACGTACTACTGGCACGTGCAACCCGTGGACGGGAACGGGAACGAGGGCCCCTGGAGCGTGACGTGGAGCTTCACCACGAAGACCCTGGAGTGACCACCGTCCAACACACCCCCTCTCCCCCTTCCTCCCCCCTCCTTCTCTCCATCTGGCTCCAGCCAGGCGTTCCTGGACGGAACCCTTTTCAAGTGAGCGGTGCATGCTCCCCCGGGTGACACCTTGGACCTGAAGGACATCAAGGGAATCGGCCCTGCGACCGAGGAGAAGTTGAACGATGCGGGCATCACGTCCGTGGACGACCTCGCGGCGGCCGACATCGAGGACCTCGCCGACGAGGCCGGTGTGAGCTCCTCCCGCCTTCAACGGTTCCAGGAGCGAGCCCTGGACCTGACGGATGCCCCCGCGGAGGACCACCACGAGGCTGAGGACCATGACCCCCAGGCCGACGAGACCTCCGGGGAAGACACGTGGGAGGACGACGACCTCTCCCTCCCCGAGAGCATCGAGGACCTCAAGGTGGTGCTCCAGGACCGAGCCCAGAGCGCCCGCGTCCGCGTGGGCGACGCATGGCACGACAACGTCCCCATCGTCACCGCGAAGATCAACGAATCCGCCGAGCGGAAGATGCAGCAGGTGAAGGAGAACGTGGTGCTCCTCAAGGAGAAGGCGCAGACCGCCTACGTGCGCATCGAGGACACGTGGCACGAGAACGTGCCCATCTTCCGCGAGCGCCAGAAGGCCGGCGGCGTCACCGAGGAGACCCGCGTCCAGGTGGAGGAGGTCCGGGAGAAGCCCAAGGACGAGGAAGGGTTCCTGGACCGCGTGAAGAACCTCTTCCGGCGCTAAGCACCCTCACGGGTGCGCCCACCGCCCCCCGATCCTCCCCCACTTTCCCCACTTTCTTCCTCCGGCTCCCGAAGCCGGGAACCCTCCACGTTAGCGTGAGCTACGGGGTGCGTTACGCCACAGGCTGAAGATGCCGTAGGTAAGGGATGGGGGATGCCCGATGTGCCCACGATGGCACGGGTTCAGAAGGAGGAAGCGTTGGGGTGAGGGGTCAACCGAGGTACCCGAGGGCGTCCTCGATGCGGTTCATCTCGGGGCCCGTGGTGAGGCTCCCGATGCCGGCACCGCTCGCGTTGGCCACGAGCCCCGCCCCGATGTAGGGGGCTCCGTGGTTCACGGTGCCGATGTCGGCCTCCACACCCAGAACCTCCTCCACGAGGTCCAGCTCCTCGTCGGTGGCCTTGGGGTGGCAGAGGGCCCCGCGGTTGGTGACGCAGGCGGCGCTTCCCACGGTGCTGAGGCCCGCGAGGGTGCCGGTGGCCACGGCCACACCCAGGGTCTCCTCCAGCACGTCCAGTGCCTCCCGCTCCAGGTTCGGGTTCACCAGCGCCCCCTGGTCGTTGGCCAGGACGTTGTTCCCGGCGGCGTTGTAGCGACCGGGAAGCGTCGCCACCTCCAACCCGGCGTCCGTGAGCTTCCGGAGCTCGTGGTCCCGGGCGAACCCCGTGACCACGGCACCCTGGCTGTTCATGATGCTGAGAGCGCCGAGGATCGTGCCGCCGCCCAACGTCGTGACCACGGAGGTGGCTTCCACGGCGTCGGCCAGCTCCCCGCGCACGTCCTCCTGGATGCTCGGCGGGATGAGAAGAAGGTCGTCGCTGGCGCGGGCGAAGACGCCCACGTAGGGGCTGCCGTTGAACTCGGTCTGGACGAGCATGGGGACCCGCCCTTCACTCCTCGGGGACGCTGACCTCCACGACGCCATCCTCGAACTTGATGGCGCGCACCCGGATCTTGCGGGGCGGGTTCTGCATGCCGCGGGACCAGATGGCGTCGTTGACGGTGTCGTCGACCCAGATCTGGTCCTCGTCAGCGTTCATGTGGCGGGTGATGAACCGCTTGACCTCCGCCATGGCCCGGCGACCTCGCCGGGTGCGGGGTGCGTCGAAGGCCTTGCGGAGGGGGATGGTGTAGATGCGCTCCAGGTCGTCTGCCATGGAGCATCACTTCTGCAGCTTGGAGCGCCGCCAGTGGTGGCGCTTGGGGTGGGTCTGGAACCGGCGGTTCGTCTTCATGATGACCCACGCGGGGACGCGGCGGTTCTGCTTGGCGGCCTTGGCGAGCCGCTTCTTCTTGGCGAGGGACTTCTTGCCCATGGTGATCCACCTTGGTTATCGTCGGGAGATGTTGATGTCGCGTTTGTTCGACGTGAGCTTGCTGAGGAACCGCTTGAGGGTGGCATCGTCGATCTTCTGCTGGATGCGGCCCTGCTGGGCCAGGACGATGAGCTGCTGCTCGAGGCTCTCGGCCACCTGGGGACGGGCCATGCGCACGCGGGAGAGTCGCTCCCGGGCTTCGGGTTCGAGGATCTGGCGAAGCAGCGCCTGCTTCTTCGCCTCGAGCTCCTGGCGTTGGGCATCCTGCGCCTGCTCGCCCTGAGCTTGGTCCTGAAGCTCCTGCAGCTTGCGCTTGCGGATCTCCTCGAGTTTGTCTTCGTCCACCATGGCGCTCCCTCTGGTCACGTCGGTTGGTTCAGTACTTGCTGAGGGCGGGGTGCTCTTCCTCGAGGTCGTCCACGAGGTCGTGAGCCTGGTTGTCCACGAAGCTCTGACCCTCGGCGGTGATGCGTCGGCCCTGGCCCTCCACGGTCTCCACGAGGCCGGCGGCCTCGAGCTGTTGGAGGGCGTTGCGGATCACGGAGCCGCTGCCCTTCTGGAACCGGTTGGGTTTGGCTCCGCGGTTGCGTCGGCCACCGTACTCGCTCCGGAGCCGCTGCGTACCGATGGGGCCCTTGATGTAGACCTTCCGGAGGATGGCTGCGGCGCGAACGTACCACCAGCCGTCCTGCTGGGGGGGCTTCTCCTTGTGGGAGCCCGTCTTGGCGTAGAGGGCCCACTCTGGGGTCTCGATCTCGTCGCGCTCCTCCAGGGAGGCGGCGAGTCGCTCGATGAGGGGGTTGGCTGGAACGTCGTTCACGGTGGTCATTCGGACCCTCCGAAAACGCCTCGGGCGCACCTGTGCGGCCCGGAGCGCGTACCTGTAATCAGGGACCCCTACTTAAAACTAACGTGCAAGACGGGCACATGGAGGCCATCGTCAGGGCAGGTAGAGCACGCAGGTGTTCCCGCGGACCTCCACGAGCTCGGCCTCCGCCCGGTCCGCGATCTCCTCGGCCACAGCCTGCCGGTCGTCGGCCTGGGAGCGGGCGCTGCGGAGCAACCGCACCTTGATGAGGCCGTGGTCCTCGAGCTGGGCCCGGGCCTCCTCCACGAGGTTCGCGTTGACGCCGGCCTTCCCCACCTGGAGGGTCACGTCGAGGGACTGGGCCTCGGCGCGCAACCGCTGCCGCTCGTCGTTCTCGAGGGTCATGGCCCCTCCACATCCTCCCCCTCGGAAGAACCTTCCGGCGGCGAGCCCCGGTTGTAGGGGAAGCGGTTCACGTGGCCGCAGGCCTCGCAGGTGGTGACGAGGACGCCGTTCCTGAGCCGCACCCGGGCGGTGGACCCCGGGTGGAGGTACGCGTAGCAACCCTGGCACACGCGTCGCCGGTAACGGCTGGGGAGCCCCGTTTGCGCGCGCATGGCGAGCTTCCGGGCGAGCTCCACGTACCGGTGGGCCCGGCCCCTGCGTCCCTCCCGGGCCGCCTCCTCCGCGAGCTCGAAGAGCCGGCGCACCCGCTCGCGGGCGATGCGGCGCTCGAGGCGCTTGTTCCGGCGGCGACCCATGGCGGCGGGGATGCCAGGGCGCGTACTTGAAGGTTCCCGGTGTCGCCGCCCCGGGGATGACGGGCCCTGGGGGCACCTTCAACGGGCGCCAAACCTTTAAGCGGTGTCAACGCTCCCACCCCATGGAGGCGTAGGTTGAGGATCCCCCCTGTGCTCACCCAGCTTCGCCTGCCCGGCTTCCTCAGGGGCCCCCGGTTGCAGGTGGCGAACCTCCTCGTGTTCTACCTCGTGGTCTACACCACGCTGGACTTCCCCAACCCCCCCGAGCGCGTGCTGGCGTCCCTGGCCCTCGTGGTGGTCCTGGGAGCAGCAGCTGGGAAGCTCCACTGGGGCGGTTGGCGCGTGCCTTGGGGTGGCGTCATCGGCACCGGCGCCGCCTGGCTCGTCCTCGACGGGTACGGGTGGATGCCCTACCTGCTCCTGCCGGTGGTCGTGGTGGCGGTGCGGCACCTCGTGCGGTTCCGGGGGAGCCACCTCTTCAACGCGAACAACGTCGCCATGGTGGCCCTCCTCATGGTGGGGTTCGCCCGCGTGGGCGTGAACGATTGGGGAGCCGCCCCCCAGACGGTGGCCCTCATGGTGCTCTTCGGCGTGGTGTCCACGAGCCGCGTGGGGCGCCTGGACCTCGCCGTCATGTACCTGGGGTTGAGCTTCCTCGTGTACCTGGTGGCTGCCACGGCCCTGGGGTGGGGGCTCGCCACCGTCTGGTTGTGGGCCTTCTCCCCCCTGCAGGTCATGGTCGGGTTCTTCGGCGTCACGGACCCCGCCACGAGCCCGGGGGCGGACCGGTGGAGCAAGCTCGTGTGGGCGCTCCTGGTGGTGCTCCTGGGCGTCCCCGCCACCCTGGCGGGGTTCGTGGAGGCTCCCATCTTCGCGCTCTTCGCCGCCGCGCCCCAGCGCCACCTCGTCACCGACGGGTTGGATGCCCTCCGGGACGCCCTCTCGCGGCGTGGTGTGGGCGAGCCCGAGCCGGCGGGAGGTGAGCTCCCGTGAACCGGCGGAAGCTCCTGGTGGTGGTGCTCCTCGTGGCGCTCCTGGGGAACACCGCCTACGCCCTGGCGCTCCCCGACGTCCTCACGAAGGTGCGTCCCGGCATGCCCTTCGGCATCCGGGCAAGCGAGAGCCCCACGGTGGACGCGGGCACGAGCTTCGTCCCCATGACGGAGGCCACGGGCATCGACGCCCGGCGCCTGCTCTGGTTGGAGGGGGACCTACCCTACCCCGCGGTCATCACCGGTGGCCTCGCCGCCGCCGACGTGAACGGGGACGGGTGGACCGACCTCTACTTCCCCCCAGGCGGACCCAACGAACCGTCGAGGCTCTACCTGAACCAGGGGAACTGGAGCTTCCGGGACATCACCAGGGAGGCGGGCCTCCACACCACGGGCTTCGGCGCCGGCGCGGTCTTCGGCGACGTGGACAACGACGGCGACGAGGACCTCTACACCCTCGTGGACGCGTCGGGCCACCTCCACCTCAACGACGGGAACGGCTCCTTCACCGAGGTCACGGCGGAGGCCGGCGTGAGCCTCAACGGGACCTGCCGCACGGGCCCCTGCCAACCCAGCAGCGCCACGTGGCTCGACCACGACCGGGACGGCGACCTGGACCTCTACGTGGTGAACAACCTCGACTGGCGGGACCCCGAGCTCCACACGAGCGGCGAGGACTACGCGAGCCTCATCACCTTCGCCCGTGCCCAGCGGGCGGTGCTCTTCGAGAACCAGGGGAACCTCACCTTCCGGGACGTGACCTTCGAGGCGCGGGCCCGGGACCCCGGCAAGGGCCTGGGGGTCACCACCGCGGACGTGGACCGGGACGGGTGGCCGGACCTCCTCACCGCCAACGACGTGACGCCCAACGCCCTCCTCAGGAACCGGGGCGACGGGAGCTTCGTGAACATCGCCGCCGACGTGGGGGCGGACGAGCGGAAGTCCAGCATGGGGATCGCCGCCCGGGACGTCTCCGGGGATGGCGCCCCCGACATCTTCATCTCGAACTTCCGGGGCCACGGCCTCACGTACCTCCTGCAACGCGGGGATGGCACCTTCCGGTACGTCACGGAGGAGCGAGGGTTGGGCGCGAGCTTCCGGGGCACCGGATGGGGCGTACAGGTCTTCGACTACGACCTGGACGGATGGCTCGACGTGGCCGTGGCCGTGGGGCGCGCGGTGCCCCTCCAACCCCACGAGGACGACCTCCACAACCTCGTCTTCCCCGACCTCAAGGAGAACGCCGAGGACCAACTGTACCGGAACCTGGGCGAGGGGTGGTTCGCGGAGGCCACGGCCACCGCCGGCGCCTTCAGCGACGTGAACAACACCCGTGCGCTCCTGGCGGTGGACCTGGACAACGACGGGGACCTGGACATCGTGCGCACGAACCTCCAGGGCCGGCCGGCGGAGGTGCTGCGGAACGACCTCGACAACGGCCACGGGTGGCTGCAACTGGACCTGGAGGGCACCGAGAGCAACCGGGACGCCTACGGCGCTCGCGTGGTTCTCGAGCTTCCCAGCGGCCGCACCCTCACGCGGGAGCTCGTGAGCGCCAGCGGGTACCAGACGGGGATCCCCCACCGCCTCACCATCGGGTTGGGGGATGCGCGGGAGGCCCACGTCACCATCCACTGGCCAAGCGGCACCGTGGAGGACGTGGGGGTGCTCGAGACGGGGC
>CAZDGP010000055.1:0-12138 GCA_964505085.1 uncultured Thermoplasmatales archaeon
GACGCGGAGTTCACCTTCATCAACCCCCGCACCGAGGAGCCCCACATCGCCACACCGGAGACGAAGGAGCTCTACGAGATGTTCGACCTCGGGGAGCACGTCACCGTGGGCGAGGTCCTGCGCATGCCCGCGAGGCTCCTGTGGGAGCGCATCGTGGAGGGCGCGTGGGAGAACGGCGAACCCGGCGTCATCTACCTCGAGCGCGTGAACAAGGAGCACAGCTTCGACGTGGAGGAGCACCCCGACCACGAGATCCTCGCCACGAACCCCTGCGGCGAGCAACCCTTGGAGGAGTACGAGGCGTGCAACCTCGGCCACATCAACCTCAGCACCCTCGCGGACCTCGACGCGCCGGACTGGCGCGTGTGGAACCGCGAGCACGATGACGAGTTCGGGTCCCTGGAGGAGGCCATGGACGCGTACCTCCAGGACGCCCTGGACGTGGAGGAGCTGGAGCGCCGCGTGGACCTTGGCACCCGCTTCCTCGAGAACGTGGTGACCATGAGCGACTTCCCCGTGAAGGCCATCGAGCGGAAGGTCCGCGAGATGCGGAAGATCGGCCTCGGCGTCATGGGCCTCGCGCAGCTCTACGTGCAGCTGGGCATCCCCTACGGGAGCGACGCCGGCAACGAGCTTGCGCGCCAGGTCATGATGCGTATCAACCACCGCAGCAAGTGGGCAAGCCACGAGCTCGCGGAGGAGCGCGGCAGCTTCGCGGACTGGGCGGACAGCAAGTACGCCGACCCCGTGCGGTACCGGGACTGGTTCGAGCACCAGACCGGCCTCAGCGCCGACGCGTGGGCTGACGGGTTCCCCATCCGGAACCACAACACCACCACCATCGCGCCCACGGGCACCACGAGCATGATCGCCAACACCACCGGCGGGTGCGAACCCATCTTCAGCGTCGCGTACTACAAGAACGTGAGCGACGACGTGCAGGGCGACGAGATGCTGGTGGAGTTCGACGACTACTTCCTCCGCGTCCTCGAAGCCAACGACATCGACGTGGAGACCGTGAAGGCCGAGGCATTGGAGCAGATGCAAGCGAACGAGTTCGACGGCATCCGCGGCCTCACCACGGTGCCGGATGCCATCGGCGAGCTCTTCGTCGTCACCAGCGACCTCAGCGGGAAGGACCACGCCGCCGTGCAGTGCGCCTGCCAGCAGGGCGTGGACAGCGCCATCTCGAAGACGTGCAACTTCCCCAACAGCGCCACGCGGGAGGACATGGACGAGGTGTACCGGTACATCTACGACCACGGCGGCAAGGGCGTCACCGTCTACCGCGACGGCACCCGCAGCAAGCAGGTGCTCACCACCCGTGCCAAGAACACGAGCTTCAGCGACGAGGAGGAGGCCGCCACCGTGCTCGCCACGAACCTCAAGGAGGTCTTCGGCGGGCTCCAGGGCTTCCTGGACAGCCCCGAGGCGCAGGAGGCGCTCGGTGAGGAGGCCAAGAAGGCCCTCGTGCGGCTCGAGAACGGTCAGACACAACAGCAGACCGGCACGGGCCTCGCCAACGCCTCCAGCACCGCTGGCCAGGTGGAGCCCCGGGCCCGCCCCGACGTCGTCATGGGCACCACGCAGAAGGTGGAGACCGGGTACGGGAGCCTCTACGTCACCATCAACAAGGACGACCAGGGCCTCTTCGAGGTCTTCGCCACCATCGGCCGGTCCGGCGGGTACACCGCGAGCTTCACGGAGGGCCTCGCCCGCATGGTGAGCCTCGCCCTCCGCAGCGGCATCCCCGTGGACGCCGTGGTGGACCAACTGGAGGGCATCCGGTCCCCCAAGATCGCCTTCGACCACGGCGAGAAGGTCATGAGCGTCCCCGACGCCCTGGCCCTCGCCCTCAAGCGCGAGCAGGGCGGCGAGCTCTACAAGAGCATCCAAGCCCGCGTCGACACCTTCCAGGTGGACGACGAGCCCGAGGTCAACGGCGCCGAGGGCGCCCTCCCCAGCACCGAGGTGGAGGTGCAAACCGACACGGAGCAGGAGAAGGAGCTTGCCGACCCCAAGGACCAGGAGGTCCGCACCCTCGTCCGCGCCGGCGTCAACCCCGAGTGCCCCGAATGCAACGCCATGCTCACCCTCCAGGAGGGTTGCGTGAAGTGCATGAGCTGCGGGTACTCGGAGTGCTGAGGTTGGGTTAGGCGGCCACCCTCTGCTCTCCCCCCCTTTTTCCCCTCTTCCCTCTCCGGTCTCTTGTTCTCTACCTCTCGTTCCCCAGTACATCCCACCATCCGTCATCCGCTGCGAGTCCGCGTCCGGATCCGGGAACCGGGGCGTGCCCTCCATCCCTCCAAGGCCGAAGCCGTTACCGTACCTTCACCGCCTCCCCCGTCCCTCAAGTTCATCCTACCTCCCGCGTCAAGCGCCTCCATGCTCGACCCCCTCCGGCCGGAACCTTTATCACTCACGAGCGACAAGCTTACTTACAGTATGAAAGCCCAACTCCTGTCTCTCCTGGGCAAGCAGCACCCCCTCCGGATCCTGCTCCTGCTCCGGAGGGAGGGCCCGAAGCGCTTCAGCGAGGTCGAGGAGGCCACCGGGCTGAACCCGGCGCAGGTGGACCGGTCGCTGAAGCTCCTGCGGGAGGGGATGTGGGTGGTCCCCGAGACGGTGGCCGAGGAGGACGGTCCCGTCCACATCCACTACCGCGTGGGACAGCGCGGGAAGGCGCTCCTGCAGGCGGTGGACGCCTTCCGGGAGAGCCTGGACCAGCACCGGTCGGCGGTGGGGGACGAGGCCGTGGACGAGGTCGAGGCCCTCTACGCGTGAGGTGCCGAGGGTGGCTGTCATCTTCCTGCTCGGCCCCAGCCAGTGGGACCCCCATCGGGGCGAACCCCCCGACCACACCCCCATGGAGGTCCGCCGCCGACTCCAGAAGGTCCTTGCGCGCGGTGGGCACCACGTCATCCTCATGGAGGACGTCGAGGACCGAGACGACGAGGACCTCGTGGAGAAGTTCGACCGCATCCTCGGGACGAAGGGCATCACCGACATCGTCGTCTACTGGCCCGCCGGAGCCAAGATGCAGACAACGTACGACGAGCTCATCCTCCTTCGGGACCGGGTGGACGACCCGACCCTCCCATCTATCTGGGTGCTCCATCACGCTTCCGTTGCCGAGATCACCCGGGACGAGTTCCGCATCACCGAGGCTGGCGGGAGGAGCCGCTACCTCGAGGCCGTGGCTCGCGTCGGTGTGCGTCCCTTCCCATGGCACGACCACGGCGAGCTTCTTCGGTTGACCCGGTTGCTCGCCTCGGAGCTGTGAGCCCTCCACGCTCGCCCACCCCCCGGAGCGAACCGGCTCCCCTCCAAACTGCCACCTGCCACCGCCTCCCCTGAACGCACAAGTACACTGAGGAAGCTGCAGGGGGTCATGGGCGCGCCCTCCATCGCTCCGAGGCAGGCGGTCGCTTGCATCCGCGACATCCTCCAGGAGCACCTCCACCTCGAGGCCGTGTACCTCTTCGGCTCCCGCGCCCGGGGCGAGGGCGACCGTTGGAGCGACTACGATGTCGCCGTCGTGTCCCCGGATTTCGAGGACGTGGCGTTCCTGGAGCGGCAACGCCTGGTCCGCCCCCTCGTGCGCGAGGCGCTGGGGACCGTGCCCCTGGACATCGTGTGCTACACGCCCGAGGAGTTCGAGCGGGGCCGGGACGGCTTCCTCCCCGAGGTCGTGGAGCGCGAGGGCGTGCGGGCGTAACGCTCCGCCGGCAGCCCACATCGAAACCTTCCTAACCCACCCCCACCGTGGGGGACCCGATGCTCGTCCTGGACCTCGCGCGGCTCGTGGTGGGCGGCGCTCTCCTGGGGTTCGCCGCGTGGACGGACCACCGGTGGCGCCGCGCGCCCAACGCGCTGTGGCTCGTCATGGTGGCGGCGGGCGTCACGATCCTCGCCATCCAGGCCGCCCTGGACCCCGCGGCGTTCGCGGGGCGGTGGCCGTACCTCGTGGGGGCGCCACTCTTCGCGGGGGCCATCTACGTCTTCTGGCGCGTGGGGCTCCTGGCGGGGGGCGCCGACGCGAAGGCGCTCATGGCGCTGGCGGTGCTGCTGCCCTTCCCCCTGGTCTTCAACGCCAGCGTGCCCGTGCTTCAGTCGCCCCTGCCCGGGAGCGTCGTGGTGCTGGGCGACAGCCTCCTGGCGGTGCTCTTCCTGCCGCTGGTGTTCATCGTGCGCAACCTCCTGAACGGCGACCTGCGCTTCCCCGCCATGTTCCTGGGGTACAAGCTCCCGCTGGCGGAGGTGCCGGAGCGGTGGGTGTGGCCCATGGAGCACCCCGACGGCGACGGCGGCACCAACCTGCACCTCTTCGCCAGCAAGGGCCCCGAGTTCACGTGGGAGTCCCTCGAGGAGCTGGAGGAGCTCGGCATCGAGGAGATCTGGGTGACGCCCAAGGTCCCCTTCATGCTCCCCCTCACCGGCGGGTTCCTCCTCGCCTTCCTCGCCGGCGACGTGCTCACGGCGGCCGTGGCATGGGTGCTGCCCATGGGATGAGGATCGTGGTGGGTGTGGGGCGAGGTTCGCTCTACAGGGGGAAGATGAGGGTGGGAAGCGCATCGCACCGGGCGGCACAGGATCGACCTATAGTCACCTATAGGTCCCTATAGGTGAAGGGGTGTGGGAGGAGGAGGAGCGGTGCAGCTCCAAGGACCCGCGCTACGCGTCGTCCTCGGGGGAGCTCTCCACCTTCATGGTGCCCACCATGGGCTCGTCCGTGGGGCCGTTGGAGACCTTCGCCGTGAGGTCCACCGTCACCGAGCGCTCCGAGTGGGTCTCGCTGGCTGCGTGGACGTTCACGGTGGCCACGTCCCCCGCCCGGGCATCCGGCGGGGAGCGCACGAGCACCCACAGGGTCCGGTGCTCACCCGCGTCCAGATCGAGGCTCGGCACGGCGATGAAGGCGCTCCAACCGTCGGGCACACCGTCCATGTCGAAGCGCACGGTGTCCGGTTCCTTCCCCCGGTTCTCCACCTCCACGGGGAAGCTCACACCCTCGCCGGGTTCCACGCCCAGGAGGGGCTCCTTCGCCTCCACCCGGAGCGCGCGCCGGCTCTGGACCCAGGGCAACGCACCGAGCACCGTGAGCACCGCCACCGCCCCCAGGAAGACGAGGCCCGCGGTGCCGAGGCCCGGGCCGCCATCGTCCCCGCCGGTGCCGCCGGCGCCGCCGCCCGTGTCCAACGCCAGACCCACGGTGGCGGTGGCCGGGTCGCTTGCGCCTGCCGCCCCGCAATCAAGGGAGGCGGTGGCGTCGAGGTTGTAGGGGGGGCTGAAGCGGTCCGCGTCGGTGCTGGCCTTCACCGTCACCGTCACGGTCTCGGTGGCTCCGGCGGCAAGCCCGAAGGTGCGCTCCGCCGGTTGCACGTCCCACCCCTGGGGCACGGAGAGGTCCAACCGTGCGCTGCCGTCGAGGCTCCCGTCGTTCGTCACCGCCACGTCCACGGTGGCGTTGCCACCGGGCTCGAGGGACACCTCCTCGGGGGTGGTGGCGATGCTCACGGGTCCACAGGTTCCTCCAAGCTGCGCCTGAGCCCCGTGGGCCGCCAGCGGCAACACTAAGGTGAGGGCGAAGAGGACAGCCCACGCTCGTACGCGGCCCATGGTACCATCGAGGTAGGATACGACCCGCTTTTAAACGTTGTCATGGGTCCGGTGCGGACACGGCCTGTTCCGCCCCCGCGGCGACCCCAGGGCCTCAGGGGGCGGCTTCCCTCTCCGGCGCATCGGGGGCGTCTGGGTCGACCTCCGCCCCCACCGCGATGCGGTGCCCCCGCTCCCCCCGCACAGGCACCGCCTCCACCGTGAGCGTCACCTGCTCACCGGATCCGGCGTCCTCCGGGGCGCGCACCACGAGCGCGATCTCCCGGTCCTCCCGGGGCCCAAGCTCCACCTCGGGCACGGGAACGAACGCACGCCACCCGTCGGGCACGTCCAGCACCCGCAACTGCACCGTGTCGGGCTCGCTCCGGCGGTTCGCCACGGCGATGGGGAAGCTCACGTTGCCACCTGGCGCCACCGGAAGCAGGGGACGGTGGCACGCGAGCTCCACGGCGAGGCGCCGGCTCCTGAGCGCCACCGCCCCGGCCGTGCCGCCCACGAGGGCCACGCCAGCGAGGAGCACCGCGGCCCAGGGCAACCCCTCCTCCGCCACCTGCACCGTCTGGACGGACTCGACGGTGCCGGTGCTTGGGTCACCGAGCACACCCACGTTGCACGTGAGGGTCACGGTGGCCACCACGTCCCCCCGGCTCACACCGCTTCCCTCCGTGGGGGACGCCACCGTGACGTCCACCGTCGTCGTGTTCCCCGCCGGCACGGTGACGGTGGACCGTCCCAGGAGCGCGCTCCATCCGGCGGGTGCCTCCAGCGTCACCTCCGCCTCCCCGTCGAAGCTGTTGGGGTTGGTGATGCTGAGGGTCCCCGTCCGGGTCTCGTCCGGCGCGAAGGTGCCCCCGGGGACGCCGAGGCTCACGTTGGGCGGTGCGCACTGCCCGCTCTGGGCGGTGGCGGCGGGCAGCAGGAACCCTGCCAGAACCACGACGGAGGCGAGCACCAGCAGCGCTCGGTGGGCCTTCATCGGGGTGCGTAGGACCCCTCACACCCCTTCAGGGTTCCGGTAGTTTCCGCCTCCCCACCCGAAGCTTCATGCCCGGGAACGGTCCTCCCTCGCCAGATGGACCACGTGGAGCACGCGCGCCTGGTCCCCGGCACGATCCGGCGCCGGAACTACCAGGTGTCCATCGCCGTCGAGTGCACCAAGCGCAACACCCTCGTGGTCCTGCCCACGGGCATGGGGAAGACCGTGGTGGCGGTCCTCGTCATGGCCCACCGCGTGCAGGCGGCCGGGGGCAAGGTCCTCTTCCTCGCACCCACGAAGCCCCTGGTGGAGCAGCACGCCGCCTTCATCCGTGAGGCCTTCGACGGCGGCCCCGTGGAGGTGTTCACGGGGGACGTACGCCCCAACCAGCGGGAGGAGCTCTGGCGCGACGCCGAGGTCGTGTGCGCCACCCCCCAGGTGGTGCAGAACGACATCGTGGCCAACCGCCTCGACCTCACGGACGTGAGCCTCCTCGTCGTCGACGAGGCCCACCGCGCCGTGGGGAACTACGCCTACGTCTTCATCGCCGACGCCTACCGGCGCAAGCGCCTGGAGGGCCTCATCCTGGGCACCACCGCCAGCCCCGGAAGCGACACCCGGAAGATCCAGGAGGTGTGCGGGAACCTCGGCATCGAGGGCGTGGAGGTGCGCACCGAGCACGACGACGACGTGCGCCCCTACATCCAGGACGTGGAGATCGACTGGAAGGAGGTGAAGGTCCCCCCGAACCTCCGACGCATCGCCGACACCCTGGAGGAGGTGCTGGAGGAGAAGGTGAGCGAGCTCCGGCGCCTCAACTTCTACCAGGCCCCGTACGTCTCCAAGAAGCACCTCCTGGGGCTCCAGGGCCGACTCCAGGCGAAGCTCAAGCGCGCCAACCGGGACGAGGCCGGCGACATCTACCGGGGTCTCAGCGTCCAGGCTGCCGCCCTCAAGGTGAACCACGCGAAGGAGCTCGTCGAGACCCAGGGCGTCGGCGCCCTCCTCAACTACCTCGACCGCCTGAAGAACGACGACAGCAAGGCCGCCAAGCGCCTCCTCGCGGACGAGCGGCTCGCGGTGGTGCGGGACCTCGCCGACCGCACCAACATGAACCACCCCAAGCTCCGGAAGACCTACCTCATCCTCAAGGAGCAGCTCGACCGCAACCCCGAGAGCCGCATCATCGTCTTCACGCACTACCGGGACATGGCGGACCTCCTCACCCGGGAGCTCGAGAAGACCCCCGGACCCATCGAACCCCGGCGCTTCGTGGGGCAGGCAAGCCGCGGCGACGGTGACCAGGGCCTCACCCAACGGGAGCAGGGGGAGATCCTCGAGGACTTCAAAGCCGGCGACTTCAACGTCCTGGTAGCAACCAGCGTCGCCGAGGAGGGTCTCGACATCCCCAGCACCGACCTCGTCGTGTTCTACGAGCCCGTGCCCAGCGAGATCCGCAGCATCCAGCGGAGGGGCCGCACGGGACGCCAGGAGAGCGGACGCGTCGTCATCCTCATCACGAAGGATACGAAGGACGAGGCCTACCACTGGGCGAGCAAGGGCAAGGAGAAGAAGATGCGGAAGCAGGTGCAAGCGCTGAAGCGCCAGTTCCAGGAGGTGAACGCGAGCCGCGACGGCGACGACTGGCGCGGCTGGTTCACGCGAGGGGACCAGGCGACCCTGGACGTGGACGGGGAGGCGCAGGGGGAGACCGCTGGGGCGGCGGACGGGGAAGCGGACGGGGAGGAAGCACGCGACGGAGCCCCGGAGCCGACACCGGAGGCGGAGGACGGGAGCGACGACGGCGTCGCCGTCGTCACCGACCACCGTGAGTTCAACTCCGAGGTGGTGCGGGAGCTCAGCCGCCGGGACGTGGTGGTGACGCCGGAGCAGCTGGAGGTGGGGGACTTCGTGCTCTCCGACCGCCTCGCCGTGGAGCGCAAGGAGGTCACGGACTACGCCGAGAGCCTCATGGACGGGCGCCTCTTCCCCCAGGTGAAGGCGCTCCGGGACGCGTACAGCGCCCCCGTGCTCATCCTGGAGGGTGGCGACCTCGGCGGTCATCACCGCATCGAACCCAACGCCCTCTACGGGAGCCTCGCGAGCATCGTGGGGGACTTCCGCGTGCCCGTGCTCCACACCCGGGATGCTCGCGAGACCGCGGAGCTGCTGGCGGCTCTCGCCCGCCGCGAGCAACGGGAGGAGGGACGTGCCGTAGCCCTCAGAAGCGGCGAGGGCGCCATGTCCGCGCCGGAGCGCCTCCGCTTCGTGGTGGAGGGCCTCCCCGGTGTGAGCGCGGTGCTCGCCACCCGGCTCCTGGAGCACTTCGGCACCGTGGCGAACCTGGCGCAAGCCAGCGAGGAGGACCTCCGGGAGGTGGAGGGCGTGGGGCAGAAGAAGGCGGCCTCCATCCACGAGACGCTGCATCGGGAGTACGAGACGGAGGGGACGCGATGAGGGCCCCCGGACGGTGGAGCGGAGGTCGCGAAGCGACCGACGTCACGGACGCCGACGTCCGGAGGGCGCAGTGGAGCGAGCACTCCGGTGGAGGCGTTCGTGTGGGCGTGGGGAAGAAGAAGGCGGAAGCTATCTACGGTACCCTCCATCAGGAGTACGAGGTCGAGGGAGCAGGATGACCGACGAAGTCCCCGAACTTGGCGGCGGCAACCGGGACGTCACGTGGCGGGAGAGCCCCGGACCCCACAACAGCCTCTGGTACTGGGTGAAGATCGTGGGGTTCTGGAAGACGGTGAAGAACTACCTCCTCATGAGCCTCGCCCGCATCTCCCCCAGCCTCCGCCTGAAGCACTGGCTCTACCGGGGCATGGGCGTCACCGTGGGATCCCACGTGAGCGTGGGCCTGGAGGCCACCTTCGACATCTTCTACCCCGAGCACATCACCCTGGGCGACGACACCATCGTGGGGTACAGCACCACGATCCTCTGCCACGAGTTCACCCGCGAGGGCTACGGCGTGGGACCCGTGGTCGTCGGGGAGGACGTCACCATCGGCGCCAACTGCACCATCCTCCCCGGCGTCACCATCGGCGAGGGCGCCACCGTGAGCGCCCACAGCCTCGTGAACAAGGACATCCCCCCTGGCGAGACGTGGGGCGGTGTGCCCGCCCGGCGGATCAAGTAACCGGGGGAGTTCCGGAGCCCGTCAGCCGACGCCACCCATCCGCCGGGTGGACCACCGCATCCATCAGGCGTTCGGTTGCGCCGTCGCCCCCGCGGTAGCTCGCGCGTTCACGGTGCTGTACCCCGCGCCCAGGATGGCACCGTACACGAGGTGGCCCACGAGGCTCTGCATGGCCGCGGTATCCATCTGGATGGGAGCACCCAGCACCGTCCGCATGACGAGGAGGGCGGCCACCACCCAGAGCACGAGACCCCAGGCCACGCCAGCGAGCGTGTTCGCAACCAGGTCCTGGGGGGTGACCGCAGCGCCGAAACCTACGCCGAAGGCGAAGCTGATGGCGAGGTGCACCGCCCAACCGACGGCGGTGCTTGTGCTCCCCACGAGCATGGCCACCATGGGGATCATCCCCATCATCTGCATCATAGCGCCGAAGACGAGGCCGCCAGCCAACCCCGCGATGCCTCCCATCAGAAGACGATCCGTTCGGAACGTGAACTCGAGCATACGCGTCA
This sequence comes from uncultured Thermoplasmatales archaeon, assembly GCA_964505085.1. Lineage (GTDB taxonomy): Archaea > Thermoplasmatota > SW-10-69-26 > JACQPN01 > CAZDGP01 > CAZDGP01. Next base: position 10,250 of record CAZDGP010000055.1, read on the forward strand.
TCACCTCATGGCGGAGGACGGGGGCTCCGCTTGGGTCTTCGCTCCAACCATGCAAGCGTCCATCCAACCGTCCCACACGTGGGCGAAACCTTAATGAGGAGAAGCGGCTTAGCCGGGGGTACCCCCGGGCAGACCCCTCTCTTCCCGACCACCCCGAACCGCCGCGTAGGAGGGCTTCACATGGATCCCGATCAACAGCTCCAACAGATGACCGACGTCATCGACCAACTCATCGAGGACACCTCCGTGCCCCGGAACATCCGGCGCGGCGCCGACGAGGCGAAGGAGATCCTCCAGGACGGCGACGAAGCCCTCGACGTGCGGGTGGCCAGCGCCGTGAGCATCCTCGACGACCTCGCCAACGACCCGAACATCCCGCTCCACGGCCGCACCCTCATCTGGAACATCATCTCCGGCTTGGAGACCATCACGGCCACGTGACCAGGCCCACTCCCCTCCCTTCCCCCCAACCGGTACTCCTCTTCGCTACACCTCATCCACCACGGCAGGTCCCCTAGAGGTCGTGGGGCATGAGCGTCTTCCGACCGTTCCCCGCAGCGCGCTTCTTCGCCCGCTCCACCAGGTCGTACACGTGCGCGTTCAGGGCATCGTAGAAGTCGCTGCTCACCTGGAACCCGCTCGCGGCGCTCTTCACCTGGGTCTTGTTGATGATCTTGGAGCCCATGCGGTGCCACGTACGTGCTCTGGAGGGTTGAAGGCTTCGCTCTGGAGCAGAGAACGAGATGGAAGGGAGGGGAGAAGGGAGGGGGAAGCTGGCCGTGGAGGCGGCGTCAGTCCCGGATGCCTTCACCGGTGATGTTGATCACGGCCTCACCCTCGGGCAGGCACGGCGAGTCGATGAGGCGACAGATGCGCTTCTGCCCCTTCGACTTCCGCAGGTACATCCGATACGTCGCGGTGTGGCCCACGATGTGGCCGCCGATGGGGCGGGTGGGGTCGCCGAAGAAGGCGTCGGGCTTCGCCTGCACCTGGTTCGTGACGGCGACCACGGCGTTGTGGAGGTCCCCGAAGCGCAGGATGGCATGCATGAACTTGTTGAGCTTCTGCTGCCGCTCCGCCAGGGTGCCACGGCCCACGTACTCCGCGCGGAAGTGCGCCGTGAGGCTGTCCACCACGAGGACGCCGATGTCGTGCTCCTTCGCCAGCTCGTTGGCCTTGTCCATGAGGAGCATCTGGTGGTGGCTGTTGTACGCCCGGGCCACGTGGATCCTCGAGAGCACCTCGTCGGGGTCCAGGTCCAGCGCCTCGGCCATCCCGATGATGCGCTCGGGGCGGAAGGTGTTCTCCGTGTCGATGAAGAGGACGTCCTTGTCGAGACCTCCCTCGTCCACGGGGAGCTGGGCCGTGACCGCGAGCTGGAGCGTGATCTGCGTCTTGCCGCTCCCGAACTCGCCGTACACCTCCGTGATGCTCTGGGTCTCGAACCCGCCGCCCAGGAGCTCGTCCAGCGCTTTCGACCCGCTCGTGAGCTTCCCCACCTTGCTCCGGCGCTCCTGGATCTCCGAGCCGGTCTCGAACCCGCCCACGTCGGCCTGCTGGCGCGCCGCCTGGATGACCTTGGTGGCCACGGTGTCACCGATGTCCGCGAGGTCCGCGAGCTCGCCGGGGCTCGCCACCGCGATGCTCATGAGGTCTTCGTACCCCGCGTCCCGGAGCTTGTCGGCGGTGGCGGGGCCCACGCCGGGGAGGTCCGTGAGGGAAACGGATGATTCGGAGGGATCCTTCGTCATGGTTGCAGCTTCGCTCATGTTCTTACCCTGGGAACACCCGGATGTTACTTAAGAGCGCCCAAGAGGCGTTCGAAAGTACTTCCGGCGTTGGTTCCTGGGTACCTACCGAAGGGCGCGTCTCCTAAAGGTTCTTTCCCG
>CAZDGP010000056.1:0-4530 GCA_964505085.1 uncultured Thermoplasmatales archaeon
CAGCAGTCCACGTTCCACCATCCCCTGCGCGTGCCCCTGGGTGCTTTCTACGGGGGGCACCTCGCCGTGGTGACGGCCACGTGGGATAGCACCATCGGCGGGGAGCAATCGGCCCGCCTCCACACGACCTTCGACGTGTTGCCGGAGGGGGAGTGGTCTCCGCGGGGGCGCTTCGTGTACGATGCCCACGTCACGTCGTGGTTCAACGATTGGTAACCGTGGGGGATACGTTCTTACCGGGTTACGCGCTTGGGTGGCGTGATGACTCTGCAACGCACGGCGTTGTACCCATTGCATGAGGAGTTGGGGGCGCGGTTCACGGGGTTCGGCGGGTACGAGATGCCGGTGCAGTTCTCCAGCATCCTGAAGGAGCACGCGGCGGTGCGGGAGGCGGCGGGGCTCTTCGACGTGAGCCACATGGGGAACCTGTGGATCCGCGGGGAGGCAGCGGTCCCGAACTTGAACCGGGCGCTCACGTGCGATGCGTCCCTCCTGGAGGAGGGGCAAGCGAAGTACACGGCGATCCTCAGGGAGGACGGCACCATCGTGGACGACCTCATCCTCTCCCGGACCCCGTGGGGGTGGCACACGGTGCCGAACGCGGGCATGGCGGGGGAGGTAGCGGGGCTCCTGGGGGAGCGGGGGGACGCAGCGGTGGTGGATGCGACGGGGGAGCTTGCGATCTTGGCGCTGCAGGGTCCCGAGAGCCAGGGGGTGCTGGAGGCTTTCCTCGACCGGAGCGTGGACCTGGGGCGCTTCCGCCTCGAGGCCGCGCCGGAGCTGGGGGAGGAGGCCTTCGTGAGCCGCACGGGGTACACGGGGGAGCACGGGTACGAGCTCGTCTTCCCCCAGGCTCGAGGCTCCGAGGTCTTCCGCGGTCTCCTGGAGGCGGCGGAGGATGCGGGGGTGGATGCGCTCCCCTGCGGCCTCGGGGCGCGGGACACGCTCAGGTTGGAGAAGGGGTTCCCGTTGGCGGGGCACGAGTTCGCGGGGGGGCGCACGCCCCTGGAGGCGGGGATGGAGCGGTTCGTGCATTGGGACCACGAGTTCGTAGGGCGGGATGCGTTGGTCTCGCAGCGGGAGGCGGGCACGTACGATCGGCTCGTGGCCTTCGAGCTCCTGGAGCGGGGGATCCCGCGGCAGGGCCACGACATCCTCGTGGGGGGCGAGGTCGTGGGGGAGGTCACGAGCGGCACCATGAGCCCCACGCTCAGGAAGGGCATCGGCCTCGGGTACGTGCCTCCAAGCCACAGCAAAGTTGATACCGAGCTAGCGGTGTCAATCCGCGGGAGCCCGACCCCCGCGCGGGTCGTGTCGCTTCCCTTCGTGTAACGCTCAAGGAGATCATCCATGACCGAGTCATCCATCCCCGACGACCTGCGGTACACCGAGGAGCACGAGTGGGTGCGCGTCGAGGGCGACCTCGTGCGGTTGGGCATCACGGACTACGCCCAGGACGCGCTCACGGACGTCGTGTACGCGGAGATCCCCGAGGTGGGCGACGCGGTGGACCAGGGGGATACCCTGGGCATCGTGGAGTCCGTGAAGAGCGTGAGCGACATCTACGCGCCGCTGGATGGGGAGGTGGCGGAGGCCAACGACGCGCTTCTGGACCGCCCGGAGCTCCTGAACGAGGACCCCTACGGGGACGGGTGGTTCGCGGCGCTCCGCCCCAGCGACGTCGACGAGGTGGATTCGCTGCTGACGCCGGAGGAGTACGCGGCGCTCCTCGAGGGCGAGGCTTGACGCGGGAGGTGGCAGCGTGCATTTCCTAAGCGGCGACGCCGACGCCCGGGCCATGTGCGAGGCGCTGGGCATCACGGAGCCTGCGGAGCTCTTCCGTGACGTGCCCGAGAGCGTACGAACCCCCCTGGACATCCGGGAGGGCCGGAGCGAGCTGGGGGTCCTTCGCGAGATGCGGGGCATCCTGGAGCGGAACCGGCCCTTCGACGAGGTGCCGCACTTCCTCGGGGCGGGGGCGGAACCGCATTTCGTCCCAAGCGTGGTGCGGAGCCTCCTGCAGCGGGGGGAGTTCCTCACGAGCTACACGCCCTACCAACCGGAGATCACGCAGGGGTTCCTCCAGGCCATGTGGGAGTTCCAAACGTACGTGTGCCGTCTCACGGAGTTGGACGTGGCGAACATCAGCATGTACGATGGGGCCACGGCCCTGGCGGAGGCGGCGCTCTTGAGCGTAAGGGCAAGCCGCGGGGACCGCTTCGTGGTGCCCGAGCACGTGCTGCCGGAGCGCAGGAGCGTCCTGGGGAACTACCTCGATGGCATCGGCGTGGAGGTCGTGGAGGTCCCGTGGGACCGCTCCACGGGCCGCATCGACCTGGGGGCGCTGGAGGACGCCATCACGGAGGACACCGCCGGCGTCTACCTGGAGAACCCGAACGTCTTCGGCCTCTACGAGACGGACGCCGACCGCGTAAGGGGCATCCTGGACGAGCACGCGCCCCGGGCGCTCTTCGTGGTGGGCGTGCACCCCCTGTCCCTGGGTCTCGTGCGGGGGCCCGGTGCGTACGGGGCGGATGTGGCCGTGGGGGAGGGGCAGCCCCTGGGGCAACCCCAGAGCTTCGGCGGACCGTACCTGGGGCTCTTCGCCACGCGGGAGGAGCACCTGCGGAAGGTCCCGGGCCGCATCGTGGGGCAGACGAGGGATGCGGAGGGGGAGCGCGCGTACACGCTCACGTTGCAGACGCGGGAGCAGCATATCCGGCGGGCGCGCGCCACGAGCAACATCTGCACGAACGAGGGGATGAACGCCCTCGCGGCCACGGTGTACCTCGCCACATTGGGTGAGGCGGGGTTCCGGGAGGTGGCGGAGGTGAACGCCGCCCGCGCCCGCGCCCTCGCCACGCGTTTGGACGAGGTGCCTGGGTTCGAGGCGCCGGCCTTCCCGGGGAAGCACTTCAACACCTTCGTCCTCGAGAGCGATGCCCCCGTGGAATCCGTGGAGTTGGCGCTCCAGGACGCGGGGCTCCGCGGGGGCCTGGACCTCACGGACACGTTCCCGGACCTGGGGAACGCGCAGGCGCTCACCGTCACCGAGCTCCATCCGGAGGATGCTCTCGACACCCTCGTCAGCACCCTCCGGGAGGTGGGCGCATGACGGACGAGGGCCGCGCCCCAACGTACCGGCAGGCGAGGTGGCCCACGCCGCATCTCTTCGAGCGCGATGCCGAGGATGCCGAGAGCGACCTCCTGCCCGACTTCGACGTGGACACGTCCGACCTCGCACCGGAGAGCATGGCACGGGACGCGGTGGGGCTTCCGACGCTTCCGCGCTTGGAGGTGGTGCGGCACTTCACGCGCCTCAGCCAGAAGAACGTGGGCATCGACACGTCCTTCTACCCGCTGGGGTCCTGCAGCATGAAGTACAACCCGAAGCTCGACGAGGAGATCGCGAGCCTGCCGGGGGCCACGGACCTCCATCCCCTCGTGGGGGATGACATGAGCCAGGGTACGCTGCAGATCCTCCACGAGCTCCAGGAGGACCTGGCACGCATCGGCGGCATGGACGCGGTGACGCTGCAGCCTGCCGCCGGCGCCCACGGGGAGCTCGTGGGCATGCTCGTGGCGCGAGCGTACCACGAGGACCGGGGTGAGGGGCACCGAAGCGAGGTCATCGTGCCGGACAGCGCCCACGGCACGAACCCCGCCAGCGCGGCCATGGTGGGGTACGACGTGGTGGAGGTGCCAAGCGACGCGGAGGGCATGGTGGACCTGGAGGCGTTGGAGGAGGCGCTCTCGGAGGATACGGCGGCCTTCATGCTGACGAACCCGAACACGCTGGGGATCTTCGAGGCGAACGTGGAGAAGGTGAGCGACCTCGTGCACGAGGCCGGGGCGCTCCTCTACTACGACGGGGCGAACCTCAACGCCATCATGGGCATGGCGAAGCCCGGGACCATGGGCTTCGACATCGTGCACTTCAACCTGCACAAGACCTTCACGACGCCCCACGGCGGCGGCGGACCCGGCGCGGGACCCGTGGGCGTGCGGGAGCACCTGGCGCCCTTCCTTCCCACACCGGTGGTGAGCAAGGGGGACGATGGATCGTTCCATCTGGACCACGACCGGCCGAAGAGCATCGGGAAGGTCCACGCGTTCCACGGGAACGTGGGCATCCTCCTGCGGGCCAGCGCGTACATCCGCCTCATGGGCCGCGACGGGCTCGCGCGCGTGTCGGAGCGTGCGGTGCTCAACGCGAACTACCTGCGGCACCGCTTGCAGGAGACGGGGCTCTTCGACCTCCCGTACCGGGACCTGAGGAAGCACGAGTTCGTGCTGAGCGCGCGTCGGTTGAAGGAGGAGAAGGGCATCCGGGCGTTGGACATCGCGAAGCGCCTGCTGGACTTCGGCGTCCACGCGCCCACGGTGTACTTCCCCCATATCGTGGATGAGGCGCTCATGATCGAGCCCACGGAGACGGAGTCGAAGGAGACGCTGGACCGTTTCGTGGAGGCCCTCGTGCACATCGCGAACGAGGACCCGGAGGTCGTGAAGAGCGCCCCCCACAACACG
>CAZDGP010000056.1:4630-8306 GCA_964505085.1 uncultured Thermoplasmatales archaeon
GTGCGGGCGGCGCGGGAGCCCGTGCTGAAGGCTGGGGACGAAGGATCGGACAAGTAACCGCGCGGGGCGTGGTCAGCGACCGCGGGTCCAGGCGGGGGGTCCGAAGAAGCTCGTGGCGAGGCCCGTGCCGGGGTCCACGTGGAGGGCGGGCACCATGAACTCGTTGCGGGTGTCGGCGGAGCTCTCGGGGTACGCGAGCTCCACTTCTCCGCCGTGGGGGGTGTACCGGATGTGGTCCGCCGGACGGTCCAGCACGCTCTGGGAGAGGGCCACGAGGACGTCGGTGGGGACGCGCCGGGGTCGGTTGTCGGACCAGGGGACCTCGGCGGAGGGTGGGGCGGCTTCGCGGGCGTGGGTCCGGCTGGCTACGAGGGGGCCGTCGGGGATGAGGGACCGGTGCTCCACGTCCACCGTGACGGTTTCGTCGGTGCCGTGGTCGAGGGTGATGAGCCACCGGTGGCAGCGGCCTCCCGCGAGGTGCGCGGGGTCGTCGCGGCGGCACGTGGTGTTGTGGGCGGCGTAGCTCACGCGGGCGTCCGGGTGCTCCCGGAGGTACGCGTCGACGCGGGGCACCTGGTCCCGGGCGGTGTCCAGGGCGGTGGCGAGGCCCAGGGGGAGGTAGTCGGTGCGCTCCTCGGGGGGTGCGGGCTCGGTCCAGGCGCGGGCGCTGTAGGGCGTGGCTTCGTCCCGGGTGGCTCCGGTGGGGAGGACGTCGCCGGTGCCCTGCGTGAACTTGGAGAGCGTCAACCGCGCGCCGTCACCCCGGGGGTCGTGGGCTTCGTGGTGCACGGGCACGGGCACGTCGTCCCGGTACCGGAGCACGAGCTCCACGTCCTTGCGGGCGGGGGTGTTCAGGTGGGCTTCGACGCCGTCGGCGGAGCCGTCCACCTGCACGGGGGTGCCGGCGGCCTGGACGCTGGTGCCGGGGGCGAGGCGTTGCCCGTGGAGCAGGTCGAGGTCCAGGGGGAGACCCCGGACGGTGTGGTTCCACTTCACGAGGGCGAAGGAGGCTTGGCCGCGACCCACCACGTGGCTGGCGGTGGTGCTCACGGTGGCGAGGGTGCGGGCGTCCAGATGCTGCTCCACGAGGCGGACGGTGGTGCCGTCGGGCGCCACGTCCTCCAGGATCACGCGGATGACCTCCCGGGGTTCGCCGGCGGCGTCCATGGCGGTGACGGGGGTGGCGTCGCTTCGGACGCGGAGCGTGTGCTCCGGCAGGAGCTCGTAGGGGCGGGGGTAGTTCCCGGTGGGGCTCAGGAGGGTGGTGAGGTACGTGCCGTGGGCGGCGTCCACCACCACGCCCTCGCCCTGGTACTCGGCCACGAAGCCTGCGCGAAGCTCGGGAACGGTCACGGTTCCGGAGGCTCCCAGCGTGGGGCCCTCGGGACCCACGCACCCGGCGAGGAGCGTGGGCACCATGAGGACCAGGAGCGCCACCAGGGCGGGGGAGCGCGGGTTCGTGCGGGGGAGCCAGGAGGGACGCGCCATGTGTGGTTCCTCGTGCGCTGGTGGGGGTTATGACCTTTGTGGTGCACCTGGGCTCCGGCGCCCCCGTGTGGCACCGAAGCGCTTACGCCCCGGAGGTGGCATGGCGGAGCGATGACGATGCGCTTGGGTCTCCTGGTGAACCCCATCGCGGGCATGGGCGGTGCCGTGGGGCTCAAGGGCACGGACGACGTGGCGCGGGCTCGGGAGCTGGGGGCGGAGCCGGTGGCGCGGGAGCGGGCGTTGCGCTTCGTGGAGGCGGTGGAGGCCCGGGGGGAGGCTGTCGTGTGGGTGACGGCGGGGGCGCCCATGGGGGAGGATGTGCTGGAGGCTGCGGGCGTGAGCACGCTCGCGGCCTATGCGCCGGGGCATCCCACGACGCCTGCGGATACGCGGCGCGCGGTGGAAGCGCTCCTGGGCTTCGACGTGGACCTCCTCGTCTTCGTGGGCGGGGACGGCACCGCGGCGGACGTGGCTCAGGCGCTGTCGGGGCGTGGGGATGGGCCGCCGGTGCTGGGTGTGCCCAGCGGCGTGAAGATGTACAGCGCGGTCTTCGCGGGGACGCCGGAGGAGGCCGCCTCGGTGGCGCTCGCGTGGGACGACGTGGAGGAGCGGGAGGTGCTGGACATCGACGAGGAGGCGTACCGGCGGGACCAGTTGGAGGTCAAGCTCGAGGGGGTGCTTCGGGTGCCGGTGCACGGGGCGGTGCAGGCGGCGAAGGACGTGGGGGCGAGCCCCGCCGTGGAGCGGGAGGCGGTGGCGGAGGCGGTGGCGGAGCGCGTGCGTGAGGAACCGGGGGTGAGCCACGTGCTTGGGGCCGGGAGCACGTTCCAGGCGGTGAAGGAGGCGTTGGGTTTCGAGGGGACGCTCCTGGGGTTCGACGTGTGGCGCGAGGGGGAGGTGGTGGTGCGGGATGCGGCGGAGCGGGACCTCCTGGAGGTCACGTTGCCGGCGCGCGTGTGGGTGACGCCGCTGGGAGGTCAGGGCTTCGTCCTGGGTCGGGGCACGCAGCAGGTGTCCCCGGCGGTGCTGCGGCGGGTGGGGGTGGAGCATGTGACGGTGGCGGCCACGGCGTCGAAGGTGGCGTCGGTGGGTGAGCTCCGGGTGGACACGGGGAACCGGTCGCTCGACGAGGCGTTCCCCGGGTTCCTGCGGGTGCTCACGGCGCCAGGTCGGGAGCAGATGGTTCGAGTTCGCACCGAACCTTCAGATTCAGGTGCAACCTGAACCGAGGCGTGCTCCACCGTTCATCAAACATATAAATGAGGAGCGTGGTAGGGGGCGTGGCGAGTGACATGAGTCTCACCGAAGTCGTCTACAAGATCCGGAGCGAGGCCTTCCCGCTGTGCGCGCTCACGAAACGCTCGGAGGACCTCCGCATGGTCTTCAACCACCAGAGCTGGGATCCCACCACCGGAACCGGGCGGGGCGTCCTCTCCATCCTCGGTGCGGAGGATGCGCAGCAGGAGGTCCTCGACGTGCTCCCCGACATCTTCGGGGACGTGCAGGTCCTCGACAGCGGAAGCGACGAGGCCAACGTCCAGGTCTCCCTCAACCTCAAGCGCATGCAGGCGAGCAAGAACCCCGCGGCCTTCACCCTCCGGTACTTCGGTGACGACGGTATCCTGGAGCCCACCCTCATCAAGGAGGGGTACCTCTTCAGCCGCCTCCTCGTCCCCGGCGAGGTGGACCTGGCGGAGATGCTCGAGGAGTACGAGAAGGGCGTCGAGGAAGGCTGGTGGGACGACTTCAAGCTCGTCCGCATCGAGGACTTCCACACGGAGCAGCAGACCCACGGCGCCTTCGCCGAGAACCTCACGCAGAAGCAACTCGAGGTCATCAAGACCGGCCTCGCCCTGGGCTTCTACAACACGCCCCGGGACATCACGCTGGACGACCTCAGCAGCATCTTCGGCATCAGCAAGGCCGCCGTGCACAACCGCCTCCAAGCTGCCGAGCGGAAGGTCATCAGCAAGTTCTTCAGCTAAGGTCAGGGCATCCCCCAGCTGCCGGGGCAACCCCACCCCCCTCCTCTTCCCCATCCCTCCATCTCCCACGGCAACCTTCAAATACCGGGACCACTTTAGCCGGCCCGCCCTTGTGGGCACCTCTTCCTGGCCGGGATGGGGTAGTGGTTATCCTGGGGCCCTGTGGAGGCCCCGATCCGGGTTCGATTCCCGGTCCTGGCCCT
>CAZDGP010000056.1:8406-11903 GCA_964505085.1 uncultured Thermoplasmatales archaeon
ATTCGGAACGTCCGGAGCGTAGCGGAGGAGGTTCCGAACCGGTCCTGGCCCTCCTCTCGCCGCGATTCGCGGGGCGAATCGCGTCTCAAGGAGGGCCGCCTCCGCTTCGCTACGGCTGGCCCTCCCTAGTACCCAAGACGCCAGCGGAGCGACGGGAGCAAAAGGATCAGACCGGGGGTTAGCACGTGGCGCCCAGCGGAGGGGCGCGTGCGTATCGAGGAACCCACACCACCCCCCACCCACAACGACCTATAGCCACCTATAGGTCCCCGGGCCCGTCACCGCAAACGCCTTCTACCACCCCCGGTCCAGTGGGGGCGATGCGTAGCGCCGCCCTCATCCTGCTCACGGCCATGCTCCTCACCGCGCCCTTCGCCGCGGCAGGGTCCATGGCGAACCCGGAGATCACGGACCCGCGGGGGGACGCCATCCACCTGGAGGAGCAGCATCACGAGCCCTCCCTGGATGTGACGAAGGTGTGGTTCGCGTGGCGGGCCGACGATGACACCCTCGTCATCACGCTGGAGGTGACGAACCTCACGAACCCCGGGCCGTCGGGGACGAAGGACCCCATCGACGGGCGCACGTACTTCGACGTGTACTGGGACCACGCGGGAAGCGACGAGGACGACGAGGGGGACCCGTACGTGGCGCGGTTCCGCATGGACAGCGACGGCGCGAAGTACTTCCTCGCCGGGCGGGCGCCCGTCATCACGCGGGACCTCGTCTACCCGCCGGACGGGGCGTCCATGGGCATCCACGGGGACGTGAGCGCCGCCGGCGGCGGCCTGGTGGAGACCGCACCCGGGTACGTCACCATCGAGGTGTACGCGGGGGCCGTGGACGATCCCGCACCCGGGGACACGCTCACGAACGTGCGCTTCTCCAGCTACGTGGACCACCACCAGGGCGTCCCAGGCACCCTGGAGCATCACCACCCCGGGCACGTGGACGAGAACAACGAGACCGGGCGGGACTACACGATCCCCGTGGCCAGCGCTGGCGGCGACGGGACCGAAGGAGAGGGACGCGGGGATGAGGGAGCCTACGCCACGCCCGGGCTCGGCGCCCTGAGCGTGGCGTTGGCTCTGGTCGCGGGCGCGAGCCTCGTCAGGTCGCGGAGGCGTTGACGGAGGCGGAGGCGCTCACGGGCCACGCGCTCTCGAGCACGTAGAGGCCCGTGTTCATGTCCGGCACCACGAGGTGCCCGTCCGCATGCCACTGCGCACCCCACACGTAGGGCACGTTCACGAAGGCCCCGTATGGCGTGGCCATGGGCGGGTTCAGGCGCTCCTCGTGCGGTTGGTACGCGGCGAGGGTCACGGGCGCGTCCTGGCGCGCTTGGGTGCTGGCGTCCAGCACCCACACGCCGGCGTGGTACATGGCCACCGCCACCTGCCCGTCGGCGTTCACGTCGATGTTGTGGAGGCTGAACTTGTAGCTTCCCTGCTCCGTGTAGGGGCCGCCGGGGAGCGTCCACGTGCCCCGCACCTCGATGCTCGCGGGGTCCGTGATGTCGAAGATGGTGAGCGTCCCCGGGATGCCCGCGCTGTCCTCGCCGGCACCCGCGAGGATCCATCGCCCGTCCACGAGGGTGGGGCTGGGGGATTGCTCGTGCCACGCGGTGACGCCCTCGGGGAGCTCCTGGGGGTCCAGGGCGCCCACGATCTCGGGGTCCCGGGGGGTCGACACGTCGTAGATGGTGAGGTCCTGCGTCCCCGTGAACATGTAGGTGACGCCGGTCTCGGGGTGGTCGCCGAAGCTCACGTCGTGGCGCGCATCGAAGTTCGTGAGGAGCTCGAAGCGCTCCTCGTCAGGTAGGTACTCGAGGAGGTCCCCGGCGCTGGTGGCGACGAGCACGGTGCCATCGTCCAGCGTCGTGGTCTCGAGGTTGTGGATGCTGCCGCTGGGGGTCCACGCCACGAGCTCCGGATCCTCGGGGTCCGTGATGTCCACGGCCATGACGGCGTTCTCCACGGTGTCCTGGGGCGCGTGGCCCTCGGGGGCGATGCAGGCGCCGACGCCGGTGGCTTGCGTGTACGCGCCGCCGGGGGTGCCACCCTGGCAACCGACGAAGACGAAACGCCCGTCGTCGCTGAAGCGCGCATCCCAGTTCTCACCCCAGCTGTAGAAGTGGCTCAGGACCTCGGGGTCCGCGGGATCGCTCACGTCCACGAGGGTGAAGGCGCGGTTCCCCTCCACGGAGGCGACGACGGCAAGGTCCCCGTGGACGTCGGGTTCGCTGTACCCGCTGTACCAGGCCCAGGGCGCGAGGTCCTCCGTGAGGGTGTCGAAGCCCACGAGGTCGAGGCCCGCGTGGTCCACGTGCAGGCTCGTGTCGTCGTGGTCGTGGTCGTTCACGACGATGCTCGCGAAGTCCGCGTCCGTCGGTGGCAGAGGCAATGCATCCGCGAGGTCGTCGGGGGTGGACGAGGCGTCGAGGTCGTCTGCGGGGCTTACGCATCCGGCGAGGGGCGCCACCAGGAAGAGGAGAGCTCCCAGGAGCGCGAGGAAGGTGGTTCGTTGCAAGGGTCAGCCTCCAGGCTGGGCGGGAGTGCGCTTGCGGGGAGATAGGTGTTTCCCCGGAAGCGTCACGGTGCTCGCGGCACGTTCCGCGGCGAAAGGTTCTTTAAGGCCGCCCGCATCTGCCTCCCTCCCCGGCTCCGTCCACGGTCAGCGGGTTGGGCTGGCGTTCATCGGAAATCGGGGCCACGTGGCCTCCCGATGGAGGAGAACGACATGGCACGCATGCATGCAAGGAAACGGGGCTCGTCGGGTTCGACGCGGCCCCCGCGCGAGGAGCACCCGGACTGGAGCGAGCTCGAGGCCGGCGAGGTGGAGGACAAGATCGTGGAGCTTGCCCAGGAGGGGCACACCACGAGCGAGATCGGCATGATCCTCCGGGACCAGTTCGCGGTCCCCGACGTGAAGGTGGCCACCGGCAAGAAGCTCGGACGCATCGTCGAGGAGCACGACCTGGCACCCAGCGTGCCCGAGGACCTCATGAACCTCATGCGGCGTGCGGTGAACCTCCGGGAGCACCTCTCCCAGCACCCCAAGGACAACCACAACCGCCGCGGGCTCCAACTCATCGAGTCCAAGATCCGGCGCGTCGCCCGCTACCACAAGGAGCAGGGGAACCTCCCCCACGACTGGGTGTACTCTCCGGCCACGGCGAAGCTCCTGGTCGAGTGAGGCCGTGGTATGGCCCTCGCGGAGCCGGCCCACCGCGCCGCCGGTCTCCTGCAGGACCAGGACTACGTCCGCATCCTCTGCCACGCCGACGGCGACGGGCTCGCCGCGGCGGGGCTTCTCGTCCGCGCCCTCGAACGGGAGGGCGTGGACTTCCACGTCACCGCCGAGCGTGAGCTCTCCGCCAACGGCGTGGAGGAGCTCTCGGGGGAGGGGCAGGAGTGCGTGGTGCTCATGGACCTCCCTCCGGACGGGCTGGAGCTCGAGGACGTGGCCAGCCACGTCATCGTGGTGGACCACCACCC
>CAZDGP010000057.1:0-11634 GCA_964505085.1 uncultured Thermoplasmatales archaeon
TCACGTACGTGGGTCCCCAGGGGGCCACGGCGTTCAGCGCCGGCACGTACATCCTGCTCTCGGGGCACCTGGCGGGGATGGAGGAGGGGACGAGCATGGGGAGCGCCATGCCCGTGCAGAGCGGTCCCGGCGGCACGAGCGCGGCGGACCAGAAGACCATCAACGCCCTGGCGAGCTTCATGCGTACCATCGCCGAGGCGCGGCACCGCCCCGTGAACCTCAGCGAGGAGATCGTGCGGAACAACACGGACTACACGGGAGCGGAGGCCGTGGACGCGGGCCTCGTGAACGCCACCGCCGACGGCCTCCAGGGGCTCCTGAACGACCTCCACGGCACCACCCTCACGGTGGACGGGTCCGAACGCATCCTCGTGACGGAGGACGCGCAGCTCCTCCACGTGGAACCGTCCTTCGCAAGCGATATCGTGCGCGTCATCAGCAACCCGCAGGTGGCCTTCCTCCTCCTGGCCGTGGGGTTCTACGGTGTCATCTTCGGGCTTGCCGCCGGCGGCACGTACGTGCCCGAGACCATCGGCGCCATCCTGCTCCTGCTGGGCCTCATCGGCCTCGGCACCTTCGACTTCAGCACCGCCGGCGTGCTCCTCATCGCCCTGGCCGCCGTCTTCTTCGTGGCGGAGGTCTTCACCCCCACCCACGGGGTGCTGAGCGTGGCCGGCGCCGTGGTGCTGGCCCTTGGCGCCCTCCTGCTTCCCACGGAGCCGCTGCTGCCGGCGGCGTGGTTCCGTGACTTCTACGTGGTGGCTGTGGCCACCGCTGCCTTCAGCGGGCTCTTCGTCTTCGGCATCATCACGTACGGGTTGGGCACGCTCCGGGACCGGGAGGTGCACCAGAGCGTGCGCGGGCGCTTCGGCACGGCGCTGGAGGACCTGGCTCCCGGGGAGCGGGGGCAGGTGCAGGTGCGGGGCGAGGTGTGGTCCGCGGTGGCGGAGGAGCCCGTGACCGAGGGGGACCCCGTGGAGGTGGTGGGGCGGGAGGGCCTAACGTTAAGGGTTCGGAGCCCCTTGGCGGAGGAGGAGCCAGGGGAGCATCATGGTTAGCAGCACAACGATCATGCTGGGCGTCATCGCCCTCGTCATCATCCTCGTCTTCCTCTTCAACGCCATCAAGATCGTGCGGGAGTACGAGCGGGGGGTGATCTTCCGCCTGGGCCGCCTCATCGGAGCCAAGGGCCCCGGCCTCTTCTTCATCATCCCCATCATCGATCAGCTCATCCGCATCGACCTGCGCATCATCACGGCGGACGTGCCCGTGCAGGAGATCATGACGCGGGACAACGTGCCCGTGCAGGTGAACGCCGTGACGTACTACCGCGTCATGGACCCCGAGACGGCCGTGGTGGAGATCGAGAACTACCGCATGGCCACGAGCCAGATCGCGCAGACGACGCTCCGGAGCGTCGTGGGGAAGTCGGAGCTCGACGAGCTCCTCTCGGAGCGCGAGCGGTTGAACCAGGTGCTTCAGGAGACCATCGACGAGGCCACCGACCCCTGGGGCATCAAGGTCACGGGCGTGGAGATCAAGGACGTGGAGCTCCCCGCCAGCATGCAGCGCGCCATGGCGAAGCAGGCGGAGGCCGAGCGGGAGCGCCGCGCCAAGGTCATCCACGCCGAGGGTGAGGAGCAGGCGAGC
This sequence comes from uncultured Thermoplasmatales archaeon, assembly GCA_964505085.1. Taxonomy (GTDB): domain Archaea; phylum Thermoplasmatota; class SW-10-69-26; order JACQPN01; family CAZDGP01; genus CAZDGP01. The sequence goes on from CAZDGP010000057.1 coordinate 1,651, forward strand.
GAGCGCCTGGGCGAGGCCGCTCGCGTCCTCACCGCCAGCGAGGGCGGCATGTTCGTGCGGATGCTCCAGACCATCAACGACGCCACCGCCGACAAGAACACCACCGTCGTCATCCCCTTGCCCATGGAGCTCCTGCGGTACTTCGAGCGGGGAGCGCAGTGGACGAACCCGGATCCCCCCGACTCGGCGGAGCAGGATGACGGGGACGGCGACGACGGAGCGTGACCTCCCCCGTGACCTCGGGGTCGGACCACCCGGAGATCCTGAACCTCGTGGACCTCCGGGAGAAGGCCCGGGGCTTCGTGAGCCCCCAGGCCTTCGATTACGTGGCCGGCGGCAGCGGCGACGAGCGTACCCGCAGCGCCAACGAGCTGGGGTTCCGGGACTGGCGCCTGGTGCACCGCGTCCTCCGGGACGTGGAGAACGTGGACGCGAGCGTGACGCTCCTGGACCAGGACCTCGACCAACCCGTCCTGGTTGCGCCCACGGCCTTCCACAAGCTCATGCACCCCAATGGGGAGGCGGCCACGGCGGAGGGAGCCCACGCGGCGAGCACCCTCATGTGCGCGAGCACCCTCAGCACCACGAGCCTGGAGGCGATCGCGGAGGCGAGCCCCGGCCCCAAGTGGTTCCAACTGTACGTGTACCGTGATCGGGACCTCACGCGGGACCTCGTGGAGCGCGCGGAGGCCGCCGGGTACGAGGCTCTGGTGCTCACGGTGGACAGCCCCGTGTGGGGGCGGCGGGAGCGGGACATCGAGAACGGGTTCAGCCTCCCGCCGGACCTCTCCCTTGCGAACTTCCCGGACCTCGACCAGGGGGCGCTGCCGGAGCCGGAGGGGGGTGGGAAGCCGGAGGCCGGCGGTTCCGCCCGCCGCGGTAGCAAGGGCGGGACCGGCGACGCGCTGGCGGCGTACGTGGAGGAGCAACTGGACCCATCCCTCACGTGGGAGGACCTCCGGTGGCTCGTGGACGAGACGGACCTCCCGGTCATCGTGAAGGGCATCGTCCACCCGGAGGATGCGCGGCTCGCGGTGGACCACGGCGCCGCGGGCGTCGTGGTGTCGAACCACGGCGGGCGCCAACTGGACGCGGGCGTCGCCACCGTGGACGCCCTCCCATCGGTGGCGGAGGAGGTGGGGGGCGACGTGCCGGTGCTCGTGGACGGCGGTGTGCGCCGGGGCACGGACGTGGTCACGGCCATGGCCCTGGGCGCGAGCGCCGTGCTCGTGGGGCGTCCGGTGCTCTGGGGGCTCGCTCTGGGGGGTGCGGCGGGGGTGGAGCGCGTGCTCACGCTTCTCCGGGACGAGGTGCGGAACGCCATGGCGCTGGCGGGTGCGCGGTCGTGGGATGACGTGGGCCCCGGGATGCTGCGGCGGCCGGGGTCCACGGTCTGAGGGACCCATCCATAGGGCACCGGGAGGGGGGTTAGAACACGCTGTCAGCGGTGCTGGCGCCGACGACGCTGAAGATGGCGCCGATGCTCACGGCCTTCGCGGTGGTGGTGGGGCCGGCGTCGAAGACCGCGGGCGCGCTGACGGTGAGGGCGAGGATGGTGACGCTGCCGTAGGCGACGAGCATGAGGCTCACGAAGCGGATGGGGATGCCGATGGGGCTCGCCTCGGCCTCCTCCTCGAGGTCGCGCTCGTCGTCGGCGCCGTAGAGGGCGCCGGCGCCGATGAGGAGGACCATGGCGACGACGATGCCCCACTGGAGGAGGTTCATGGCGGCGGCGAGGTTCCACACCTCCTCGGTGACGACGAAGGGGCCGGCGAGGAGGAACCCGCCCACCACCTGCTGGGCGAGGTCCGCGAGGCGGAAGGGTCCGCGGGATCCACGGCGGCGCATGGCCGTGGGTACGGGGTCAGGCTGTAAGAATGGTTCGGGTGGATGGGAGGCGGGGCGCGAAGGTCTCGGGGCCTACTCCCACTCCACGGTGCCCGGGGGCTTGTGGGTGATATCGTACACCACGCGGTTCACGTCCTCCTTGAGGGTGTTGGTGATGCGCGTGCTGATGCGCTCCAGGACCTCAGGGGGGATGCGGCTGAACTGCGCCGTCATGCCGTCCATGCTTTGGACGGCGCGGACGGCCACGGTGTCGCCGTAGACGCGGACGTCGCCGTGGACGCCGACGCTGCGGACGGGGAGGAGCACGGCGAAGTACTGCCAGGGCCGCTCGATGGTGCCGGCGTCGGCGGCGTCCTCGAGCTCCTCCTCCACGATGGCGCAGGCTTCCCGCACGGTCTCGGTGCGTTCGGGGGTGGCTTCGCCCATGACGCGGATGGCGAGGCCGGGACCGGGGAAGGGCTGCCGTTCAGCGACGGGGAGGTCGAGGGCGCGGGCGACCTTCCGCACCTCGTCCTTGTAGAGGTCGCGGAGGGGCTCCACCACCTGGAGGTTCATCTCCTCGGGGAGGCCGCCGACGTTGTGGTGGCTCTTGATGGTGTCCCGGGTCTCGCCGCCGCTCTCGATCCAGTCGGGGGCGATGGTGCCCTGCACGAGGAACTCGGCGTCGACCTCGTGGGCTTCGCGGTCGAAGACGTCGATGAACGTGTTCCCGATCCTCACGCGCTTCTCCTCGGGCTCGGTGACGCCCTCGAGGGCGCTGTAGAACTCCTCGCGAGCGTCGACGAAGTCCACCTGGACGCCGGCCTCCTCCAGGAGGGTGCGCACCTGCTCGGGTTCGTCCTTGCGCATGTACCCGGTGTCCACGAAGATGGCGGTGAGGTCCTTCCCCACGGCCTTCCCCGCGAGCACGGCGGCCACGGTGCTGTCGACGCCGCCGCTGGCGGCGATGATGGCGGGGCCGGTGATCTCCTTCTGCAGCTTGGCGACGGCGTCGTCGATGAACTCTTCCGCGTCGAACATGGTGAACGCACCCAGGGGGCCACGGGGGCAGGTGTTGGGTCCTCGACGCGCACCGTGCTATAAGAAGGTATGGGGGCTGCGGGGCACGAGCACACCCCAGACGACGACCTATAGCCACCTATAGGGACCTATAGTTCCCTATAGGTCTGTCTCGTTTCTCTTCAGAACAGGCGGGGAGGCGGCGCCGGGCGGCGGGGAGGGGTGTACGGCGTGGGAACTTCCTCGTACTCGCGTCCCGCGCCGGGGGCGGGCGGCGGGGAGGTTCCGAGCCCCCCGAAGATGCTCTCGAAGCACCCCCTGCCCCACCCTGCCTTCGGACCCCACGTTCCAGCCCCCGCTCCAACCCATGCAACCACCCTTTATCCCGGAGCCGACCGTATCGGGACCCAACCATGCCCCCAACGTGGCCCGACGGTACCATCGTCGTGTACAGCGACTTCGTCTGCCCCTTCTGCTACCTGGGGAAGGAGAGCCTGCGGCAGGCCACGGGCGAGGACGAGGACGCGCCGCCGCTGGAGTGGCGGCCCTTCGACCTCAGGCACCACCAGCGCCGGGAGGACGGCACGCTGGACGACGCGGTGCCCAGCGGGAAGTCGGAGGCGTACTACGAGCGGGCGCGAAGGAACGTGGAGCGCCTGGCGGAGGAGCTGGACGTGGAGATGGTGACGGAGCTCACGGACGTGGACTCGTGGCCGGCGCACCGCGCGGCGCTCCGGGTGGAGCAGGAGGCGGGGGTGGATGCGCTGGGGCGCTTCGCCGAGGCCGCCATGGACGCATTGTGGCGGGACGGGCGGGACATCGGCGACCCGGAGGTCCTTGTGGACGTGGCCCGGGCGGCGGAGGTGGACCCGGACCTCGTGCGGGAGGCCGCGGGGGACGCGTCCCTGGACGCGGAGCTGAGGGAGCGCTTGGAGGAGCCCCGGGAGCTGGGGGTGCAGGCGGTGCCCACCTTCGTGTACGAGGGGCGTGCGGTGCAGGGGGCGGCACCGCCGGAGCGCTTCCGCGCGCTCCTGGAGGCGCGGCAGGACGCGTAGCGCCGGGTGGTGGGTCCGGTAGCTTCGAGTACCCGGGGACCCATGACCCCACGTGCGACCATGGCGGAGCCCAGCCCCCTCTCGGTGGACCTCGACGGTGCGTACGTGCTCCTCACGGGGGGCACGAGCGGGATCGGACTGGACGCTGCCGAACGCCTCCTCGAGGCCGGCGCCGTGGTGGACGTGGTGGGGCGCCGCAAGGCCAAGGGGGAACACGCAGCGCGGGAGCTTCGCAAGCGCACGGGGGGCGCCGCGTCGTTCCTCCAGACGGACCTCTCGAGCCTCGACGAGGTGCGGCGCCTGGCGAAGCGCGTGCGGGATCGCGCCCCGGACGGCGTGGACGTCGTGGTGAACAACGCGGGGACCCTGGCTCACCACCGTGAGCCCACGGAGGACGGGTTGGACGAGACCTTCGCCGTGAACACCGTGGCGCCCTTCCTCCTCACGCACCTCCTGCAGGACGACCTCGACGCGGCGTCGGGGCCGCTGGGGGAGGGTGCGCGCGTGGTGAACGTGGCGAGCGCCGCCCACTACGGCGCCGACACCTTCGACCTCGACGTCATGCAGGACCCGAAGCGAAGCTCCATCCGGAGGGCCTACAACCGCAGCAAGCTCGCCATGGTGGCCTGGAGCCTCACCATGGCCCACCGGTGGGAGGAGGCGGGGGTGGACGTCAACGCTCTGCACCCCGGGTTCATCCCGGGTACGGCGCTCTTCGACAGCCTCCCTCTGGGCCTGGGGTACCTCGTGCGGCTTGCCGCCTGGCTCCCGGGTGCGGGCCGGCGCTCCACGGCGGAGGGCGGGTGGGCCATCGCCCACCTCGCCGCGAGCCCCGACGTGGAGCCCCGCACCGGCGGGTACCTCCACGGGCCCGCGGAGCGCACGCCCAGCGATGCCGCCCGGGACCGGGCGTGGCGCGAGGCTCTCTGGACGCGGTTGGAGGAGATCACGGGGGTGTGAACCCATGGTGGGGGATCCCTGGAACGTGGGTACGGTGGCGGTGCTGGGTGCCACCGGCGGCACCGGGGTCCACGTGGTGGAGGTGGCCCGGGACCGCGGCTACAGCGTACGGGTGCTCGTGCGGAACCCGGGGAAGGTCCCGGACCCGTGGTGGAACGACGAGGGCGTGGTGGTCCTGGAGGGGGACGCGCTGGACGCGGACGCCGTGTACCGCTTGGTGGAGGGGTCGGACGCGGTGGTGAGCGTCCTCGGACACGCCGGGGGGAGCCCGCCGGACCTCCTGGAGCGGAGCATGGGGTGCATCCTCGAGGCCATGGACGCCCACGGGGTACAACGCCTCGTGGTGCAGACGGGGGCGGGCGTGGAGCGACCGGGGGACGCGCCGTCGCTCCTGGGCCGGTTCATCTCCTGGCTGCTTGCGAGGCTCCAGCCGGAGCTCCTGGCGGACAGCGTGGCCATGACCCATCGCGTGCAGGCAAGCGGTGTGGACTGGACGGTGGTGCGGGCGGTGCGCCTCACCGACGGTGACCCCACGGGGACCGTGGAGGCGGGGCCTCTGGGGAGCGGGATGCGGCCTCTCGTGGCCCGGGCGGACGTGGCGTCCTTCCTGGTGGACCAGCTCGCCTCCACCACGTTCCTTCACGAGGCACCCGCCGTGGGCTCCTGACCGGATCGGAACCCGAACCCCTAAGCACCCCACGGGCCCTGGGGGAGCCCATGACCCGGGTCGGGAACCTCCTGGAGACGCTCCGTGGCCGTGAGGCTCCCGCGGAGGGTGTAGCTCCCCACTTCCAGGGGCTTGGCATCGGGAACGTGGCCCGCTCGCTCCTGGAGGCTCTCGACGTCGACGCGGGCGGTGCCCTGCCCGCGCTGGCTCCGGACCTGCTTCCGCCGGAGCAAGTTGAGGACGTGGCGCGTGTGCTCCTCCTGGTGGTGGACGGGTTGGGGTGGCACGCGCTCCGGGACCACGTGACCATGGGCGGGTCCGGGTTCCTCAGTCGGATCACGCGGGAGGGGGTGGCGGGTCCGATGACGAGCGTGCTCCCCAGCACCACGGCCACGGCCCTCCCCACGTTGTACACGGGCCTCGCTCCCGCCACCCACGGGTGGACCGCGCCCTGGGCGTGGTGGCCGGAGCGGGATGAGGTGGTGAACCTCCTCCGGTTCCGCACCGCGAGCACGGGGCAGGACCTCACGGAGCAGGGCGTGGACCCGAGGGACCTCCTTCCCCACCCCACCCTGGGGGCCCGGGCGGTGGATGCGGGGGTGGGGTGCCGGGTGGTGACGCGGGACGAGCACGTGGGAAGCCCCCTCACGGAGGCGCTTCACGGGGACGCCGACGTGGTGGGGTACCGGGACCTCCCGGAGCTCGCCGCCGCCACCCGGGAGGCGTTGGATGAGGCGGGGGGTCCGGGGCTCGTCATCGCGTACTGGGACGGCGTGGACGTGGTGGGGCACGCCCAGGGCCCGCGAAGCGATGCGTTCCGGGAGGCCATCGGGTTCCTGGATGCGGGGCTCATGGAGGGGTTGGGGAACGTGCTGGAGGACCCGGGCACGCTGGTGGTGGCCACGGCGGACCATGGCATGGTGCCGACGCCCCCGCCCCTGCACGTGAACCTCTCCCATCACGGGGAGCTCCTCGCCGCGCTGCGGGCACCGCCCACGGGGGATGGGCGGGTGCGTTTCCTCCATGTGGAGGCGGGGCGGGAGGAGGAGGTGCGGGGGTACGTGGAGGACCGGTTCCCCCACGGGGCGGCGGTGCGCACCCAGGAGGAGCTTCTGGCCCGGGGCATCTACGGTCCCGACGCTGCGGCGGAGGGGGTTCGGGGCAGGTACGGGGACCTGGCGCTCATGGCGCGGGGCGGCCGCACCCTGGGGGTGCGGTACGGGGAGCATGGGCCCTCGAGGCTCAAGGGGCATCACGGGGGGTTGGGGGAGGAGGAGATGCTGGTGCCGTTGCTAGGTCATCGAGCGTGAGGCTTCGGAGGGGCGGACCGGCCGCCGGAGGTGAGAGGAGGTCAGGTGCTGCTGTCGCGGCAGTCGCGACATCGGCCCTGGAGCTCCACGTGCTGCTCGCTCAGGGCGAAGCGGCTGCGGCGCTCCACGTCCCGGAAGAGCGCCTGGAGCTGGGGGCTGGGGATGTCGAGGATGCTGCCGCAGTCGCGGCAGATCACGTTCACGTGGGGTGCGGCGTTGAACTCGTACCGCGTGACACCGTCGCCGGCGTGGAGCGTCTGCACGATGCGTTGCTCCTCGAGGCGTCCGAGGGTGTCGTACACGGTGCTGAGGCTCACGGTGGGGTGCTCACCCTGGAGCTTGGCGTGGACCTCCTCCGCGCTGGGGTGGTCCCGGCTCTCGTGGAGCACCTGGAGGATGGCGCGGCGTTGGCTGGTGGCCTTGAGCCCGTGGCGGCGCAGCACCGACGCGGGTTCGAAGGGGTCGTCGTAGGTGAGTGAGGCCATGCCCGTTACCCCTTACCGGGTTCCCCAGGTTAAACCTTCTGGGAACGGCGTGCCAGACCGTGTCAAGGTGCGGGGGCTCCGCTACATCGATCCTCATCCTCCATCCACCCCGCCCCCCCCGCCCTTCTTCCCTACCTCCTACCTCCCTACCGCCCTACCTCGCCCCCTCACCGGTTCACGACGGGGGCGGAGGCCCGGGGCGGCCGGGGAGGGGTGTACGGTGCCGGAACCCACCCTGTCTCCTCTCCGGCACCGGGGGTGGGTGGCGGGCGTTCCGACATCCCGGGGGTTGCCACGGCAACACCTGAACCCCTGGGTCCCCGCGTTCACCCACCACCCCACCAACCACCGCACGTCCCCCCTCGCAGAACCTATAAGCCCGCGGGAGCATCCGGGACCGGGTTCCCCATGTTCGACACGGAGGACAACACGTTCCTGCTCGCCGGCCCCGTGAAGATGCATCCCCGCGTGCTCCGTGCCGCGGGACGGCAGGCGGTGGCGCACCGGAGCCCCGAGTTCACGGAGGTGAACCGGGACCTGGAGCGGCTCCTGAAGGAGGTGTTCCAGACGACGGACGACGTGGCCGTCCTCGCCGGCAGCGGCACCATCGGCATGGACGCCGCCGCCCAGAGCCTCCTGCAGGAGGGCGACGCGGCGGTGGCCATCGACAACGGGAAGTTCGGCAACCGCTTCGCCACCCTGGCCCGCAAGTACGGGGACGCCACCGTGGTGGAGACACCCTGGGGGGAAGCGCCCACGCTCGACGCGGTGGACGCTGCCCTCGAGGAGGCGGAGCCCAAGGCGGTGTTCCTCACGCACAACGAGTCCAGCACCGCCGTGACGAACCCCCTGCGGGAGATCGCGGAGCTCGCCCACGACCACGGCGCTCTCGTGGTGGCGGACTGCATCACGAGCATCGGCGGCATGGACGTGCCCGTGGACGACTGGGGCGTGGACGTGGCCATCGTGGGGAGCCAGAAGTGCCTGGGCGCCCCCGCGGGTCTCGCCTTCGTGAGCGCCAGCGACGCAGCCCAGGAGGCCATGGACCCCGACGCGGGGTACTACCTCAACCTCCGGAAGCACCTGGACCGCATGCGCACGGGAGGCCAGACGCCCTTCACGCCCGCCATCCCCCTGCACCTCGCCGCGCGGGAGGCGCTGCGGGTGGCCACGGAGGAGGGGCTCGTCGAGCGCTTCGATCGCGTGTCGCGTCAGGCCCGGGCGGTGCGGGCGGCGGTGGAGGCCATGGGCCTCGAGCTCTTCCCGGACCTGGCCTTCGCCTCGGACACCGTCACGGCCGTGCGGTACCCGGAGGGCGTCAGCGACGGGGACGTGCGGGGGAAGCTCAAGGAGGAGCACGGCGTCGTCATCGCCGGCGGGCAGGGCCCGGTGAAGGGCGACATCTTCCGCGTGGGGCACCTGGGCACCGCCACCTTCGCGGAGCTCGCGGCGGGCCTCCAGGCGCTGGAGACCGTGCTCGTGGACCTGGGCGCCCCCGTGCGGACGGGCGCCTGGAGCGGGGCCTTCCGCAAGGAGCAGAGGGGATGACCGACCCCGGGTACGAGGGGGAGTCCACGATGTGGACCCGTCTGGACCGGGGGAACCGCTCCGGGGTGCGCCCGGAGGAGCCGGACGTCTTCGTGCTGGATGACACCATGGCGCTCCAGCGCTTCTGGCTGGAGCACACGCGGGACGCGTTGGACGCGGGGAGCGTCCCGGAGGTGGACCTGGAGGAGTACTTCGTGCTGGCGGTGTGCCTGGGTGAGCGCGCCACCGGCGGGTTCGATGTGGAGGTGCGGGAGGTGCGGTACCTCGAGGCGGAGGACACGTACGTGGTGGAGGCGGTGGAGTCCACGCCGGACCCGGAGGGCATCGTGACGCAGGCGCTCACGGCGCCCTACGACCTCGTGCAGGTGCTGCGGGTGGTGGACACGCCGCCTATGGCGCGGTTGGAGCTGGTGGAGGGGGAGCTGGAGGCGGCGGATGGCGACCCCAGGGACGAGGAGGAGGAGCCTGAGGACGACGGAGGGAGCTTCGGTCGGTTGCCGTGACCCCTGGCCCACGACCTATAGACCCCTATAGGTGACTATAGGTTCCTCTGGATACCACGGACACGCTGGCGGCCACCTCCACCACTGCGGAACCCTTATGAAGCGCCGGGAGGTATGGGTGCCGCGGGGCGCCGCCCCGGTGGTCATCGTGTCGCTGGAAGATGCGTACCAGCTGGATTTCTTCGAGGAGCACGGCTTCGAGCGGAAGCGGTGCCCCACCTGCGAGATGTGGTTCTGGACCCAGGACCCAGAGGTGGAGCTCTGCGGCGACCCCCCCTGCGTGGAGTACGGGTTCATCGGGGACCCCCTCACCGAACGCGAGTTCACCCTCGCCGAGATGCGGGAGCGGTTCCTCCGGTTCCTCGAGGACCGGGACCACACGCGCGTGGACAGGCGACCCGTGGTGGCCCGATGGCGGGACGACATCTACCTCACCATCGCCAGCATCGCGGACTTCCAACCCCACGTCACGAGCGGCGCGAGCCGCCCCCCCGCGAACCCCCTCGCCATCAGCCAGCCCTGCATCCGCCTCAACGACCTCGACAGCGTGGGCAAGAGCGGGCGCCACCTCACCACCTTCGAGATGATGGCGCACCACGCCTTCAACAC
>CAZDGP010000058.1:0-1477 GCA_964505085.1 uncultured Thermoplasmatales archaeon
TCCTGGTTGTCGCTGTGGTGCGGGTGGTCCGCGTCCTCGTGGGGTTCCACCATGGGGATGCCGTTGTTCACGAGGCCCAGGACGTGCCCGAGCTCGTGGACGATGACGGCGCGCTCCACGTAGCGCTCCTGGGGTTTGCTGTTGATGAGTCCGCAGTCGGTGCAACTCGCTTTGCGGATGTTGCCCTTGAACATCACCACGCTGCTTCCGCGGTACGCGGCGCCGAGGACGCGACCGTCGCCCTGGTCCTCCTCGCTCCCGCCGTCCACGTACTGCATGTAGAGGACCATGGTGTCCCCCTCGGGGTACCGGTCGCGGTGCTCCTCCTCGAGCTCGGCGAGCTCCTCCCACGTGTACCTGTGGTCCTGGCCCCGGGTGGGGAGCTCGGCGCTTTGCTCCACCGTGACGGTGTCCTTCGCGAGGACGTTCTGGGCGGTGCTCTTGAGCATCTGCACCGCCTCATCGTTGGGGGCGGCGTTGGGGGCGTGGTCGAGCTCGATGACGAGCTTCGTGTACGGGTCGTTCCGGATGAAGTCCTCGGCGAGGTCCCCGGGGCCGGCGGTGCGGTTCTGGAACTGGCCGAGGAGGTCCATGCACCCCGCGAGGGAGGTGGCGAGGAGGAGAGCGATGGCGAAGATGGTGAAGAGCCTGCGTCGCATGGGAGTCACCCTGGTGCGCGTCCCCTGGGGGGCTGCCCGTTCTACCTGCTCCACGGACTTAAACCTTGCCGGAGGCACGCTGGCGCAGGGTCCCGCCACCGCATGGAGCCTCACGGCGCACGACCAACCCCCAACGGTCGAGGCCCAGCCTCGAGGCGGGGTTGGGGTGGGAAGAAAGGAAGCGTCGGCCCGAGGCCAGGGGATCGGAAGGTTGCTTGGAGGCAGGGAGGCTTATCGGAGGCGATCCAACGCCCCAGGCCGACGTCCCCCCGCGAAGCGTCATCCCGTCTTCGCGGGCAAGATGACACTACCCTGGGAGGGTATTAACGTCTTTGGGACGGTGGTCGAAGCGTTCCGTGCGCAGGCTCCAGGTTGGAGGATACGCGGGCCCCGCAGGGGGAACGCACCACGTTTATAGGAGGAGCCGGATGCTTCGCGCGCTCCCCCTGGGCGTGTGGCTCAGCCTGGAGAGCGTCGGCCCGTGGGGATGGATGATCTGCGATATGGGCGTGTGGCTCAGCCTGGATAGAGCGTCGGCCTCCTAAGCCGATGGTCCCGGGTTCGAATCCCGGCGCGCCCGTAGCGAGCCCCGCGAGCGGAGGGCGCGGCGGATTCGAACCCTTGGGTTCGTGCGCGTATCTGTGATGCGCGCAGAGACCGCGGCTTGTCCGCGGTCGAAAATCCCGGCGCGCCCGTCGCTTCGCTAACGCTCAGCGCCGGTCACACCGCGGCCCTCGAAGGCCTCGGCGGCCTTCAGCGGGCTCCCGGCGCGCCCGTCGCCGCACGGAAGAGAGCGGAGGTGCAGCACCGGTCGCGCC